>JBBRQA010000006.1:0-43367 GCA_038227085.1 Burkholderiales bacterium | reverse complement strand
TGGAGAAGTACAAATGAACGAGCGCGTGCACGCCCCGATCGAAGGCGACCTCCATCCCGGACGGTGGTGGCATCGACTCGACGACGGGCGCGTCCAGTGCGATCTGTGCCCACGCGACTGCAAGCTGCACGAGGGCCAGCGCGGCGCCTGCTTCGTGCGCGCGCGCGTGAACCATGCGATGGTCCTCACGACGTACGGGCGCTCCTCGGGATTCTGCGTCGATCCGATCGAGAAGAAGCCGCTCAACCATTTCCTGCCGGGCTCCGCGGTGCTTTCCTTCGGCACGGCGGGATGCAATCTCGCCTGTAAATTTTGTCAAAATTGGGACATCTCCAAGTCGCGCGACATGGACCGTTTGATGGACCGCGCCTCTCCCGAGGCGATCGCGCGCGCCGCGGTGGAATCCGCCTGCCGCAGCGTGGCCTTCACCTACAACGACCCGGTGATCTTCGCCGAGTACGCGATGGATACGGCGGACGCGTGCCGCGAGGCGGGCATCCTCACGGTGGCGGTGACGGCGGGCTACATCTCGCCCGAGCCGCGCCGCGAGTTCTACGCGAAGATGGACGCGGCCAACGTCGACCTCAAGGCCTTTACCGACGAGTTCTACGTGAAGCTCACCGGCTCCAGGCTCGCGCCCGTGTTGGACACGCTCGCCTATCTCAGGCACGAGACCGAGGTGTGGTTCGAGATCACGACGCTCCTCATTCCCGGCAAGAACGATTCGGCCGAGGAGGCGAGGTCGATGTCGCAATGGATCTACCGCGAGCTGGGCCCCGACGTGCCGCTGCATTTCACCGCGTTCCATCCCGACTTCAAGATGACGGACCTCGCGCCCACGCCCGCCGCGACGCTCACGCGCGCACGCAGGATCGCGATGGACGAGGGGCTGCGCTACGTCTACACCGGCAACGTGCACGACACGGAAGGCGGGACCACGTTCTGTCCCGGCTGCGGCACGGCGCTCGTCGTGCGCGATTGGCACCGGATCGAGAGCTACACGCTGGCGCCGGACGGAAAGTGCCCGAAGTGCGCGACGGCGATTCCCGGGCGGTTCGAGGAGTTCCGGGCGTCGCGCCAATTCGGGCGGCGCAGGATTCCGGTGGCGATCGGCCGCTAGTCGCGGCTATTTCTTCCACTCGGGGTGTTGCTCGTGCAACTCCCGGTGCTGCTCGATCAGCACCTGGTAGAAGGAGAGCCGCGCGGGGCTGATCTCCTTCTTCCCCGCCGCGGCGATGATCGCGCAGCCGGGCTCCGACATGTGCGAGCAATCGTTGAACTTGCAAGCGCCGAGATACGGGCGGAATTCCGGCATCGCGTCGGCGATCTGGTCCTCGGTCAAATGGAAAAGCCCGAACGACTGGAAGCCCGGCGTGTCGATGATGGACGTGTCCTTGTCCAGTCGGTAGAAGCGCGAGAAGGTCGTGGTGTGCGCGCCGGACTCGCGCTGGGCGGTGAGCTCTCCCACGCGCGCCACGTCCGAGAGCACCAGCGCGTTCACGGTCTTCGACTTGCCCATGCCGCTTTGCCCGACGAGGAGCGTGAGCTTGCCCTCGAGGTGCGGCAGGAGAGGGGCGACGTCGAACTTGGCCGACATCGTGATCACCGTGTAGCCGATGCGCGCGTAGGCGTCGAGCTTCTTCCTCGCCTCGGCGTGCTCGGGGAGATCCGACTTGTTGAGCGCGATCACCACCGGAATGCGCGCCGCGTCGCAGGCGACCAGGCTCATGTTGAGGAACGCCTCGCTGATGGGCGGCTTGGGCGCAAGCAGGATGACGACCTGGTCCACGTTCGCGGCGAGCGTCTTCTCGCTCCATTGGTCGGAGCGGAAGAGGAGGTTCCTGCGCGTGCCGACACGCTCGATGGAGCCCTGCGCGGAGCCGGTCATGCGCACCTCGACGAAGTCGCCACAGGTCGCGTCCTGGCGCTTGCCCTTGCGCGTGCAGACGATCTGGCGGCGGTCGGCGAATTCCACCAGGAACTCGCGGCCGAAGTCGGCGACCACGCGGCCCTCGATGACGACCTGCTCGGACTTCTCGCGGCGTGTCGTCAAGTTGTCGCCTAGATCTCGAAGAGCTCGTCCAGCTTCGCGGCGCAGATGAAGTCGTTCTCGGACAATCCGTCGATGGCGTGCGTCACATAGCACACGCGGCATTTGCCGTAGCCGACCAGCATGTCGGGGTGGTGGTCTTCGCGGTGCGAGATCCACGCGGCGGCGTTGACGAATGCCATCGTCTCGAAGTAGTTCTTGAACTCGTAGGTCTTGCCGATCGTTTTCCCGTCGAGGGCCCAGCCCTGCAGGCCCTTCAGCAGGGGTCGCACCTGCTCGGGGGTGAGTGGCGCGACGCCGCCCTCGCAGGGCTTGCACTTCTTGCGTGCCAGCTCGTTCATGAGGCCGCTCTTCTCAAGTGGTCGATGCGTAGCGCCGCCGGGGGATGCGAATCATACACCAGCGAGTGCAGGGGATCGGGCGTGAGAGTCGCGGCGTTGTCACGGTAGAGCTTGGCGAGCGCGCTCGCCAGGTCCGCCGCCGAGGCGTGCTCAGCCGCGAAGGCGTCGGCCTCGAACTCCTGGCGCCGCGCGATCAGGCTTGCCAGCGGCTGGAAGGGGAAAGTGAACACCGGGACGATGAGGGCGAAGCCCGCCAGCGCCGCGCCGATATGCGGCTCCGTGAGCCCGAGGGCCTGGTAGAAAGCGGGCTCCCGATACAGCCAGCCGAGAACGGCGAGCATCAACAGCGCGAGAGCGAAGCGCACCGCGAGCAGCCGCGGAATGTGGCCCTTGGCGAAGTGGCCGAGCTCGTGAGCGAGCACCGCCTCGATCTCGGGCGTGGTGAGGCGCTCGATGAGCGTGTCGAAAAAGACGATGCGCTTCTCGGCGCCGAAACCGGTGAAGTACGCGTTGCCGTGGCTCGAGCGCCGCGAGCCGTCCATCACGAAAAGACCCTTGGCGTGGAAGCCGCAGCGCGCGATGAGCGCTTCGATGCGGCTACGCAAGTCGCCTTCCTCGAGCGGCGTGAAGCGGTTGAAGAGCGGCGCGATCCAGCGCGGGAACACCATCACCAGCGCCACCGTGAACGCGATCCAGCCGAGCCACGTGTAGAACCACCAATAGGGCCCCGCGGCCCTCACCAACCAGAACACGGCGAGGAGGAGCGGCGTGCCGAGCGCGACCGCGAGGAGCGTGCCCTTTGCGAGGTCGAGCGCGAAGAGCTTCGGCGTCGTGCGGTTGAACCCGTAGCGCGCCTCGACCGCGAAGGTGCGCCAGATGTCGAAGGGCAGCGACATGACGGTAGTCACCAGGAGCACCCCGAAGACCGTGCCCAGCTCGCGCGCATAGCCGCTGCCCAGGGCGCGATGCGAAAGCGCGTCGATGGCCGCGACGCCGCCGCCCAGCGTGAGCGCGAAAAGCAGCACGCCGTCGATGAGGAGGGTCTCAGCCAGGCCCACGCGCTGGCGCTCCCGCGTGTAGTCGGCGGCCTTGCGATGCGCCTCGATCGGGATGAAGGCGGCGAAGTCGTCGGGGACGCGCTCGCGATGCTTCGCCACGTGGCGCACCTGGCGCACGGCCAGCAGTGCTCGCCAGGCGAGCGCGGCGAGCACGAAGACTGCGAACACGAACGAGAAGGAAGTGACGCTCAAGGCGGTACAATCGTGACCCGAAATTCGCGGAAGCGATGGCTCAAGTGGCGCTCGACAAGACCCCGCTGGTTTGGATAGACATGGAGATGTCGGGCCTCGTTCCCGACCGGGACCGCATTCTCGAGGTGGCGATGGTCGTCACCGACTCCGAATTGAACACCATCGCCGAGGCGCCGGTGTACGTGCTGCGCCAGCCCGAGGCGGTGCTGGAGGCCATGGACTCCTGGAACAAGTCGACGCACGGCAAGTCGGGGCTGGTCGACAAGGTGCGCGTTTCCACCCTCGACGAGGCCGAGGTGGAGAGGCGCCTGGTCGAGTTCCTGAAGCCGATCGTGGGTGAGCGCCTGGCGCCCCTTTGCGGCAACACCGTGCACCAGGACCGTCGCTTCATGGCGCGCTACATGCCCGCTTTCGACGCCTACCTCCACTACCGCATCATCGACGTGTCCACTCTGAAGGAGCTCGCCAAGCGCTGGAATCCGCAGGTGCTGGCGGGCGTGGCGAAGGAGGGCCGTCATGAGGCGTTGGCCGACGTCTACGAGTCGATCGAGGAGCTGCGCCACTACCGTCTCCACTTCCTGCGCGCCGATCCGGCGCCGGCGAGCTAAGGCCTTCAGGAGGGCTCGCGCGCCCAGTCGCGCGAGCGGGCCACGGCGCGTTTCCAGTCGTTCAAGCGCGCACCCGCCGCGTCCCGCGAGAGCTGCGGGTCGAACACCCGGTCGCGCGACCAGAGCGACGCGATCTCGGTCTCGTCCTTCCAGAAGCCGACCGCGAGGCCCGCGAGGTAGGCCGCGCCGAGCGCCGTGGTCTCGGTCACGAGCGGGCGCACCACCGGCACGCCGAGGAGGTCCGCCTGTATCTGCATGAGGAGATTGCTCGCGGTCGCGCCGCCATCCACGCGCAACTCCTTCAGCGCGATCGACGAGTCGCCCGCCATGGCCTCGATGAGCTCGGCGCTCTGGAAGGCGATCGCTTCGAGGGTCGCTCGCGCGAGGTGGGCACGTGTGGTCCCCCGCGTGATGCCGACGATGGTGCCGCGCGCGTGCGGATCCCAATACGGAGCCCCGAGCCCGGAGAGCGCGGGAACGAAGTGGACGCCGCCCGTGTCGGGCACGCTCGCCGCCAGCGCGTCGATGTCGGAGGCGCGCTCGATCAGCCCGAGGCCGTCCCTCAGCCACTGGATCGCGGCGCCGGCGATGAAGACGCTGCCTTCCAGGGCGTAAGCGGTACGTCCTTCGCGTTGCCACGCCACGGTCGCGAGCAGGCGGTTGCGCGAGACCGAGGGATTGGTGCCGGTGTTCATCAGCAGGAAGCAGCCGGTGCCGTAGGTGTTCTTCGCCATCCCCGGCTCGTGGCAAGCCTGCCCGAAGAGCGCCGCCTGCTGGTCTCCCGCGATTCCCGCGAGAGCGATGCCGGCGGGCAGTCCCTCGCACGCGGAGAGGGCGACCCGCGCGCTCGACGGCACCACGCGCGGCAGCACGGCGCGCGGGATGTCCAGGATCCCGAGGAGCTCGTCGTCCCAGTCGAGGGTGTGGATGTTGAAGAGGAGGGTGCGCGACGCGTTGCTCGCGTCGGTCACGTGCACGGCTCCGGCCGACAGCTGCCACGCGAGCCACGAATCGACGGTGCCGAACGCGAGCTCGCCGCGCGCGGCCCGCTCGCGCGCCCCGGCGATGTTGTCGAGGAGCCATGCCAGCTTGGTGCCGGAGAAATAGGCGTCGAGGAGGAGCCCGGTCTTGCGGGTAAAAGTGTCCTCGCGGCCAGCCTGTCGGAGAGCGTCACATCGGGACGCGGTGCGTCGGTCCTGCCACACGATGGCGTTGGCCAACGGGCGGCCCGTGGCGCGCTCCCAGAGCACCGTGGTCTCGCGCTGGTTGGTGATGCCGATGGCGCCCACGTCCCGGGCCGCGAGCCCTGCCTTGCCCAGCGCCTGGGCCGCGACGTCGCGCTGCGTGCGCCAGATCTCGAGCGGGTCGTGCTCCACCCAGCCGGGCTGGGGGAAAATCTGGCGAAATTCTTGCTGAGCAGTACCCAGGACGCGCCCATCGCGCCCGAAAGCGATGGCGCGCGAGCTGGTGGTGCCCTGGTCGAAGGCGAGGATGGCCCTCATGCACTATGCTCTGGGGTCCGGTCTTTTGGTTTTTGCGGCGATCATACGTTAAGATTCGAAGGTGATTGGCCGGAATCTCAGGAGGGTTCCGTGGGACTACTAGACGACCTCAAAAAACAAGCCGATGCGCTGAAGGCCCAGGACACCGATAAAACGGAAAGCCTGCGCTCGACCGCCGTATCCGTCGACCACTCCCTGCGCCGCTTGTTCCTCTACCTGAACGACCTGGGCAAGCAGCTCAACGTCGTGCAGATGCCGAGCCCGTTCACGTTCGGCCTGCCCTCCGTGGGCAACATCGATGGCCTGGTCATCAAGGATTTCTTCTGCGACTTCCGTTCCAAGCACTTCATCGACAAGGACTACTACGGCGAGGTGCACGTCGCGTACCGTTGCTGGTCGGACAAGGTGCTGACGATCAAGAAGGGCCCGGACGACATGGAAAAATTCCGTGACGTGCTGTGGCAGTCGAACATCGAGCACGCCAGCGAGCAGTTCAGGAACGAGCGCAAGGTCATCACGCACGAGGTGTTCAAGGTCAAGTGCGACTTCCGCGTGCAGGCCAAGGTCGAGGGCGACCACGAGACCGGCAGGCTGAAAATCGTCACCAAGAACGTCGAGGGCTTCAGCGTCGACCTCTACAACCTGCTCGCCACCGAGATGAACGACCAGGGCGTGGAAGAGTTCGCCAAGCACTTCATCGGCCGGCCCAACCACTGGCAGGACCTGGTGAAGCGCTCGGTGCTGAGCCAGCGCACCTCCGCACCCGCGGCGCCCAAGCCCAAGGTGGACCCGAACTACGTGATCCACAGGACTCCCGAGCCGCCGCCCGTGGAGGAGAAGAAGGGCCTGCTGGGCTCGTTGAAGTCGATCATCAAGAAGGACCAGTAGGCTCGTTGCTTTCCGCGGACTCTCCGGTGGATCGGCTCCTCGTCCTGGTCGGCACTCGCAAGGGCCTTTTCGTGCTCGCCTCGGACGGCGAGCGGCGCAAGTGGTCGATCGAAGGGCCGCATTTCCTCGGGCAGGTCGTGCACCACGCGATGATCGATCCGCGTGACGGCCGCACCATGCTGGCGGCGGTTCGCGCGGGCCACCTCGGGCCTACGGTGTATCGCTCGGAGGACCTCGGCGCGACATGGAAAGAGGCGCAGACGCCGCCTGCGTTCCGCAAGGCCGCCGAAGGCGGGCGCGGCGAGACCGTGGCCCACGTCTTCTGGCTCGCTCCCGGCCATCCCTCGCAGCCCTCGCGCTGGTACGCGGGCACCTCGCCCCCGGGCCTCTTCGTCTCCGACGACGCGGGCCGCAACTGGAAGGGCGTGGCCGGCTTCAACGAGAACCCGCAGCGCATCGCGTGGTGCGGTGGCCTGCAGGATGCGCCGCCGGATGGCGCGACGCTGCATTCGCTCGACGTCGATCCCTTCGACCCCAGGCACCTGTACTTCGGCATCTCCTCGGGCGGCGTGTTCGAGTCGCGCGACGAGGGCGGGTCCTGGACGCCGTTGAACGCGGGCGTGGCCGCGGATTTCCTTCCCGATCCGGACGCGGCGTACGGGCACGATCCCCATTGCGTGCGCGTGCATCCCACGGCACGCGACGTGGTCTACCAGCAGAACCATTGCGGCATCTATCGCCTCGACCGCACGGCGAGTCGCTGGCATCGCATCGGCGAGCACATGCCCAGGGACATCGGCGATATCGGCTTTCCGCTCGCCCTGCATCCGCGCGATCCGCGCACGCTGTGGGTGTTTCCGATGGACGGCGGCACCGTGTGGCCGCGCATGCCGATCGGCGGCAAGCCCGCGGTCTACGGATCGCGCGACGCGGGCGAGACATGGAAGCGCCTCGACAACGGGATGCCGCGCGAGCAGGCGTGGTTCACGGTGAAGCGCCAGGCGATGACGCGCGACGTCCTCGACCCGGTCGGGCTCTATTTCGGCACCACGGGCGGCGAGGTGTGGGCGAGCTTCGACGAGGGCGCGCGCTGGGAATGCCTGCGGGCGCATCTGCCGCACGTGTATTCGGTCGAGGCCGCGCTCGCCAGGTGAAAGTGGTGCTGCCGACGCCGCTTGCCGAATACACCGACCACCGCCGCGAGGTCGAGGCTGAAGGCGCCACGTTGGCCGAGCTTCTCCGTGACCTGGACCGGCGCTACCCGGGCATCCGCTTTCGCGTGATCGACGAGCAGGACGCGATTCGGCCGCACATCAAGATCTTCGTGAACCGCGTGCAGGCCGACGGCCTCGGGCGCGCGCTGGGCAGCGCCGACGAGGTGCTCGTTGTCGCGGCTTTGTCAGGAGGCTGATGTACCATGGCCTCACAAAACGATACCCCTTGAGGAGAGACATTTCATGAATCGCAAAGCCCTCTTCGCGCCTGTCGCGTCCTTCGCGCTCGCGTTCGCGGCGGTCACCGCCCAGGCGCAGACCGAAATCCAGTTCTGGCACTCGATGGGTGGCGCCCTCGGCGACAAGGTGAACGAGCTCGCCGCGAACTTCAACAAGACGCAGGGCGACTACAAGATCGTGCCGAGCTACAAGGGCCAGTATCCCGAATCGATGACCGCGGCGATCGCCGCTTACCGCGCCGGAAACGCGCCGCACATCCTGCAGGTGTTCGAGGTCGGCACCGCGACGATGATGAGCGCCAGGGGGGCCATCGTGCCGGTGGCGCAGGTGATGAAGGACGCCGACGAGCCGTTCAACCCGAAGGCCTACCTGCCGACGGTCGCGGGCTACTACACCGACTCGAAGGGCAACATGCTGTCGTTCCCCTTCAACAGCTCGACGATCGTGTTCTACGTCAACAAGGACGCGTTCAGGAAGGCCGGCCTCGATCCCGACAAGGCGCCGCGCACGTGGAAGGAATTCAACGCCGCCGCCGACAAGCTGAAGGCCGCGGGCCAGCAGTGCGTGTACACGACCGGGTGGCCGTCATGGATGCACATCGAGAATTTCTCGGCGTGGCACAACGTCCCGATCGGCACGAAGGAGAACGGCATGGCCGGGACCGACACCCGCTTCACGTTCAACACGCCGCTGCACGTGAAGCACCTCACTATGCTCGGCGATCTCGCCAAGCGCGGCGAGTTCACCTACGCGGGGCGCCAGAACCAGGCCGAGGCCAAGTTCGCGAGCGGAGAATGCGCGATGCTCACCTCGTCTTCCGGCGCACAGGCCAACATCCGCCGCAACGCCAAGTTCCAATGGTCGGTGAACTTCATCCCCTACTACGACGACGTGGCGGGAGCGCCGCAGAATTCCATCATCGGCGGCGCGTCGCTGTGGGTGATGGGCGGCAAGACCAACAACGCCTACAAGGGTGTCGCCAAGTTCCTCGCGTACCTGTCACGGCCCGAGGTGCAGATGGACTGGCACACTTCGACCGGCTACGTGCCGATCACGCTGGCCGCCTACGAGCTCACGCGCAAGTCCGGCTACTACGACAAGAACCCGGGCGCCGACATCGCCATCAAGCAGCTCACCAACAAGGCGCCCACCGCGAACTCGAAGGGGCTGCGCTTCGGCAACTACGTGCAGGGCCGCGAGGTGATCGAGGAGGAGATGGAAGGCGTCTTCGCCGGCAAGAAGGACGCCAGGACCGCGCTCGACGAGGCGGTGCGCCGCGGCAACGAGATCCTGCGCAAGTTCGAGTCGTCGAACAAGAACTGACGCGAGACCGGCAGGGGCGTCCGCGCCCCTGCCTTTTTCCCCATGGAAAAGAAGGTCGTCTTCCAGTCCGCGTGGCTGCCCTACGCGCTCCTCGCGCCGCAGATCGCGGTGACGGTGATCTTCTTTTTCTGGCCCGCCGCCCAGGCCGTGTACTGGTCGTTCCTGGTGCAGGATGCGTTCGGGCTCAGTACGGAGTTCGTCTGGTTCCGTAACTTCACCGACCTCTTCCACGACTCGAACTATCTTCCGTCGTTCAAGGTGACGGCCCTCTTCAGCACGCTGGTCGCGGTGTCGGGGATCTTCATCTCGCTCCTCCTCGCCAGCATGGCCGACCGCGTATTGCGCGGGGCCCTCGCCTACAAGACACTCCTCATCTGGCCCTACGCGGTCGCCCCGGCCGTCGCGGGAGTCCTTTGGGCATTCATGTTCGCGCCGTCGATCGGCATCGTCACCTGGTTCCTGCGCCGCATGGGCGTGGACTGGAACTGGATCATCGACGGCGACCAGGCGATGCTGCTGGTGGTGGTCGCGGCGACCTGGAAGCAGATCAGCTACAACTTCCTTTTCTTCCTCGCCGGATTGCAGTCGATCCCGCGCTCTCTCATCGAGGCGGCGGCGATCGATGGCGCCACGCCATTGCGGCGCTTCTGGACCATCGTCTTTCCGCTGCTCTCGCCGACCACCTTTTTCCTGCTGGTGATCAACATCGTCTACGCGTTCTTCGAGACCTTCGGGGTGATCGACGCGACCACGCAGGGCGGCCCGGCGGGGGCGACGCAAATCCTCGTCTACAAGGTGTACTACGACGGGGTGAAGGCGGCCGACCTCGGGTCCTCGGCGGCGCAATCGGTGATCCTCATGTTCATCGTCATCTCGCTGACCGTGATCCAGTTCCGCTTCGTCGAGAAAAAGGTGCAGTACTGACATGGTCGAGAATCGTCCCTGGGCCGAGTTCTTCGCGCACGCGATCCTCATCATCGGCGTAATCCTGGTCGCGTTCCCGCTGTACGTCACCTTCGTCGCCTCGACGCTCACCTACGACCAGATCATCGACGTGCCGATGCCCCTGATTCCCGGCGACCAGCTCTTCGAGAACTACGGCCAGGTTCTGAGGGCGGGGTCCAACAAGGGCTCGGCGGCGCCGGTGTCCGCCATGCTCGTCAACAGCTTCGTGATGGCGATCGGCGTGGCGCTGGGCAAGATCGTGATCTCGATCCTGTCCGCGTTCGCGATCGTGTATTTCCGCTTCCGCGGCCGCAATTTCTTCTTCTGGATGATCTTCGTGACGCTGATGCTGCCCATCGAGGTGCGCATCATCCCGACCTTCAAGGTGGCGTCCGACCTGCACCTGCTGGACTCCTATTCGGGCCTCATCCTGCCCCTCATCGCGTCGGCCACCGCGACCTTCCTCTTCCGCCAGTTCTTCCTCACCATCCCCGACGAGCTCGCCGAGGCCGCGCGCATGGACGGCGCCGGGCCCATGCGCTTCTTCTGGGACGTGGTGTTGCCGCTTTCCAAGACCAGCATGGCGGCGCTCTTCGTGATCCTCTTCATCCTCGGCTGGAACCAGTACCTGTGGCCGCTCCTCATCACCAGCCAGGAGTCGATGTACACCGTGGTGATCGGCATCAAGCGCATGATCAGCGGCGGCGACGCGGCCACCGAGTGGAACCTGGTGATGGCCACCGCCATGCTCGCGCTGGTGCCGCCCGCGCTGGTGGTGGTGCTCATGCAGAAGTGGTTCGTGAAGGGCCTCGTGGAGACGGAAAAATAGATGATCGTTCGAGACATCGAATTGCAGCGGGGCGGCCGTTGGAGCGGACAGTGACCTGCCGCTCAACGGCGCGAAGCGCGCGGGGAAGCTAATGGCGGAGATCAAGCTCACCGGCGTCAGGAAGACCTACTTCAAGCTGCAGGTGATCCACGGCGTCGACGTGGCGATCGCCGACGGCGAGTTCATCGTGATCGTGGGGCCTTCAGGCTGTGGAAAGTCCACGCTGCTGCGCATGATCGCGGGCCTCGAGACCGTCACCGCGGGCGAGATCACGATCGGCGGCAAGGTCGTCAACAACGTGGAGCCCAAGGATCGCAACATCGCCATGGTGTTCCAGAACTACGCGCTCTATCCGCACATGAGCGTTTACGAGAACATGTCGTACGGGCTTCGCATCCGCCGTATGCCGCCCGAGGAGATCAAGCAGCGCGTGGAGCGCGCGGCGAAGATCCTCGAGCTCACCGATTTCCTCGACCGGCGCCCGCGCGCGCTCTCCGGCGGGCAGCGCCAGCGCGTGGCGATGGGGCGCGCCATCGTGCGCGAGCCGGCGGCGTTCCTGTTCGACGAGCCGCTCTCCAACCTCTACGCCAAGATGCGCGTTCAGATGCGCCTCGAGATCCAGAAGCTGCACCGCGAGCTGAAGACCACCAGCGTCTTCGTCACCCACGACCAGGTCGAGGCGATGACGCTCGCCGACCGCATGATCGTGATGAACGCCGGCATCGTCGAGCAGATCGGCCGGCCGATCGACGTGTACCAGGATCCGGCGAGCGTCTTCGTGGCGGGCTTCATCGGCTCCCCGGCGATGAATTTCCTCCCGGGCAAGCGTGTCGGCGACGAGATCGACGTGGGCGGCGGCATTCGCATCCCGATTCCCGCCGCGTTGAAGGCGGCCACGCCCGAGGCGGCGACGGTGGGCGTGCGTCCCGAGCATCTGGTGCCGGGCGAGGGCGCGGGCGGCCCCGTGTTCCGCTTCAAGGTGCAAACGGTGGAGGCGCTGGGCGCCGATTCCATGGTGCATGGAGAATTCGGCAATGGCACGGTCGTGGCGCGCGTGGACGGCCATGCCACACCGGAGCTCGACGCGGCGCTCATGTTCTCCGTGATGCCGGGCAAGCTCTACTTCTTCGATACTGCCACGGGCAAACGCATCCGCCCATGACGCCGGACGCCCGGCGCATCGAGGAGCTGGGCCTCAATTCCTCGGCGCCTCCCGGCCAGCTCCTCTACGACGGCTGGCTCCTGCGCTTGCTGCGCGGCAAGGCGAAGCGTGCGCGCTCGGTGAACGCGGTCTATCCGTCGACGGCGCCGCTGGCCGAGAAGATCGGCTATTGCGAGCGGCTCTACGCCTCCGCGGCGCTGCCGGCGCTCTTCCGCATCACGCCGTTCTCGCAACCCGCCGATCTCGATGGCGAGCTGGAGCGCCGCGGCTACCAGCGCTTCGATCCCACCGCGGTGGAGGGCGCCGCCATCGACCGCGCCCAGCTGGGCGGCGCGGAGGCGCAGCCGATGGAACTCTCCGCGTGGGTGGAGGCTGTGGGGACGCTGCGCCAGTCGCCGATCGCGCATCGTTGCGCCCACCTCTCGCGCCTTCAGGGCACGGCGCTCACGCTCCGCGCGGTAGCGGTCAGGTCCCAGGGGAACGTGCTCGCCACCGGGCTCGCCATCATCGAGGACGATTGCGTTGGGCTCTTCGACATCGTCACCGCGGACGCGGCGCGGCGCCGGGGCCATGCGCGGACCGTGGTCGTGAGCCTTTTGCGCCATGCATGGGAATTGGGGGCGCGCTATGCCTATCTGCAGGTACAGGAAGAAAACATCGCCGCGCGCCGCCTCTACGCCCAGTTCGGCTTCGCGGAGAAGTATCTCTACTGGTATCGCGGCAGGCGCGGAGAGACCGAATGACCGAAGACGACGTGACGAAGCTCGCGCGGAAGCTCGGTCGCGCATGCAAGAAGCGCGGCGTGGACGTGGTGACCGCGGAATCGTGCACCGGAGGCGGAGTTGCCACAGCATGCACGCGCATCTCCGGAAGCGCCAAGTGGTTCGAGCGCGGCATGGTCACCTACACCAACGTCGCCAAGAAGGAGATGCTCGGCGTCTCGCAGCGGACACTGAAGAACCACGGCGCGGTGAGCGAGGAAGTGGCGCGCGAGATGGCCGCCGGGGCTCTGAAGCGCAGCCACGCCGATGTGAGCGTCGCGGTGACCGGCATCGCCGGCCCCACGGGCGGCGTGCCCGGCAAGCCCGTGGGCACCGTCCACTTCGCCTGGGGCGTGCGTGGCGGCGCGATCCAGGCGCGCAGGTTTCGCTTCAAGGGCGACCGCACCGAGGTGCGCTTGCAGAGCGTGGCCGTGGCGCTGCAGGGGCTCATCGACCTGCTGCGCTGAACCGAGGTCAGACCCCGCTCTGACCCCGGGTTTCCGAAGTCCTTGACACCAGAACGATCGTTCTGTAGCTTCCGAACATTCGTTCTGTGTCAGCGAAAGGCCACCCGGTGGCGTTGAATACCCAGAAGCCCCAGCTCGATCCCCAGTACCTGGAGAAGCTCCAGGACTATTACTCCGAGCACAAGGTGATCCCGTCGTACTCGGTGCTGGCGGGGCTGTGGGGCATCTCGGCCAAGTCCTGGGTCTCGGAGTGCGTGAAGCGCTTCGAGGAGGCAGGCTTCCTCGACTGGACGCCGGACAAGCAGCTGAAGCCCGGGGCGCGCTTCTTCGAAAGGAAGCTCGCGGATTCGACGGTCCAGGCGGGGCTTCCCAATCCGGCGATCTCGGATGGCTACGACCTCATCACCATCGACGACTGGCTCGTCAAGATTCCGTCCAGGACCGCGCTGGTGCGCGTGAAGGGCGATTCGATGATCGACGCCGGCATCCACGAGGGCGATCTCCTGGTGGTGGAAGTGCAGCCCAACGCCAACGTAGGCGAGATCGTGGTGGCGATCGTGGACAACGAGTTCACCGTGAAATACCTGCAGAAGGAGCGCAACGAGTTCGTGCTGAGGCCGGCGAACAAGGCGTATCCCGTCATTCGCCCCAAAGGGCGGCTGGAGATCTTCGGAGTCATGGCGGGGCTGGCCCGGCGCACCCGGTAGCTCATCCCATGAGCCGCTCGCCGACTAGTCTCATACCCGTAACCAACAATCATTAATGGGATAATTCACATGCTCAAAGTCATCTCCAACGACAAATCCGAAAACTCCAAGATGGATGAAAACAAGGCCAAGGCCCTGTCGGCCGCGCTTTCCCAGATCGAGAAGCAGTTCGGCAAGGGCGCCATCATGAAGATGGGCGACAAGGATGTCGAAAAAGGCATCGAGGTCGTCTCCACCGGCTCCCTGGGCCTCGACATGGCGCTCGGCGTGGGCGGGCTGCCGCGCGGGCGCGTGGTCGAGATCTACGGCCCCGAATCCTCGGGCAAGACCACCCTCACGCTCCAGGTCATCGCCAACATCCAGAAGCTGGGCGGCACCGCCGCCTTCATCGACGCGGAGCACGCGCTCGATCCCCAATACGCCCAGCGCCTCGGCGTCGATACCTCGGAGCTGCTGCTGTCGCAGCCCGATAACGGTGAGCAAGCGCTCGAGATCGCCGACATGCTGGTGCGCTCGGCCTCGGTCGACTGCGTCGTGATCGATTCGGTCGCCGCGCTCACGCCGAAAGCCGAGATCGAAGGCGAGATGGGCGAGCCGCAGATGGGGCTGCAGGCGCGCCTCATGAGCCAGGCGCTGCGCAAGCTCACCGCCAACATCAAGCGCTCCAACACGCTCGTTATCTTCATCAACCAGATCCGCATGAAGATCGGCGTGATGTTCGGCAACCCCGAGACCACCACCGGCGGCAACGCGCTCAAGTTCTATGCCTCGGTGAGGATCGACATCCGCCGCATCGGCTCCATCAAGCGCGGCGAAGAGGTGATCGGCAGCGAGACGCGCGTGAAGGTCGTGAAGAACAAGGTGGCGCCCCCGTTCAAGACGGCCGAATTCGACATCCTCTACAACGAGGGCATCTCGCGCGAGGGCGAGATCATCGAGATGGGGGTCAACCACCGCATCGTCGAGAAATCCGGCGCGTGGTACGCCTACAAGGGCGAGAAGATCGGCCAGGGCAAGGACAATACGCGCGAATTCCTGCGCGAGAACCCTGCGATGGCGCAGGAGATCGAGCAAAAGATCCGCGAGGCCGTCGGCATCGTAGGCGGCATGCCGCAGGCGGTCGACGCGGCGGAAGCGGCCGAAGGCGACTGAGGCCCCTGAAGAGCTCTTCGCTGAAACGTAACCCATGGCCTGGGCATTCGTGGCTAAGACCGAGCCGTCATTACGAGCCCGGGCCATGCGGTTCCTTGCGCGGCGCGAGCATTCGCGCGCCGAGCTGCAGCGCAAGCTCGCGCCGATCGCCGCGGAGGGCGAAGAGGTCGAGGCCCTTCTCGATGAGCTCTCCACCAAAGGCTGGCTGTCCGACGCGCGCTACGCGGAGCTCGCGGTGCGCTGCAGGGCGCGGCGCTTCGGGCCCCTCAAGGTGGCCCACCAATTGCGCGTGAAGGGCGTCGGCGAGGAAACCATCGCTCTCGCGTTCGCAAGCGCGGGCATCGACGGCGCGGCGCACCTCGAAAAAGTGTGGGCGAGCCGCTTTTCCCTCGCGCCCTCCGACGATCGCGAGCGCGGCCGGCAGGTGAGATTCCTGCAGGGCCGCGGTTTTCCCCTCGAAGACATCCTGCGCTTCCTGAAAGGAATACGCACATGAGCTGGAAGCAACAGAAAATGATTTCCGTGCTGGCGATCGCGGCGGCACTCGTCGTGAACTGCCTGCCGCTCTATCCGGCCAAGCCGGCCGCTGAAAACAAGGTGGCAGCCGCCACGCCATGAGCGCCTCGCAGGCGGACAAGGCCGCGCGCTTCAAGGCGCTCCACGAGCAGCCGAAAGCGTTCGTGATCGCCAATCCGTGGGACGCCGGCTCCGCGCGCGTGCTCGCGGGCCTTGGCTTCACCGCGCTCGCGACCTCCAGCGGAGCGTCGGCGGGCGTCCTGGGGAGGCGCGATGGGCGAATCACCCGCGAGGAGGCGATCACGCATTCGCGCGCCATCGTAGGGGCGGTCGATGTCCCGGTCTCGGCCGATCTCGAAAACGGATTCGGCGACGCGCCCGAGGATGCGGCGGAGACGATTCGCCAGGCGGGGGCGGCCGGCCTCGTCGGCGGGTCCATCGAGGACGCGAGCGGGGGCGGCGAGCGGCCGATCTACGGCCTCGCCCAGGCCGCGGAGCGCATCGCCGCGGCGGCGCAGGCCGCGCGCGCGCTGCCGTTTCCCTTCATGCTCACCGCGCGCGCGGAGAATTTCCTGCACGGCAAGGCGGACCTCGACGATACGATCCGCCGGCTGCAGGCGTTCGAGAGGGCTGGCGCGGACGTGCTCTTCGCGCCGGCGTTGCCCGACCTGGCGGCGATCAAGCTGGTGTGCTCGTCCGTCGGGAAGCCGGTGAATTTCATGGTGGCCATCCGCGGCAAGTCGTTCTCGGTCGCCGAGCTCGAGGCGGCAGGCGTGCGCCGCATCAGCCTTGCCACCTCGTTGTGGCGCGCGGCCATGACCGGGCTCGTCGAGGCGGGCCGCGAGATCCGTGAAAAGGGCACCTTCGGTTATCTCGACCACGCGCTTCCCACGGCCGAGGTGAGCCGCTTCCTGCGGGAGTGACGCGCCCCTTTGGTATCCTTACGGTTTCGCCCGCGCCTCACGCCGCGCGCCGGCAGCAGATCGCAAGGCCATGAAAACCAAAGAGATCCGCAGCAAGTTCATCGACTACTTCGCGTCCAAGGGACACCAGCGCGTGGCCTCGAGCCCGCTCGTCCCCGCGAACGATCCGACCCTCCTCTTCACCAACGCCGGCATGGTGCAGTTCAAGGACGTCTTCCTCGGCCTCGAGAAGCGTCCCTACAACCGTGCCGTCACCGCGCAGCGCTGCGTGCGCGCCGGCGGCAAGCACAACGACCTCGAAAACGTGGGCTACACGGCGCGCCACCACACGTTCTTCGAGATGCTCGGCAATTTCAGCTTCGGCGACTATTTCAAGCGCGAGGCGATCAAGTACGCATGGGAGCTCCTCACCGTCGAGTACGGCCTGCCGAAGGAAAAGCTCTGGACCACGGTCTACGCCACGGACGACGAGGCGTACGACATCTGGACGAAGGAAATCGGGGTTCCGAAGGAGCGCTGCATCCGCATCGGCGACAAGCCGGGCGGGCGCAAATTCGAGAGCGACAACTTCTGGCAGATGGCCGACACCGGCCCCTGCGGACCGTGCTCCGAGATCTTCTACGACCATGGGCCCGATGTCGCCGGCGGGCCACCCGGATCCGCGGACGCCGAGGGCGACCGCTACATCGAGATCTGGAACCTCGTCTTCATGCAGTTCAACCGCGACGAGGCGGGCACCATGAATCCGCTGCCGAAGCCCTCGGTAGACACCGGCATGGGGCTGGAGCGCCTCACCGCCGTGCTGCAGCACGTGCACTCGAATTACGGGATCGACCTCTTCCAGGCACTGGTGAAGGCCGCCGCGCGCGAGACCCACACGCAGGACCTCGAGTCGCCGTCGCTGCGCGTGATCGCGGACCACATCCGCGCGTGTGCCTTCCTGGTGTGCGACGGCGTGATCCCGAGCAACGAGGGCCGCGGCTACGTGCTGCGCCGCATCGCGCGCCGCGCCATGCGCCATGGCTACAAGCTCGGCCAGAAGAGCCCCTTTTTCTACAAGCTCGTCCCGGACCTGGTGCGCGAGATGGGCGACGCCTACCCGGAACTGAAACGCGAGGAGGGGCGCGTCATCTCGACGTTGAAGCAGGAGGAGGAGCGCTTCGCCGAGACCCTCGAGACCGGCATGGCGATCCTCGAGACCGCGCTCGCCGGCAACGCGACGAAGCTCTCAGGCGAAGTCGCCTTCAAGCTCTACGACACGTTCGGCTTCCCGGTGGACATGGTGGCCGACATCGGTCGCGAGCGCGCCTTCACGATCGACATGGATGCGTTCAACGCCGCGATGTCCGCGCAGCAGGAGCGCTCGCGCTCGGCGTCGAAGTTCAAGGCCGGCGCGCAGCTCGAGTACAAGGGAGCCAAGACCGGCTTCCGCGGCTACGAGTCGCTCTCGGAGGAAGGGCGCGTGGTCGCGCTCTACAGCGGCGGCTCGGCGGTCGAGAGCCTGGGCATCGGCGAGGAGGGCATCGTCGTCCTCGACAAGACGCCGTTCTACGCGGAATCCGGAGGCCAGGTCGGCGACAAGGGCGAGCTCACCAAGGGCGGCAGCTGCCTCACGCTCTTCGAGGTGCAGGACACGCAGAAGATCCAGCCCGAGGTCTTCGGCCACCACGGCGTGGTGAAGACGGGCGAGCTCAAGGTGGGCGACACCGTCGCCGCGCAGGTCCACATGGACAAGCGCATGCGCACTGTCCGCCACCATTCGGCCACGCACCTCATGCACAAGGCGCTGCGCGAGGTGCTGGGCCCCCACGTGCAGCAGAAGGGCTCGCTGGTCGACGCCGACAAGACGCGCTTCGACTTCAGCCACAACGCGCCCATGACCGCGGACGAGATCCGCCGCGTGGAAGACCTCGTGAACGCCGAGGTGCTGAAAAACGAGGCGACCAACGCCCGCACGATGCCCATCGACGACGCGCAGAAACTCGGCGCGATGATGCTCTTCGGCGAGAAGTACGGCGACGAGGTGCGCGTGCTCGACATCGGCTCGTCTCGCGAGCTTTGCGGTGGGACACACGTTGCGCGCACCGGCGACATCGGACTCTTTCGCATCACTTCGGAAGGCGGCGTTGCCGCGGGCATCCGCCGCGTGGAAGCGGTGGCGGGCACGGTCGCGCTCGCCCTCGCGCGCCAGGAAAGCGAGCGCCTGGCGCGCGTCGCGAACACCCTGAAGGCGCAGCCGCAAGAGGTCGAGGCGAAGCTCGGGCAGGTTCTGGAAGGCATGAAGGCCCTCGAGACGGAAGTCGCGCGCGCCAAGCAGAAGATGGCGGCTAGCGCCGGCGACGACCTCGCCGGGACGGCGGTCGACGTGAAGGGCGTGATGGTCCTCGCGGCGCGGCTCGACGGCGCCGACGTGAAGACCTTGCGCGACACGCTCGACCAGCTGAAGAACAAGCTGAAATCGAGCGCCATCGTGCTCGCCGCGTCGGAGGGCGAGAAGGTGAGTCTCATCGCGGGCGTGACGCAGGATCTCATCGCGCGCGTGAAGGCAGGGGAGCTGGTGAATTTCGTGGCTCTCCAGGTGGGCGGCAAGGGCGGCGGGCGTCCCGACATGGCGCAGGCCGGCGGCACCGACCCCAAGGGGCTTCCGGCGGCGCTCGCGTCCGTGAAAGGCTGGGTCGAAGAGCGCCTGTAGCTCGCCCGGCTCCGCATCATGCAACCCCGCTTCTGCCCCTGTTGCGCCACGCCCCTTGCGCTGCGCGCCCTCGCCGGTGACGCGGGACCGGAGGATCGGCTCGCGTGTCCCGCGCAATCCTGCGGGTACGTGCACTGGAACAATCCCACGCCCGCGGTGGGCGCCATCGTCGAGCACGAGGGCGAGATCATCCTTGCGCGCAACGCCGGCTGGCCGCAGGGATTCTTCGCGCTCGTCACCGGCTACCTCGAGGCGCGCGAGGATCCGGTGCAGGCGGTCGCGCGCGAGGTGAAGGAAGAGCTCGACCTCGACGTGGTCGAGACCAACCTCGTCGGCAATTACATTTTCGAGCGCAAGAACGAGGTCATGCTCTGCTATCACGTGGTGGCCACCGGCACCGTGAAGCTCTCCGAAGAGCTGGCCGAGTACCGCCGCTACAAGCCCGCGGAGCTGAAGCCCTGGAAGCGCGCCACCGGGCTCGCCGTGGCCGAATGGATGCGCGCGAAGGGCCTGCCTTTCGAATGGGATGAGCGCCCGGCACTGCGCGCGGAGCACGACCGCACGTGACGCCCGAAGCCAATCGCGAACGCATTCGCACGTACCTGCGCACCGCGGGCCTCGAATCCCTCGTCGGGCGCGAGGAGCACGTCGAGCGCGCGGTGCGCGACTTGATCGACGCCATGAGCGAGAAGGTCGCGATCGGCGACGCGTCGTCGCTCTATTCCTATCCGGTGCCGATGTTGACCGAGGACGGCACCTGCTCGATCGTCGACAAGCTCGCGCCCGTGCCCTACGACCTCGCGGCGATCCTCGGCGGGCGCTCGGAGCAGGCAACGCGGCGGCTCGCCCTCCTCGAGCGGCTGGTCGAGCGCGCGCAGGAGACCACGGGCTGCGATTGGGTGGGTGTCTACCAGCGGCGCGCCAATTCCGCCGGCGTACCGGTGCTGGTGAAGCTTTCCTACGTCGGGCGCCCGACCCGCGCCGAGTTTCCGCTCACGCAGGAGTTCGCGGAGAAGAGCACCAACACCACCGTGGGGCTCACCGGGCGCGCGACTGTGATCGACGACGTCGGCAAGCACGTGGAGGCGGGCGGCGGCTTCTACGTCTGCGACGACGGCATCCAGTCCGAGGCGTGCGTTCCGATCATCGACGGGCACGAGGTAAGCGGCATCGTCGACGCGGAAGCCAAGGCGCGCGGTTTCTTCGGCGCCGATCGCCTCGCGGTGATGGCGGCGCTCGCGATCGTCGCGCAGGCGGTGCTGCCCTAGCCGGGCTTCGCGAGGCCCACGTTCAGGAACGGCTTCTTGCCGTCGCGCCAGCGGCGCAGCGCCTTCGGGTTGTCGAGCGCATCGAGGAGCGCGAGGTTCATGTCCATCGGCGTGGCGTCGAGGCCCGCGTCGCGCACCGCGTGCTGCGCCTGCGTGATGATGACGTCCGCGTTGTGCGTCACCGCGGGATGGGCCGGACTCTGCACCGAGTCGTCGGCGGGATCCGCGAACGAAGCCTTGCAGACTTCGAGCCGGGTGGAGTGGAAGCGCCGGCATTGCGCGGGACGCGCCTCGTAGGCGGTGCAGGCGCCGTCGTCGCCCAGCAGCGCGCACGCTAGGTTGGAGCGCTTGCGCCGCTCGTCTCCCATCGCGCGTGTCTTCGCTGCGTTGTCGCGCAGGCGTTGCGTGACTTCCGCGAGCCTCCCAGCTGCGAAATGGCGGCGCAGCCACGCGGCGAGGGTGAAGGTCTCGTGGGGCTGCACCTGGACCTGCAGGCTGCAGCAGAAGCTGCACCCGCGCGTGCAGGCGACCTTCACCGCGTGCCCGGCGAGGCTCGCGTCGATCACCTCGTCCAGGCGCTTGTGGAACTTGACCACCGCGGCCTCGAGTCGCGCGGGATCCCCGGCGCCGGCGAAGGCGGCGCGCGCCTCCGCGTCCCAGGTCGAGCGCTCGGCCATCAACGCTTCGGCGGCATCATGTCCGTGATCGAGCCCTCCGCGATCTCGGCGGCGAAGAACACGGTCTCGGAAAGCGTCGGGTGCGGATGGATGGTGAGCCCGATGTCCTCGGCGTCCGCGCCCATCTCGAGCGCGAGCACGGTCTCGGCGATGAGCTCGCCCGCGTTGACGCCGACGATGCCCGCTCCGAGGATGCGCTTGCTGCCCTTCTCGTAGAGGATCTTGGTGAGGCCTTCCTCGCGGCCCATGCCGAGCGCGCGCCCGCTCGCGGCCCACGGGAAGACGGCCTTGTCGTACTCGACGCCCTTTTCCTTCGCCTCGGGCTCGGACAAGCCCATCCACGCGACTTCCGGGTCGGTGTACGCGACGCTCGGGATGGTGCGCGCGTCCCACACGTGGTGGCTCATGCCGGCGATTACTTCCGCGGCGAGCTTGCCCTCGTGGGTCGCCTTGTGCGCGAGCATCGGCTCGCCCACGATGTCGCCGATGGCGAAGATGTGCGGCACGTTGGTGCGCATCTGGTTATCGACCGGAATCCAGCCGCGGTCGTTCACGTTGACGCCGGCCTTGTCCGCGCCGATGTTCTTTCCGTTCGGGCGGCGCCCCACGGCGAGCAGCACGCGGTCGTAGATTTCCGGCCCGGGCGCTTCACCTCCGCCGGCCGCCTCGAAGAACGCCTTCAGTCCCACGGAGGTCGATTCGATCCTCGCGACCTTGGTCTTGAGCAGGATCTTCTCGTAGCGCTTCTCGATCCTCTTGGCGAGCGGCTTCACGATGTCGGGATCGGCGCTCGGGATGAGGCGGTCCATGAACTCCACGACGGTCACCTTCGAGCCGAGCGCGTCGTACACGGTCGCCATCTCGAGGCCGATGATGCCGCCGCCGATGATCAGGATCTTCTTCGGCACGTCCTTCAGCTCGAGCGCTCCGGTGGAGTCCATGAGGCGCGGATCGTCGTACGGGAAGCCCGGGATTTGCGCCGACTGCGAGCCCGCGGCGATGATGCAATGGTCGAACGAGACGACCTTGCGGCCTTCCCTGGTCTGCACCTCGAGCGTGTTGGGCGAGGCGAACGCGGCCTTGCCCTCGACCACCGTCACCTTGCGCGCTTTCGCGAGGCCCGAGAGCCCTTTGGTAAGCCTGGAGACGACGCTGTCTTTCCAGCCGCGCAGCTTGTCGAGATCGGTCTTCGGCGCGCCGAACGCGACGCCGAAATGGCTCATCTCCTCGGCGTCCGCGATCACGCGCGCGGCATGCAGCAGCGCCTTCGAGGGAATGCATCCCACGTTGAGGCACACGCCGCCCAGCGACGCGTAACGCTCCACCAGCACGACCTTCTTGCCCAGATCCGCCGCCCGGAACGCGGCGGTGTATCCGCCCGGGCCCGCGCCGAGCACGAGGACCTCCGCGTGCAGGTCGGCATCGAGGCTCGCGAGTGTCGAGGTCAGGGCCTGGCGCACGGATTGCGATGGGGCGGGCGCAGCGCCCTGCGCCGGGGCGACAGCAGCGGGCGAGGCATCGGCCGTTTCAAGCGTCGCGATGAGCGCGCCCTTCGCGACCTTGTCGCCGACCTTCACTTTCACTTCCTTGATGGTGCCCGCGTGCGTGGAGGGCACCTCCATCGTCGCCTTGTCGCTTTCCAGCGTGACGAGGGAATCCTCCTTCGCCACCTTGTCGCCCGGCTTCACCAGGATCTCGATGACCGGCACGTCGTTGAAGTCGCCGATATCGGGGACCTTGATCTCGATGGTCGCCATCGCGGGAGCCCTAGAGGAAGCCGCGCCGCAGGTCGGAGATCACCTGGGCGAGGTATGCGGTGAAGCGCGCGCCGAGCGCGCCGTCGACGACGCGATGGTCGTAGGAAAGCGAGAGCGGCATCATCAGGCGCGGGGCGAACTCCTTGCCGTTCCACACCGGCCTCATCGCGGCCTTCGACACGCCGAGGATCGCGACCTCGGGCGCGTTCACGATCGGCGTGAACGCGGTGCCGCCGATCCCGCCCAGCGACGAGATGGTGAACGTGCCGCCCTGCATCTCGGCGGGGCCGAGCTTGCCCTCGCGCGCCTTGGCGGCAAGCTCCGAGGATTCCTTCGCGAGCTCGACGATACCCTTCTGGTCGGCGTTCTTGATCACCGGCACCACGAGGCCGTTGGGCGTGTCGGCGGCGAAGCCGATGTTCCAGTACTGCTTCACGACGAGGTTGTCGCCGTCCAGCGAGCTGTTGAGCGTCGGATACTTCTTCAAGGCCGCGATCACGGCTTTCATCAGGAACGCGAGCGGCGTCACCTTCACGCCGGACTTCGCGTTCTCCTCGTTCACCTTGGCACGGAAGGCCTCGAGGTCGGTGATGTCGGCCTCGTCGAATTGCGTGACGTGCGGGATCATCACCCAGTTGCGCGTGAGCGCGGGGCCCGAGATCTTCTGGATGCGCGTGAGCGGCTTCACTTCCACCGGGCCGAACTTCGCGAAATCCACCTTCGGCCACGCGGGCAGGCCCAGGTCGGCGAATCCGCCGCCGGAGCGAGCGCCGGACGCGGCGGCGCCGCCTCCGGCAATCGCCTGCTTCACGAAGCTCTGGATGTCCTCCTTGAGGATGCGCGCCTTGGGTCCGGATCCGGTGACCGTGGAGACGTCGACGCCGAGCTCGCGTGCGAAGCGGCGCACCCCCGGGCTCGCGTGTGGCGGCGTGCCCGATGAAGCAACGGCCGGCTCGGCAGGCGCAGGGGCGGCTTGCGCCGGCGCAGGGGCCGGGGCGGGCGCCGGTGCCGGTGCTGAAGCCGGCTTCGGAGGCGATTGGCCCCCGGCCGCAGCCTGCCCTCGAACGTCCTTATCGGGGGTGGGGGCGGCGGCACCCGTTGCAGGCGCGGGCGCGCCCGCGGATTCAGCCGCCTCCATTGTGACGATCGCCATGCCCTCGCCGACCCGGGCGCCGACCTTGACGAGCACCGCCTTCACCGTTCCGGCGAAAGGCGCGGGCACTTCCATCGTCGCCTTGTCGCTCTCGAGGGTGACGAGCGAGTCGTCCTTCTTCACCGAGTCGCCCGGCTTCACCAGGATCTCGATGACAGGAACGTCCTTGAAGTCCCCGATATCGGGCACTTTCACTTCGATTGCGGCCAACTCGCTTCTCCTTTTTTCGTTGTTCTAACCGCGTGCGGTCAGACCGTCCACGGCGCGGGCTTGTCCGCATCGATGCCGTACTTCTTGATGGCCTCCGCGACCTTCGTGTTGGGGACCTCGCCGTCCTCGGCGAGCGCCTTCAGGGCGGCGACCGCGACGTAATAGCGGTTCACCTCGAAGAAGCGGCGCAGGTTCTCGCGCGAGTCGCTGCGTCCGAAGCCGTCGGTGCCGAGCACCTTGTAGCGGCGCGGGACGAACTCCCGGATCTGGTCGGCGAAGGTGCGCAGGTAGTCGGTCGACGCGATCACCGGGCCCTTGGTGGCGGCCAGGCACTGCTCCACGTACGAGGGCTTGGCCTTGTCCGCGGGATGCAGCAGGTTCCAGCGCGCGGTGGCGATGCCGTCGCGGCGCAGCTCGTTGAAGCTCGGGCAGCTCCACACGTCGGACGTGACGCCGAAGTCCTTCTTGAGGAGCTCAGCCGCCGCCATCACCTCGCGCAGGATCGTGCCGCTGCCGAGGAGCTGCACGCGCGGCCCCGCCGCGGCGCCGCCGTCGTAGAGCTTGTACATCCCCTTGAGGATGCCTTCGCGCGCGGCCTCCGGATATCCGGGGTGCGGGTAGTTCTCGTTCATGAGGGTGATGTAGTAGAAAACGTCCTCCTGGTCTTCCACCATGCGGCGCAGCCCGTCCTGCACGATCACCGCGACTTCGTAGGCGAAGGTCGGGTCGTACGAGACGCAGTTGGGGACCATCGCCGCCATCACCAGGCTGTGGCCGTCCTCGTGCTGCAGGCCTTCGCCGTTCAACGTCGTGCGCCCCGCGGTGCCGCCCATCAAGAAGCCGCGCGCGCGCAGGTCGCCCGAGGCCCAAACGAGGTCGCCCACGCGTTGCATGCCGAACATCGAGTAGAAGATGAAGAACGGGATCATCGGCACGTTGTTGTTGGAATACGACGTCGCCGCCGCCATCCACGAGCACATCGCGCCCGCCTCGTTGATGCCTTCCTGGAGGATCTGGCCGTTCTTGTCCTCCTTGTAGAACATCAGCTGGTCGCTGTCCTCCGGCTCGTAGAGCTGCCCCACCTGCGAATAGATGCCCAGCTGGCGGAAGAGGCCCTCCATCCCGAAAGTGCGCGACTCGTCGGGGACGATCGGCACCACGTTCTTGCCCACGCCCTTGTCCTTCACCAGGATGCCGAGCATGCGCACGAACGCCATCGTGGTCGAGATCTCGCGGCCCTCGCCGGTCGCGTCGAGGAGCGGCTTGAAGTTCTCCAGCCTGGGCGCCGCGAGCTTCGTGGTCTTCCTGCGCCGCTGCGGCAGCGAGCCGCGCTTGGCGCGCAGTTCCTTCAGGTATTTCATTTCCGGCGAATCGTCGGCCGGCTTGTAGTAGGGGAGATCCGCCAGCTTGTCGTCGGGGATCGGGATGTTGAAGCGGTCGCGGAACTGGCGCAGCGCCTCGATGGGCATCTTCTTCTGCTGGTGCGCGACGTTCTTGCCTTCGCCCACCGCGCCCATGCCATAGCCCTTCACGGTCTTGGCGAGGATCACCGTCGGCTGGCCCTTGTGCTTCACCGCCGCGGCGTACGCCGCGTACACCTTGTGCGGATCGTGGCCACCGCGATTGAGGCGCCACACGTCCGCATCGGACATGTTGGCGACCATCGCGCGCGTCTCCGGGTACTTGCCGAAGAAATGCTCGCGCACGTACGCGCCGTCGCGGCTCTTGAACTTCTGGTACTCGCCGTCGACCGCGTCCTCCATGCGCTTCAGGAGGAAGCCGTCCTTGTCGCGCGCGATGAGCGGATCCCAGTACGAGCCCCAGATCACCTTGAGCACGTTCCATCCGGCGCCGCGGAAGTCGGCTTCCAGCTCCTGGATGATCTTGCCGTTGCCGCGCACCGGGCCGTCGAGGCGCTGCAGGTTGCAGTTGATGACGAACACCAGGTTGTCGAGGTTCTCGCGCGACGCCATGCCGATCGCGCCGAGCGATTCCGGCTCGTCCATCTCGCCGTCGCCCATGAACGCCCACACCTTGCGCTCGGCGGTCTTGGCGTGGCCGCGGTCCTGGAGATAGTGCAGGAAGCGTGCCTGGTAGATCGCCTGGATCGGTCCCAACCCCATCGAGACCGTCGGGAATTGCCAGAAGTCGGGCATGAGCCAGGGGTGCGGATACGACGAGATGCCCTTGCCGTCCACCTCCTGGCGGAAGTTGTCGAGCTGCGACTCGGTAAGGCGCCCCTCGAGGAAGGCGCGCGCATAGACGCCCGGCGACGAATGGCCCTGCATGTAGATGAGGTCGCCGCCGTGGGTCTCGCTGGGCGCGTTCCAGAAATGGTTGAAGCCCACGTCGTAGAGCGTGGCGGCGGAGGCGAAGCTCGCGATGTGCCCGCCAAGTTCGAGGTCCTTCTTCCCCGCGCGGAGCACCATGGCCACGGCGTTCCAGCGCACCATCGCGCGCAGTCGCTGCTCGATCGCCTGGTCGCCGGGGATCGGCTCCTCGAGGTGCGGCGGAATCGTATTGATGTACGCGGTTTGCGCGCGATAGGGCAGGTACGCGCCCGAGCGCCGCGCCTTGTCGACCAGTTGCTCGAGGATGAAATGCGCGCGCTCGGGGCCTTCGATTTCGAGAACGGCGTCGAGCGAGTCGACCCATTCGCGAGTTTCCAGCGGGTCGATGTCTTGCAGGCGGTCCATAGAGGCCTCGGCGGATGTGCGGCGGGGGGTGAGCGCGGAAATTTCGGGGCGCGGCGGAAGCCCCATTAAACCGAATCGTATAATGACTGGCAACCAGAGGGGGGACCCCCACAGCCGGCCGGAAAGTATCCCTAGAAATCATGGACATCGGGCCGGAAGCGGGATTGTTTCTCAAAAAAGCTTTTTAAGTTACTATAAACTCCGAGTTTTTGCGGATTTGCGGCCTAGAAGAAAACGGGATGAGAAAAGAGGCGCATTTGCAGCGGAGGGGCGATCGCGTGGGCAAACGCGAGGCCGGGCAACGCCGCGCCATGGGAGCGCTTCGATGAGCCTTTCGCAGGCGCTCCAGTCAGCCAGCCTCACGGATCCGGGCCGCGTACGCGACCACAATGAAGACTGCATCGAATCGCGCCCCGCCATGGGGCTCTTCGTCCTCGCGGACGGCATGGGCGGATACAACGCCGGCGAAGTCGCGAGCGGCATGGCCACGTCCCTCATCTCCGACGGCTTGCAGGAAACGTGGGACATGCGCCACGTCTCTCGCCTGGGACGCGACGACGCCAAGGCGCTCGCCGACCAGCTCATCAAGGACCAGATCGCGCGCGCCAACAGCGCCATCTACACCACGTCCCAGAACAACCCCGAATGCGCTGGGATGGGGACCACGCTCGTCGTGACGCTCTTCTACGACAACTTCCTCGCCGTCGCCCACATCGGCGACTCGCGCCTCTATCGCCTGCGCGGCGAATCGATGGAGCAGGTGACGCGCGACCATTCGCTCCTGCAGGAGCAGCTCGACTCCGGCCTCATCACGCCCGAGGAAGCGAAGCTTTCGCAGAACAAGAATCTCGTCACGCGCGCTCTCGGCATCGACCCCACGGTGGAGCCCGAGATCCACGTCTACGAGACGCAACCCGACGACACGTACCTCTTGTGCTCCGACGGGCTCTCGGACATGGTCGAGGACGAGGAGATCCGGCTTACCCTCATCACGCTGAAGACCAACCCCAACCTCACGGTGCAGCAGCTGGTGCAGGCGGCGAACGACAACGGTGGGCGCGATAACATTTCGGCGATGCTGATCCGCATCACCGAGCCATTTGGAGTGCCGCGAGGCTGGCTCGCGCGGCTGAAGGCACTTTTCAGGTAAAGGGATAACGACTATGGCCAAGCTCATCCTCAGCGTCGACGGGCAGGTGCTCAAGGAGTACCAGCTCACCAAAGAACGCACTCTGATCGGGAGGAAGCCCCATAACGACATCCCGATCGACAATCTCGCGGTAAGCGGCGAGCACGCGGCCATCATCACCATCCTGAACGACTCGTTCATCGAGGACCTGGGCAGCACCAACGGCACGATGGTCAACGGCAAGCCCGTCAAGAAGCACTTCCTGCAGAACAACGACGTGGTCGAGATCGGCAAGCACAAGCTCAAATACTTCAACGACGCTCCCACTGCGGCTACCGCGGCGGACTTCGAGAAGACCATGATCATCAGGAACCCCGCCAAGGCCGCGCCGCCGCCGGCCGCGGAGAAGTCGATGGGGGACACCCAGACCAACCTGAAGGCGATGCAGACGGACGCGGCCAGGCCCGCGCCTTCGGCCACCACCACGGCCACCTCGCCGCCGGCTCCGGCGCCGACTC
The DNA here is from genome assembly GCA_038227085.1 of Burkholderiales bacterium. Classification (GTDB taxonomy): domain Bacteria; phylum Pseudomonadota; class Gammaproteobacteria; order Burkholderiales; family Usitatibacteraceae; genus Usitatibacter. The sequence continues at coordinate 14,389 of JBBRQA010000006.1, read as the reverse complement.
CCACTCCCCCGCCCGCCGCCCCCGCGACTGCCACCTCGCCCCCGGCCCCCACGCCCAGCTCCGCGCCCGGCCACGCGGGTGGCGCCACGCCGCTTCGGGAAGCGGCGATCCAGGTGCTCTCGGGTGCGGCCGCCGGGCGCACGCTCGACCTCACCAAGAACCTCACCACCATCGGCAAGCCCGGGCTCCAGGTCGCCGTGATCACCAAGCGTCCCAACGGCTACTTCATCACCCACGTGGAAGGCTCCACCTATCCCACGCTGAACGGCGCCTCCCTGGGCGCCCAGGCCCACGCGCTGGGCGACCACGACCTCATCGAGATCGCGGGCGTCAAGATGGAGTTTTTCTACAAGCCGTGAGCGCGGACCGGGCTCCAGGCGGTCCCGCGACGGGGGCTGCCGGCGCCCGCGCTAGTCCCGTAAACTGTGGAATGCTCCACAGCACCCATGATCGTTTCTGCCGATAATGGACCGAGAGTCCGTTCTCCATCGGGGTCACAGCCAGAGCGCGGAAAGCCGTAGCCAAGCGGCCGCCGTGGCCGTGGGACAAACGATGAAGATCAGGGTGTTGGGGTGCAGCGGGGGCATCGGTGGGAGCCTCCGTACCACGTCCTTTCTGGTCGACGACGACGTCTTGATCGACGCCGGCACGGGCGTGGGCGACCTCTCCTTGGAGCAGCTCGCCAAGATCGACCACATCTTCGTGAGCCACTCGCACCTGGACCATGTGACCAGCATCCCGTTCCTGGTGGACACGGTGTGCTGGATGCGCGGCAGTCCGATCAAGGTTTACGGCATCAAGGAGACCCTGGACATCCTCAGAGCGCACCTCTTCAACTGGAAGATCTGGCCCGACTTCACGCAGATCCCGGACGCAGAGAAGCCATTCATGGCCTACCGCGAGATCGCCGTCGGCGAGATCGTGGAGCTGCGCGGGCGCAGGTTCACCGCGATCCCGGCCAACCATACGGTGCCGGCGGTGGGCTACGCGGTGGACAACGGGCGCAACGCGCTCATCTTCAGCGGTGACACGTTCACCAACGACGCGCTGTGGAAAGTGGTCAACTCGACGCCGAATCTCAAGTACCTGATCATCGAGACCGCCTTCTCCAACAAGGAGCGCGACATCGCGACGGCCTCGAAGCACCTGTGCCCGCAGATCCTCGCCGACGAGCTGGAGAAGATGCGCGTGAAGCCGGAAGTCTTCATCACGCACCTGAAACCGGGCGAGGGGGCGCTGACCATGAAGGAAGTGAGCGAGTGCGCCGGGCGTTGGCGCCCACGCATGCTCGAGAACAACCAGGAATTTTCGCTGTGACACGCGGCAAGCGGGGACAACCATGAGCGCAGTACTCGACACCAAGATCCCACCGTCGGCGAACGTCGCCGACATGAGCGTCAAGCTCGCCTTCTCGAAGAAGCTGCAGGCGGTGACCAACCGCATCCACTCGACCAGCAATATCGACGAGATCATCCTCGACGTGTCGCGTGACATCTGCCAGCTGTTCGAGGCCGACCGGATGACGGTCTACATCACCAGCGAGGACGGCAGCTCCATCGTCTCGAAGGTGAAGACCGGCTTGAACTCCTTCAAGGACATCAAGCTCCCCATCTCGGAATCGTCCCTGGCCGGATACGCGGCGCTGAACAAGCGCCACATGAACATCAAGGACGTGTACGACGACGCGGAGCTGAAGCAGTACTCGCCCAACCTCACGTTCCTCAAGGCGGTCGACCAGCGCACCGGCTACCGGTCCAAGCAGATGCTGATCGCCCCGATCCTGGGCGGGGACACCGGCACCGACCTGATGGGCGTGATCCAGCTCATCAACAACCTCGCGGGGCAGCCGTTCTCGGCGCTGCACGACGAGGGAGTGGTGGAGCTCTCCAAGACGCTCGCGATCGCCTTCCGCGTGCGCCAGCAGATGCCGGGCTCGGTGCAGTCGAAGTTCGAGTACCTGGTGATCGACAACGTGATCGCCGCGGGCGAGCTCGACCTCGCCACCAAGGCCGCGCGCCGCAAGAACAAGAACGTCGAGGACATCCTGGTCGACGAGTTCCAGGTGAAGATGCCCGCCATCGGCGCGGCGCTCGCCAAGTTTTTCGGCGTCGAGTACGAGGGGTACAGGTCCGACCGCATCAAGCCGCCGGACCTCCTGAAGAACATCAAGCGCGACTACGCCGAGGGCAACCACTGGGTGCCGGTGGAGGACTCCAAGGCCGGCATCATCGTGATGTCCACCGATCCGGAGCGCGTGAAGAATTCGCGCATGGTGGAGAACGTTTTCCCGCGAGCGAAGGTGGTCTACAAGGTCACCACCGAGAAGGACTTCAAGCAGACGCTCGACCACTTCTTCGGCGCCGACTCCGGGGCGGGGATGGGCAGCGAGTCGATCGGCGACCTGCTGGGCGGGCTCGAGAACGAGGACGACATGGACCCGGGCGCCGACGACGTCTCCGCCGCGGCCGACAACGAGCTGGTGAAGCTGGTGAACAAGATCATCGTCGACGCCTACCACCAGGGCGCCTCAGACATCCACATCGAGCCGATGCCCGGCAAGGGCAAGACGGGCGTGCGCTTCCGCAAGGACGGCACGCTCTCCAACTACATCGAGGTGCCGGCCGCCTACCGCCAGCCCTTGGTGACGCGCCTGAAGATCATGTGCGACCTCGACATCTCGGAGAAGCGCCGGCCCCAGGACGGCAAGATCAAATTCAAGAAGTTCGGCCCGCTCGACATCGAGCTGCGCGTGGCGACGATCCCCACCGCCGGCGGCGTCGAGGACGTGGTGATGCGCATCCTCGCGGCCGGCGAGCCGATCCCGCTCGACAAGCTGGGCGTGCTGCCGGCGAACATGGAGCGCCTCAAGCAGTGCATCTCCAAGCCGTACGGCCTCTTCTTCGTGTGCGGCCCGACCGGCTCCGGCAAGACCACCACGCTGCACTCGGTGCTGAGCTCGCTCAATACCGTGGAGACCAAGATCTGGACCGCGGAAGACCCGGTCGAGATCACGCAGAAGGGCCTGCGCCAGTGCCAGATGAACCCCAAGGCGGGGCTCAACTTCGCCAACGCGATGAAGGCCTTCCTGCGCGCCGATCCGGACATCATCATGGTCGGTGAGATGCGCGACAAGGACACCACGTCGATCGGCATCGAGGCGTCACTCACGGGCCACCTCGTGTTCGCCACCCTGCATACGAACTCGGCGCCGGAATCGATCATCCGCCTGCTCGACATGGGCATGGACCCCTTCAACTTCGCCGACGCGCTGCTCGGGATCCTCGCGCAGCGTCTGGCCAAGCGCCTGTGCAAGTGCAAGGAGGCGTACACGCCGGGCCAGGACGAGATGAAGCACTTCATCACCGAGTACTGCAACGAGCTGGTGAACACGGCGGAATTCAAGACCGACCTGCAGGGCAGCTACAAGAAGGTGTTCGAGCGATTCTCCAAGGACTACGGCTTCGGCAAGCCTGAGTTCAAGTTGTACAAGCCCAAGGGCTGCGACGTCTGCAGCGGCACCGGCTACAAAGGCCGCGCCGGCCTGCACGAGCTGCTGGTGGGAACGGACCCGGTGAAGAAGCTCATCCAGGAGCACGCACGCGTGGCCGAGATCCTTGCCGTAGCGCTCGCCGAGGGCATGCTCACCCTGAAGATGGACGGCATGGAGAAGGTCCTGCAGGGCATCACCGACATGGCGCAAGTCCGGGCGGTTTGCATCAAGTGACCGCACGCCAGACAACGGACAGCGCGGTCACCCCCGTGCCGGCGGGGATCCAGGCGCCCGCCTCGCGGCTTTCCGCGGTGGACCTGCAACGCTCTCTCGAGACCCATTTCCTCTCCAAGCTCGAGTACCTCAACGCGATCGGCATCGCGCTCTCCCAGGAGCGCGACATCCACAAGCTCCTCGAGACGATCCTCATCGCGGCGAAGAACCTCACGCACGCCGACGGGGGGACGCTGTATCGCCTCGACGGCGACAAGCTGCAGTTCGAGATCGTGCGCACCGACTCGCTGTCGATCGCCATGGGCGGCACTTCCGGCAATCCCGTGCCGTTCTACCCGATCCCGCTGCACAACAAGGACGGCGATCCCAACTACACGATGATCGCGGCCTACGCCGCGCTCATGCAGCGCACGGTGAACATCGCCGACGCGTACCTGGAGGAGGGCTTCGACTTCTCCGGCACGCGCAACTTCGACAAGCGCACCGGCTACCGCTCGACCTCGTTCCTCACCGTGCCGATGAAGAACCATGACGGCGACATCATCGGCGTGCTGCAGCTGCTGAACGCGATCGACCCGGCTACCGGGCTCGTGACCACTTTCGGCGAGGAGGACCAGCGCCTCGCCGAGTCGCTCGCTTCGCAGGCCGCGATCGCGCTCACCAACCGGCTCCTGATCCAGCAGCTCGAGGTTCTGTTCGAGTCGCTGATCGAGCTCATCAACACCGCGATCGACGACAAGAGCCCCTACACGGGTGGGCACTGCAAGCGCGTCCCCACGCTCACCATGATGCTGGCCGAGGCGGCCTCGGCCACCGAGAGCGGCCCGCTCGCCGAATTCCACATGTCGGATAAGGACCGCTACGAGCTGAAGATCGCGGGCCTGCTGCACGACTGCGGCAAGATCACCACCCCGGTGCACGTGGTCGACAAGGCCACCAAGCTGCAGACCATCTACGACCGGATCGAGCTCGTCGCCCAGCGCTTCGAGTCGCTGAAGCGCGACGCCGAGATCGACATGCTGCGCGCCAAGGTGAAGGCCCTCGAGGCGCACGATGAGGCGAGCGCGCGGCGCGCCGAGGAGGCATGCGCGACCAAGCTTCGCCAGTACGACGACGACCGCGAGTTCCTGCGCCGCACCAACATCGGCAGCGAGCGCATGCGCCCCGAGGACCAGGCGCGCGTCTCGCAGATCGCGCGCTATCCGCTCAGGAACGAGCGCGGCGAGATGGACCGCTTCCTCTCCAGGGACGAGGAAGACAACCTCAACATCCCCTACGGCACGCTCAACCCAGGCGAGCGCGAGATCATCAACCACCATATCGTCGCCACCATCAAGATGCTGGAGGCGCTGCCCTGGCCGCGCCACCTGGGCAATGTTCCCGAGTACGCGGGCGGCCACCACGAGCGCATGGACGGCAAGGGCTACCCGAAGGGCCTCACGCGCGAGCAGATGAGCGTGCAGGCCCGCGTCATGGGCATCGCCGACATTTTCGAGGCACTTACTGCCAGGGATCGTCCCTACAAGCCTGGCAAGACGCTCTCCGACTCGCTCGCGATCCTCGGGAAGATGAAGGACAACGGGCACGTGGACCCGGACCTCTTCGACATCTTCGTGCGCGACAAGGTGTACCTGCTCTATGCCCGCGAATTCCTCGATCCCGAGCAGATCGACGAGGTCGACGAGAAGCGCATCCCCGGCTACAAGCCGTGACGGGTATGGTTCTTGCGCTTAGGCGCAGGGACTCATCCCCGAATTCCTCTCCAAGAACCATAAAGACATGACGACACGTCTGCCGGTCAGCATTTTCTTCGCGCTCTTCACCATCTCGGGATTCGCCGGGCTCATCTACGAGTCGATCTGGAGCCACTACCTGAAGCTCTTCCTCGGCCACGCCGCGTACGCGCAGACCCTCGTGCTCGCGATCTTCATGGGCGGCATGGCGATCGGCTCGTGGCTGGTAAGCCGCTTCACGCAGAGGATCGGCAACCTGCTGCTGGGCTATGCGTGCGCCGAGCTCGGCATCGGGCTGCTCGCCATCGCCTTCCACCGCGTGTTCCAGGTGATGACGGGCTGGGCCTTCGACACGGTGATGCCCGCTCTGGGCGGCACCGGCGTGGACCTCTTCAAGTGGGCCCTCGCCTCGCTCATGATCCTGCCCGCCTCGATCCTGCTCGGCACGACCTTCCCGTTGATGAGCGCGGGGATCCTGCGCGTCTATCCGGAAACCGGCGGGCGGTCGTTGTCGATGCTCTACTTCACCAACAGCTTCGGCGCCGCGATCGGCGTGCTGGCGAGCGGCTTCTACCTCATCGACCATCTCGGCCTGCCCGGCACCATCCTCACCGCGGGCCTGCTCAACGTGACCCTCGCTCTCGGCGTGTGGCTCATCACCAAGCGCATGCCGGCGGTCGCGGCGATCCCCGCCTCGAGCCTGCCGGTGTTCGACGCCGCGAGCCGCAGGATCATGCGCGCGGTGCTCATCCTCGCCTTCGCCACGGGGGCCGCGTCCTTCATCTACGAGATCACGTGGATCCGCATGCTCACCCTCGGCCTGGGCGCTTCCACGCACTCGTTCGAGGTGATGCTCGCGGCCTTCATCCTCGCCATGTCGCTGGGCGCCTTCTGGTTCAGGAACCGCATCGCCTTCCTGAAGAACGACCTCGCGTGGCTCGCCGGCCTCCTCATCGCCAAGGCCTTCTTCGCGGTCTACGCGGTGTGGATCTATAGCGACGTGCTCGACTTCGTCCACTGGATGTTCTCCGCGGTGTCGCGCACCAGCGGCGGCTACACGCTTTCCACCATTTCCGGCATGGTCGCCTCGATGATCGTCATGTTCCCGACGGCGTTTTGCGCGGGCATGACGCTGCCGCTCGCGACCCACGCGCTCACCTCGCGCGGCGTGGGCGAGTCGGCGATCGGCAAGGTCTACGGCGCCAACACCGCGGGCTGCATCGTGGGCGCCGCCTTCGCGACGCACATCGGCATGGAGCTCGCGGGCGTGAAGGGGCTCACCGGCATCGGCGCGCTCCTCGACGTGCTGGTGGGCGTCTTCGTGGTCATGGTCGCCTTGCCGAAAGGCGCACGGCGCACGCGCTCGTTCGCGGTGGTCGGCGTCTTCCTCGTGATCGGCGTCGTGGCGTTTTCGAGCGCCCAGCTCGACCTGCTGCGCATGAGCTCGGGGGTTTACCGCCAGGGGCAGTTCATGGACCCGAAGATCCAGAAGGTCGCCTTCTACCGCGACGGCAAGACCGCCACCATCGCGGTCACCGACGACGGGTCGCTGCGCATGATCCGCACCAACGGCAAGGTGGACGCCAGCGTGGAGAGGAATCCCGAGCGCAAGAGCGCGCTCGACGAGCCGACCATGGTGCTGGCGGCAGCTCTTCCGATCGCGATGAAGCCCAACGCGGAGCTGGTCGCCAACATCGGCTTCGGCTCGGGGCTCACCACCCATACGCTGCTCGCCAGCCCGAAGATCAAGGAGCTCGACTCGATCGAGATCGAGCGTTCGATGATCGAGGGCGCGAAGCTCTTCCAGCCGCGCAACATCCGCGCCTATGCGGACCCGCGCAGCCACATTTACATCGAGGATGCGAAGACCTTCTTCGCCTCCGCCGGCAAGCGCTACGACATCATCGTCTCCGAGCCCTCCAACCCGTGGGTGAGCGGCGTCTCGACGCTCTTCTCGGAGGAGTTCTACGGGCACGTGAAGCGCTACCTCAAGGACGACGGTCTCCTCGTGCAGTGGGTGCAGGCCTATGAGATCAACCCGGGCCTGCTCTCGACCATCTTCCAGGCGCTGGGCAAGCATTTCGGCGACTACACGGTGTATCGCACCGGCGCCGATCTCCTCGTGGTCGCGACCGTGAAGGGGCCGCTGCCACCGCTTTCCGCGGAGGTGTTCAACTATCCGGAATTCGCCGCCGACCTGCGCTACCTCGGCTACGAGAGCCTGGCCGACCTGCAGGCGCTGCGCATGGGCGGGCGCGCGGCGCTGCATCCGCTCTTCACCAACACGGGCTTTCCGCCCAACTCCGACTATTTCCCGATCCTCGACCAGCGCGCGCCGCGCTCGCGCTTCCGCGCCGAGACGTCCGAGGAGCTCGGCCTCATTCGCGACGGCCTGGTGCCGGTGCTGGGATTGCTCGACGGCGACTGGCCTACTCCGCTCGCGCGAGTGCAGTCCGGCGGGCTCAATCGCCCGCAGCGCGTCGACCGCACGCTGGTGGGGGCCGAAGCGATCGGCGTCGCGATGAGCGGCGCCGCGGAGGCCGCGCGCGTGCTGAGCCCCGCGCAGATGAACGCCTCGCTCCTCACGCACGCGCTCTTCGACAACTGCGCGGGGGCCGGGGCGCAGTTCGTCGATGCGCTGACCGAAGTCGCGCAGGCGGCGATGCCGTATCTCAACACCGCCGAGGCCGCGGTGCTTTTCGATCGCGCGCGCTCCTCGAAGTGCTACCAGGCGCTCACCGAGCCGCAGCGGCGACACGTCGCGTGGCTGCAGGCGATCAACGACCTCGACGCGAACGCCATCTACACGCACGCGAAGTTCCTGCTGCGCAACACGCCGCCGCAGCGCGAGCCCGAGCACGGTCTCTACGTCCTTTCCGCGCTCTCCGGCGCGATGGCGAGCGGGCACATCGCGGAGGCACGCGCGCTGCGCGACCGATACGTGCCGACGCTCTCGAAGCACAGCCGCGACATGCTCGCGATGAGCCTGGTGCTGGCGCATATCGCGCAGGCGCCGCAGGCGCGCGCGCAGTGACCAATCGCGGCACAATTGTCTTGAAAACGCATGACAGGTTCGCGCAAGACGCGGATTTTGCTCGCAATGCGATACTTTCTGCGCAGTCGCTGGGGCCGGAGACACCGGTTTAGCGGGCAAGCCCTTGATGGCGCTGCCGTATTTAAATTCTCTCGTGTAGGAGTCCCGCGCTACGCCGCACCAGGGATTGGCACGGGCGTTGCATTGAAGGAAAGCGCACACACAGCCGTGTGGCCCAACGAAGCATTTGAAACCTACAAGGAGCCCCTCCTCATGAATAAAGTCCAACAAGGCTTTACGCTTATCGAACTGATGATCGTGGTCGCGATCATCGGCATCCTGGCGGCCATCGCCATTCCGGCGTACCAGGACTACACGATCCGCTCGAAAGTGACCGAGCTGATCAACGCCGCGGGCGTCTGCAAGACCTCCGTCGCGGAGTACTACCAGTCGCTCGGCCTGATGCCCCTCAGCGGGAAGACCGCCGGTTGCTCGGACATCGGTACCGCGAACTCGACGATCCCCGTTGTGACCAACGGCGAAGTGGAAATCACGGCTAGCGGCACGCTCGCCACCCAGCTCGGTACCGGCACGATGTTCGCCTACAAGGCGGACTGCAGTGGCGCGGCCTGCACGGGTGCTCCGATCACCGCATGGTCGTGCTCCAGCACCGGCACGCCGGCCGCCGGCACCACGATCAACCCGAAGTACCTGCCCGCGACCTGCCGTTAATCGCGAAGCCGCTTGAAGAAAAGGGCCGCTCACGCGGCCTTTTTTTTTGCCTCCCGTTAGAATGTCGCGACCTTGAACCGCCGCCTCGAGACCGTCTTCCTCCTCTTCTTCGCATCGGGCTTCGCCGGCCTGATCTACGAATCCGTCTGGTCGCACTACCTCAAGCTTTTCCTCGGCCACGCCGCGTACGCGCAGACCGTGGTCCTGGTGGTGTTCATCGGCGGTCTCGCGCTGGGCGGCTGGCTCTGCGCCCGGGTCGCGACGCGCGTGCGCAATCCGCTGCGCGTCTACGCGATGGTGGAGGGCGCCATCGGGCTCATCGCGCTCGTCTTCCACGCCGTGTTCGTGGCCGCGACCGAGTGGGGCTACGCCACCGCGCTCCCCGCCACCTGCGACCCGGCGAGCACCTTCTGCGCGGCGCAGTGGCTGATCGCGGCGCTCCTCCTCGCGCCGCAATCGATCCTCCTCGGCGCCACTTTTCCCTTGATGAGCTCGGCCGTGCTGCGCCTGGAGCCCACGCGCCCCGGCCACCACATCGCGTCGCTCTATTTCCTGAATAGCCTGGGCGCGGTGCTGGGCGTGCTCGCATCGGCGTTCCTCCTGATTCCCGCTGTGGGGCTGCCGGGGACGTTGCAGAGCGCGGGCGCCCTCAATCTCGTCCTCGCGCTGGCCGCGGTGCTGCTGTCGAAATCGGCCCCCGGGCCGCTCGCCGTGTCGCAAATGGCCTCGGCCGCGCCGGCCGCCGAGAGCCGCACGCTGATCCGCTTCCTCCTCGTCACCGCGTGCCTCACCGGGCTCTCGTCGTTCATCTACGAGATCGTCTGGATCCGCATGCTGAGCCTGGTGCTGGGCGCTTCCACCAACGCCTTCGAGCTGATGCTTGCGAGCTTCATCCTCGGCCTCGCGCTCGGCGGATACTGGATCCGCGCACGCATCGACCGCCTTGGCGACCCGGTGCGCTTCCTCGCGCGAGTGCAGATCGCCATGGGTGTCGCCGCCCTCGCCACCGTCGTGCTCTACAACATCTCGTTCGACCTGATGGCGTGGTTCCTGTCGGCGGTGACGCGCACCACCGGCGGTTTCATCCTCTTCAACCTCGCCTCGACGCTGATCGCGCTCGCGGTGATGCTGCCCGCCACGATCTTCGCGGGCATGACGCTGCCCCTCATCACCTATCGATTGCTGCGCTCGTCCGAAGGAGAGCGTTCGCTCGGCCTCGTCTATTCGGTCAACACCGCGGGCGCCATCGTCGGCGTGCTGGTCGCCGTGCACCTGCTGATCGTCGAGCTCGGGCTGCATGGCGCGCTCGTCGTGGGCGCGGGCATCGACGTGGCGCTCGGCGTGGTGCTGCTCGCTCGATTCCGCGCCGGCGCCAGCGCGCGCGACATGCGCCTGCCGGCGGTGGCGGCGGGCCTGCTCATTTTCCTCGCGCTCGCCATCTTCTCCGACATCGACCTGCGCCGCTCGTCGTCGGGCGTCTTCCGCACTGGCGCCGCGCGCATCGCGCCGAGCGTCGCGATCATCTATCACCGCGACGGCAAGACCGCCACCATCGATGTTCTCGACGACAGCCTCGACCGCGCCATCCGCACCAACGGCAAGCCCGACGCGAGCCTCGCGATGAAGCCGGGGCGCCGCCCGGTCGGCGACGAGGTCACCATGATGCTGCTCGCGGTGCTGCCGCTCGGCCACGCGCCGGAGGCGAAGACCGCGGCGGTGATCGGCTTCGGCTCGGGCATGTCGACCTCGCTCCTTCTCGCCTCGCCCAACCTCGCGCGCGTGGACTCGATCGAGATCGAGCCCGCGATCATCGAGGGCGCGCGCAATTTCCAGCCCGTCGTGGATCCGGCGTACAAGGATCCGCGCAGCCACATCGTGATCGACGATGCCAAGTCGTACTTCGCCCGCGGGCGCGAGCGCTACGACATCATCGTCTCGGAGCCTTCCAACCCATGGGTGAGCGGCGTCGCCTCGCTCTTCACCGAGGAGTTCTACAAGCGTCTCGCGGTGTCGCTCAACGAGGGCGGCGTGATGGCGCAGTGGCTGCATACCTACGAGATGGACGAGGCCACGCTCGCGTCGATCATCGCCGCGCTGCAGAAGACCTTCCCCGATTTCACGGTGTACTCGACCATCGACTCGGACATCGTGGTGGTTGCGCGCAAGGGCGCGGCGCCGGGGCGCTTCGACGCGAAGGTGCTGGAGTGGCCCGCGGTGAAGGCATTCGCCGGGCGCCTGAAGCTCGGCGACCTCGACGCGATCGACCGGCGCGTGCTGGGGAGCGCGGCCTCGGTGCGCGCGGTGTTCAAGGCGTACAACGCGGCCGCCAACTCCGACTACTACCCGATCGTCGACCTCCAGTCGGCGCGCACGCGCTTCCTGCAGGCGCGCGTCACCGCGCTGACCGACATGCAGATGTCGCCGCTGCCGCTCCTGGAGATGCTCGACGGCTCTTTCCGCCCCTCGGCGCGCCGCCCGGAGTCCTATGCATGGGCGCTCACCGACGCGGCGGCCATGACCGCGTGGTCGTTGCGTGACGCCGCGCTCGGCGAGCGCGCTGCCGGAGCCTCCGCGGAATTCTCCGACACCCACCACATCGCCGCGCAACTGGTCGAGCTGTGGGCGACCGCGTGCCCCGCGGCGCTGCCGTTCGACCAGGTGCTCCCGCACCTGGTCAGCATCGCGGGCGCGAGCGCCCATCTCTCGAAGAGCAGCGCCGTGGAAATGTGGAAGCGCCTGGGCGATTCGGGCTGCGCCAGGCGCATCTCCGCCACCGACCGTGCGTGGCTCGATCTCTTCGCGGCCGTTGCCGCGCGCGACCCCGACAACATGTCCGCGATCGGCGCTACGCTCCTCGAGGCGACGCGCGGCACGCGCAGCGCCGCGACCGAGTACGCCTTCCTCGCGACGCTCGCCGGGCACGTGTGCCGCGGCCGCGCGGCGCCCGCGGAGGTGTTGTTCGAGCAAGGCTCGCGCGACTGGCTCCGCCCGGGCATGCACGTGCTCGAGCTGCGTTACCTGTATTTCCTCTCGCACGACCCGGCTGCGCAGCATGCGGCCGGCGCGGCGTGCGTCACCGCTGCGCGCTGAAGAAGTCTATCTCGGGCGCCACGGGTTCGCATTGATCACGAGCCCGTTGGAGAGGTAGGCGAGGAAGTACTCGAGGTGGTTCAGCTCGTCGGAACCCGCCGCGAAGGGCGCGGCGCCCATCCGATCGAGGCATTCGCGCATGCGCACCTGCATCGTGACCGGGATGCCGTCGCGAATGATCGGCCAATGCGCCGCCTGCCCGACGGCAGGAGAGAGCGCCGCCTCGGCGAAATGCTTGCCCGCGCCCTGCACGTGGCACGAGGCGCATGCGTAGTTGCGCTGCCCCATGCGCGTGAAGTACAGGCGCCGGCCCTGCTCGAAGCGATCCTCGGCCGCCGAGGGCACGCGCACCGCCACCTTCTGGCCGTTGGAAAGCGAGCGCAGGTACGCGATCACCGCACCCATGGTCTTCGCGTCGGCGATATCGTAAAGCGGCTCGTGGTGGCTCTTGAGGCACTGGTTGACCGCCATCTCGAGGGTCACCACGCGCTTCAGCCGCGCGTCGTACTGGGGATACTGCGCCGCGATGCGCCGCCCGCCATTGGGAAAGCAGCCCGCCAGAGTGCGCCCGTCGCGAAACCGCGTGCCCCACGACTTGCGCCCGGCTTCGACCACGGCATCCGCGTCTGCGGCATGCTCCTCCACCTGCGCGCGCAACTCCGAATCGAGGCCCGCGGAGCCCAGCGCGTAATCGGCCACCGAGACGCCAGGGAGCTGCTTCTGAAGGCGGGAGGCGATCTCGCTTCTCACCGCCTCGGGCGCGGCGAAGGCGTGCGCGACGCCGAACGCGACGACCGCGGCTATCAGGCGCGCGTCAGGGAAGCGCATGGAGGAATTGCACCAGCCGCTCGATCTCGGTGGCGTCGAGGATGTGGTGGCGGCCGAAAGGCGGCATGACGGTGTCCGGGTTGGCGCGCGTGGGATCGGAGAGCACTTCGCGCAGCGCCGTCCTGCCCAGCTCGCGCATGCGCGCGCCCTCGAGGCGCGGGCCGAGGTCGGCGCGCGTTGGAGGGCCCGCGCCCTGCGGCAGCTGGTGGCACGCGATGCAATGGCCCTTGTCGGCGCGAATGAAGAGATCGCGGGCGGGGAGTTGCGCCGATGCGCTGGTGGCGATCCCGCAGGCGAGGGCAAGGACCGCGGCGGTCTTTCGCATCAAGTGATCTTGAGCGCCTTCTCGGCGGCCTTTTCGTTCTCGAGGAGCGAGCGCAGCTCGCGCAGCCGCGACTCGGCGATCGACATCTCGTAGAAATTGCTGCCGCGCGTCTGCTTGACCGCGATCTCGAGCTGGTCGACGGCCGCGGCGAGATTCCCCTTGCGGAAGTACGCCTCGCCCTGCGCGCGGTGCTGCGCGATCGGCCGCCCCGCGGCCTCGAAGGCGCGCGCCTGCAGCTCGTAGAGGCGCGCATCATCCTGCACAGTGCGCAGGCGCTCCTCGAGGTCGGCGAGGGCCTCCTTGGCGTGGCCGGTCTGCAGCAACTCGTCGAGAGAGGCGTAGACCAGCGCGCGGTAGTGGGGATTGGCGCGCAGCGCCTTGCTATAGATCGCGCCGGCTTCCTCGTGCCGGCCCCTGTCGGCCATCAACTGGCCGGCGAGGACCTCGAAGGCGGGGTGCGGCTGCGGCGCCATGCCGAACACCGGGAGGTCCCTGCCGTCGCCGCCCGGGTTGCGCAGAGTCTCGAGGGTCTTCCATGCGCCATCGAGATCGCGCGTGCGGCGCTGCGCGAGGGCGAGGCCGTACACGTCCTCGCGCGGGCGCAGCACGCCCTTGTCCTCGAGCATGGTCTTGAAGAGAGTGACCGCCTCCGTGGCCGTGCCGCTCGCCGCGCGGACCTTGGAGCGCGCGACGCGGTAGTCGAAGGAATCCGGGACCATCTTGGTCGGCGTGCCCTCCAAGCGCCCCTGGATGTCGGAGATGCTCTCCGTGGTAAGCGGGTGGGTGCGCAGGTACGAAGGCGCGCCCTTGAACTCGTTCAATCGATTGGAGCGCAGCAGGCGCTCGAAGAAGGTTGCCATGCCGCGCGTGTCGAAGCCGGCGCGCTCGAGCAGGGTGAGGCCCACGCGGTCGGCCTCGCGCTC
>JBBRQA010000005.1:0-46421 GCA_038227085.1 Burkholderiales bacterium | reverse complement strand
GCGCCCATCACCCCTGCGCCGAGCACGGCGGCCTTGCGGATGATCATGCGATGCGGGTCGTTGCGCTGGATGGCCTGGCGGATGGCCTGCGCCTCGCGCCGGCCGATCTCGATGGTGTCGCTCATGTCATGCCTCCACGATCCCTCCGGGGACGGGGCGCGGCTTGCGCTTGTCGTCCACGGCGACGTAAGTGAGTTGGGCTTCGGTGACCTTGACGGCCTCGCGGGTGCCGGTGCGCCGGTTCCTCTGCGCGAAGACCTCCACGTCTACCGTGATGGAGGTGCGGCCCACCTTCAGCACTCGCGCGTAGAAGCTCACAAGGTCGCCCACGTGCACCGCCTCCTTGAAAACGAACGAATTGACGGCCACCGTGACCACCGGGCCCTGAGCCCGCTCCCACGCCGGAATGCTCCCCGCGATGTCGACCTGCGCCATCACCCAGCCTCCGAAGATCGTGCCGTGCGCGTTGGTATCCGCCGGCATCGGCACGATGCGCAGGACGGGCTGTTCGCCTTCGGGCAGGGTGGTGTGCATGTCGGGGGGTGGATTCAAACGGGCGTTTGAATATTACTCCAATGCGTTCCTCGCGCGTGGCGATGAAGGCCGGTGCGGTACAGGGCGCTCCCGCCCCGTAATCGCGCTACCCGGCTCGCCTAAAGCGCGAGCACCAGCTTGCCGAAGTTCTCCCCCTTGAATAGCTTGAGGAGCGTCTCCGGGAAGGCGTCGATGCCGCCCGCGACCACGTCTTCCTTCGCGACCAGCTTGCCCGCCGCGATCCACTGCGCCATCTCGCGCGCGCCCTCGCCGTAGCGATCCGCGTAGTCGAACACCACCATGCCAGTCATGCTCGCGCGGTTCACGAGGAGCGACAGGTAGTTGGCCGGCCCCTTCACCGGCGTCGTGTTGTTGTACTGCGAGATCGCCCCGCAGATCACGATGCGCGCGTGCAGCGCGAGGCGGGAGAGCGCCGCGTCGAGAATGTCGCCGCCCACGTTGTCGAAGTACACGTCGATGCCCTTGGGGCAGTGGGTCTTGAGCGCGGCCTTGACGTCGTCCGCCTTGTAGTCGATCGCCGCGTCGAAGCCGAGCTTCTGCGTGAGATAGGCGCACTTGTCGGCGCCCCCGGCGATGCCTATCGCGCGGCAGCCCTTGATCTTCGCGATCTGTCCCACGACCGAGCCCACCGCCCCGGCCGCGCCGGACACCACGACCGTGTGGCCGGGCTCAGGCTTGCCGATGTCGAGGAGGCCGAAGTACGCGGTCATCCCCGGCATGCCAAGGGCGCCCAGATAGGTGGTGAGCGGTGCGAAGCGCGTATCGACCTTGCGCACGCCCTTGCCGTCCGAGATCGCGTATTGCTGCACGCCGAAGCTTCCCGCGACCTCGTCGCCCTCCTTGAATCCGGGATGCCGCGACGCGATCACCTTGCCGGCGCCGCCCGCGCGCATCACCTCGTCGATCGCGACCGGGCGGATATACGACTTGGCGTCGTTCATCCAGCCGCGCATCGCCGGATCGAGCGAGATGTGCGAGACCTTCACGAGCATCTGCCCGTCGGCCGGCTCAGCGACCTGCTCCTCGGTGAACTTCCAGTCGGTTTGCTGGGGCAATCCGACGGGGCGTGCGCCCAGGCGCACCTGGCGGTTCACTACGTTGCTCTCGGCCATCTGTCGATCCCTCCGTCAATTCACGCGGTCATGGTTCCCGGGCGCTCACGACGGGCCGCGAAACGTCGGTCGGAAGGCGATCTTCGAGGATGTCGCGCATCCGTACCTCGATCGCGGCCCGGGTCTTCTCATGGGTGAGGATATAGAAGCGGCCGGACTTGACCGCTTCGAGCGTGAGGCGTGCGACGTCGAGCGCAGTGAGGCGCCCCGAGCGTAGCGCCTGGCGTACCGCCTCCTCGTAGGGTGCGGCGAGAGGGTTGGTCGCGGCGAGCTCGCTCGGGCGGTGGCGCGCGGAATCGCCGATGCCGGTATTCACGAATGCCGGGCACAAGACCGAGACCCCGATGGCGGCGCGCGCCACGCGCAGGTCGTGGTAAAGGCACTCGGAAAGCGCCACCACGCCGTGCTTGCTCACGCAATAGACGGCGCTGCCGGGGATGTCCACCAGGCCCGCGACCGAGGCGGTATTCACGACATGGCACTCGCCGCCCTGCGCCAGCATGCGCGGGACGAAAGAGCGCACTCCATGGACCACGCCCATCAGATTGATGTCGAGCGTCCACTTCCAGTCCTCGAGCGTGGCGGCCCACACCGGGCCGGCCACCGCCACGCCGGCGTTGTTGAAGAGCAGGTGCACGGCGCCGAAGCGCTCCCAGGCGCGCTCGGCCAGCGCCTCGACCTCGAGGTGCTTCGAGACGTCGCAGCGCATCGATTCCACGCCGGCGCCGAGCGGCGCGACCGCGTCCCGCGTTTCGCGCATGCCTGGCTCGTCGATGTCGGCGAGCAGCACAGCCATGCCCTCCCGCGCGCAGGCGAGCGCGAGCTCGCGGCCGATGCCGCTCCCCCCGCCCGTGACGACTGCCGTCTTCCCCTTGAGCTCGTTCATGCGGCCTTCTCGCGCAGCCACGCGAGCGACTGCTTCCAGAGCGTATCGCGGCTCGCCTCCGCGAAGAAGCCGAAATGCCCGATGGCCGCGGCGCCGATATCCGCCGGCGCGATGTGACGATGCTCGAGCTTCGAGTTGCGGTAAAAACCGTTCAGGCTCTCGACCGCCGCGCGCGTGATCAGCGGGTCGTCCGCGAACGAGAAGCTGAGGATCGGCGCCTTCACGCGGTCGAACGCGGCGCGCGCGCCCTTCTCGGAGAGCAGGTAATCGGGATGCAGGCACCAGCGGCGCCACTGCCACGCGACGTGCAGCGGGAGATCGCCCACGATGCGCAGGCGCTTGCCCGGGAAGTATCCGAACAGGGGCAGTAGCGCGGGCATGAAGGCGAACCACAGCATGCGCACCTGCAGCGGCATGCGTTCGTTCAGCTTGTACCAGCCCGAGCCCGCGGTCACGTGCAACGCGGCTCGCACCGCCGCGTTGTCGGGCGTGATGCCGAGGATCTGCCCGCCGAGGCTGTGGCCGACCACGAGGAGCGGCAGGTGCGGCGCAGGCTCGCGGGCGTGGGCGAGCATCGGGCTCAGATCCATCTCGGCCCAATCGCTCACCGTGCCCTGGAAGTCGGAGAGCTTCTTCGGGCGCGACCAGCCCATGCCGTGATAGTCGAAGGTGAGGACGTGCACGCCGTGCCCGGCGAGGAAGCGCGCCAGCGGCGCGTAGAAGTCCTGGCGCACGCCCATGGCAGGCGCGATGCAGAGCGTCGCCCACGCATCGCCCCGCGCGGCATAGCGCGTGATCGCGAGCGGATAGCCATCGGCGGCGAGGGCGGTGCCGCGCGTGCCCGCTAGATCGTCGCCCATCCGCTGTCCGGCTCGAACCGCAGCCCGTGCTTCGCCTTGTTCTCTTCCATGATGCGCAACCACTCCTGCTTGCCGCGCGCGCGGATGGTCTCGATGGGCCCGCCGCGATGCGGCGCGAAGCCGGTGCCGAAGATGACGCCCGCGTCGCACAGGTCGGCGTCGGCGACGATGCGCTCGCGCACGCAGGCCACCGCCTCGTTCAGCGCCGGCAGCACCATGCGGTCCGCGAGCGACTTGAGGTCGAGCGAGCCAGGGCCGATGGAGCTCTTCACGGGCTTGCCCTTCACCCAGGTGTAGAAGCCCTTGCCGGACTTCTTGCCGAAATTCTTCGCCTCGATGAGGGACTGCAGCTTCTTCGGAATCGGCGAGCCCGGCTTGGCGAGCTCCTGGCCCACGGCCCAGCCGATGTCGAGGCCCACCATGTCGGCCAGCTCGATCGGGCCCATGGGCATGCCGAAATCCTTCGCTGCCAAGTCGATGGTCTCGGGCGGAATGCCCTCGTCGACCATCAGCATCGCTTCCAGCAGGTACGGCGAGAGCACGCGGTTCACGAGGAAGCCGGGCGCGGACTTGCACGGCAGCGGCAGCTTGTCGATCTGGCGCGCGAAGGCCTGGCCGGCTTGCATCACCGCGGGCGAGGTCTGCGGGCCCTCGACGATCTCCACCAGCATCATCTGCGCCACCGGGTTGAAGAAATGCAATCCCACCAGCCGCTCGGGATGCTTCAGCACGCCGGTCAGCTCCTGCAGCGGAATGCTCGAGGTGTTCGACGCGAGGATGGCGCCCTCCTTCATGCGCGGCTCGACCTGCGCGAAGAGCTTCCTCTTCACCTCCGCGTTCTCGACGATCGCCTCGATGACGAGGTCGGCGCGCGCGATGCCGTTGCCCGCGACGTCGGGGATGAGGCGGTCCATGGCGGCCTGGACGAGGTGCGGTCGCTTGAGGCGCTTCTCGAAGAGCTGCGCCGCGCGCTTCACTGCCGGCGCGATGCGCTCGGGCGCGAGATCCTGCAGCGTGACGGTGAGGCCGCGCATCGCCGACCATGCGGCGATGTCGCCGCCCATGGCGCCGGCCCCGATCACATGAAGGTGATGAATGTCGTTGGATCCGCCTTTTCCAAAGGCCTTCAATCGCTCCTGGAGCTTGAAAATCCGGATGAGATTGCGCGTGGTCGGATGGAAGAAGAGACTTGCGGTGGATGCCGGATGCTCGCGCGGCACATTCCGCACGTCGCCGCCGAAGTCCTTCCACAGGTCGATGATCGCGTAAGGCGCGGGATAGTGGTCGCGGCGCGCGCGCTCGGCCACCTTCTTCGCCGACATCTTCGCGACCAGGTTGCGGACGCCGGGCCAGTCGGTCATCGCCGCGGTGAGCTTCGGATGCGCGCGCGGTGGCGGGTTGCCGAGGATCATGCGCGCGGCGTTCTCGAAATGGCGGCGCGGCGTCACCGCATCGACGAGGCCCAGCTTCTTCGCGCGCCGGCCATCCACGCCGCGGCCGGTGAGCATGAGGTCAAGCGCCGGCGCGGCGCCGATGAGCTTCGGCAGGCGCCTGGCCCCGCCCCAACCCGGGACGATGCCCAGCATCACCTCGGGAAGCGCCATGCGCGTCTTCGGCCCGTCGTCCATGACGCGGTACTTGCAGGCGAGTGCCAGCTCCATGCCGCCGCCCATGCAGAATCCGTGGATCATCGCGACCGTCGGGAAGGGCAGCGCGGCGATCTTGTCGAACACCTCGTTGCCCAGGACCGTGAGCGCGATCGCCTCGTCGGCGTCCTTCAGCTTGGTGAACTCCTCGATGTCCGCGCCGGCGGCGAAGCCGTTGTCCTTGGCCGACAGGATCGCGAGCCCCTTGGGCGGCATCGTGGCCAGGTGATCGGCGATGCGCCCCAGCTCGCGCAGCGCCTCGCTGGAGAACGTGTTGGTGTCGGATCCCGCGCGGTCGAACCTGAGCCACGCGAGGTGATCGGCGTCCACATCGAGCTTCCAGTGCGTCAGTTCCATCCGTTGTTCTTTCTGCGCATGTAGAGCGTCTTCTCGACGTCGGCCACGGTCACGCCCTCGACGTCCACGATCTCGACCAGGAACTTCGGCTCGTGCCTCTCCCTGCTTATCCCACACGAGGTACCCGGGCCCCAGGTTCTTCATCATCATGATCATGAAGAAGGGATCGGTCATGGCGAAGAGCGATCCGCCGAAGTGCGTGCCGACGTAGTTGCGGTTCAGGAGCCGCATGCGCAGCTCGACCGTCGCCGAGCGGAAGTCCGGCGAAGCGCGAGAGAAAACCCTGCGACATCGGATGCTACCGCGCGCAGATCAGCCAGGCCACCCACATCTGCGCGATGAAGCCGCCCGTGAACCCAAGCGTGCGCAGCCATGGCACCCCGAACAAGTAGGCGAGCGCATGGACCACGCGCGACCAGAAATACAGCATGGCCGCGGTCGCGAGCGCCCCGCCCGTGATGCCCAGCGCACTCGCGACGAGGACCAGCGTGGCGAAAATCACCAGGTTCTCGACCGCGTTGGCGTGCGCCCTCTTCAAGCGCTCCGCCCACGGCGAAAGCGGCTTCGGATTGTCGGGATAGCCGACTGTGTCGTTGATGCCCCAAACGGCAAAGCGATTGAGCACGTACGGGATCCACAGCAAAGCCGTGAACGTTGCGACGCAGGCGAGATAGATCAACTCGGTTTTCATGGGCCTCCTTGTTGTTGGCTACGGGAAATCGCTGGACGGATCGGTCTTTCGTTACGCCGGAGTCTTTTCAAGCAGCATCGCGCCGCCCTGGCCTCCACCGATGCAGAGCGACGCGACGGCGCGCTTGCCGCCCGTGCGCTCGAGCACTTTCAATGCATGCAGCACCACGCGCGCACCTGACGCGCCGATGGGATGCCCGATGGCGATCGCGCCGCCGTCGATGTTGAGCTTCGCACGGTCGACCTTGCCGAACGCGTGCGCGAGCCCGAAATGCTCCTTGCAATACGCGTCGCTCTCCCAGGCGGCCACACACCCTAGCACCTGCGCGGCGAACGCCTCGTTCACCTCCACCGCATCCACGTCTTCGAAGGTGAGGCCGTTACGCATGAGGAGCGGCGTGATCGCGTGCACCGGGCCCAGGCCCATCTCCGCCGGATCGAGCGCGCCCCAGTTCGTGTCCACGATGCGGCCGAGCGGCTTGAGGCCGTAGTCATTGACGACATCCTCGGATGCGAGGATCAGCATCGCGGCGCCATCGGTCACCTGTGACGAGTTGCCTGCGGTGACATTCCCGTAGGTGCGGTCGAACACGGGCTTCAACTTCCCGAGCTTCTCGACGCTCGAGTCCCGGCGCACGCCGTCATCCTGCGCGTAGACCTTGCCATCGGGGCCGTACATCGGCTCGACCTCGTCGAGGTATCCGTTATCCTGCGCGAACGCGGTGCGCCGATGCGACTCGACGGCGAACTCATCCATCATCGTGCGCGTGATGCCGAAGCGTTTAGCGACGATCTCGGCGGTGGACCCCATGGAGAGCCTGGCGATGGGATCGGTGAGGCCGCGCAGGATGGCGATCACCGGCGCGAGATATGCGGGACGGAAGCGCACGGCGAGCGCCGCTTTCTGCCCCATGCTCTTCGCCGCGTACCAGGCCGCGAGCCAGTTCACCATCGCCGGCCCGTAGAGGAGCGGCGCGTGGCTCATGGCGTCGGTGCCGCCGGCGAGCACCAGGCTCGAGCGCCCGGCGATGATGTTCACGGCGGCGGAGTCGAGCGTCTGCATGCCCGACGCGCAGTTGCGCATCACGGTCCACGCCGGCACCTTGTCCCCGCATCCCAGGCGCAGCGACACGACACGCGCGATGTTGGCCTCGTCCGCCGAGGGCATCGCGGCCCCGATGATCACCTCGTCGAACGCGTCGGGCTCGAACGCCTGGCGCATGAGGAGGGGCCGCCCCGCGTTCACCGCGAGGTCCGATCCCGTGAAAGGCCCGAGACCGGTTCTCGCCTTCAGGAACGGGGTGCGCGCCCCGTCGACTACATAGACGCGGCGGCGACCTTTTTCTTCGATTCCGTGGGCTGCCATGGCTCCTCCTGCGATTGCGCGCCGCGTCCGAGCTCGTGCTCGAAGTCGTCGACCTTGATGACATCGCGGCGCAGGCGGTCTGTGTATTCGAGATGGTCGATCTCGCCTTGCGTGATGATGCCCTGCGCCAGCGCGACCGCGCGGCGTTCCTCGACGGTGCGCTGCGTGAGAAGGCCTTCCTTTGCGGCCTTGCGCATCTTCGCCTCGATCACATCGGCCTTGATCACCGCCTCCATGGCGAATTCCAGCCGGCCGATCACGTCGTTCTCGTCGCGCGGAATGTAGGCGCCCGCGGTGAGGCGATCGCGCGCCGCGCCCGGCGTGATGAGGATGTTGGCCACCTTGGCGCCCACCTTGTCGAAGGGCGCGTTCAGGGTGAGGCCCTTGGGGAACACCAGCAGGCGCAGCCACGCGGCGACGAAGCGGTTGGGGAAGTTGTCGAGCACGCCATCCATCGCCACCTGCAGCTTGAAGAACGTGTCGAACATGGCCCAGTCGAGGAGCGGCCGGTCTTCCTTCTGGCGGCCCTCGTCCTGGAAGCGCTTCACCGTCGCCGAGGCGATGTAGAGGAGCGAGAGGATGTCGCCCAGGCGCCCGGAGATCTTTTCGCGCCGCTTCAGGCTCCCGCCGATCACGAACATCGAGATGTCCGACAGGAGCGCGAACGCCGACGAGAAGCGCGTCATCACCTGCAGGTAGCGGCGCGTCTCGATCGGTCCCGGCACCGTGACCGTTTCACCCCCCGTGATGCCAAGATACAGCGAGCGCGCGGCATTCGAGATGGTGAACGCCATGTGGCCCCACAGCGCGCGGTCGAACGCGGGGAGGTCGTTGGCGCCGGCGGCGCCGATCTCCTTCAGCACGAAGGGATGGCAGCGGATCGCGCCCTGCCCGAAGATGATGAGCGAGCGCGTGAGGATGTTCGCGCCCTCGACGGTGATCGCGATCGGGATCGACTGGTACGCGCTGCCGAGGTAGTTGTTAGGCCCCATCATGATGCCCTTGCCGCCGTGGACGTCCATGGCGTCGTTCAGGATCGAGCGCATGCGCTCGGTCATGTGGTACTTGCAGATCGCCGAGATCACCGACGGCTTCTCGCCCATGTCGAGCGCCGCCATGGTGAGGCGGCGCGTCGCGTCCATCATGTATGTGTTGCCGCCGATGCGGGCGAGCGGCTCCTCGATGCCCTCGAACTTGCCGATCGGCGTCTTGAACTGCGAGCGCACGCGCGCGTATGCGCCGGTCGCGCGCGAGCTGAGCTTGCCCGCCGCCATCGACATCGAGGGCAGCGAGATCGAGCGTCCCGCCGCGAGGCACTCGACCAGCATCCGCCAGCCGTTGCCGACCTGCTTCTCGCCGCCGATGATCCACGACATCGGGATGAAGACGTCGGTACCGGAGTTGGGGCCGTTCATGAACGCCGCGGCGAGCGGGATGTGGCGCCGCCCGATGTTCACGCCCTTGTGTGATGTCGGGATCAACGCGAGCGTGATGCCGACGTCCTCCTTGCCGCCGAGGAGCTTCTCGGGATCGAGGAGCTTGAACGCGAGGCCGAGGATCGTCGCGACCGGGCCCAGCGTGATGTAGCGCTTGTCCCATGTGAGGCGCACGCCCACCACTTCACGGCCCTCGTGCATTGCCTTGCAGACGATGCCGAAGTCGGGAATGGCGCCCGCGTCGGAGCCGGCTTCCGGGTTGGTGAGCGCGAAGCACGGGATCTCGAGGCCCCTGGCGAGGCGCGGCAGGTAGTAGTTCTTCTGCTCGTCGGTGCCGTAGTGGATGAGGAGCTCCGCGGGCCCGAGCGAATTGGGCACCATCACCGTCACCGCGGCGGTGCCGCTGCGGGTGGAGATCTTGGTGACGATCTCGGTGTGCGCGAATGCGGAAAAGCCCAGGCCGCCGTAAGTCTTGGGACTGATGATGCCGAGGAAGCCCTTCTCGCGGATGAACTTCCACGCCTCGGGCGAAAGGTCCATGCGGTTGTGGGTGATGTCCCACTCGTCCAGCATGCCGCACAGCTCTTCCACGGGGCCGTCGATGAAGGCGCGCTCGTCCGCTGAGAGCTTCGCCTCCGGATAGGCGAGGAGCTTGGCCCAGTCGGGCTTGCCGGTGAAAAGGTCGGCGTCCCACCAGATGCTGCCGGCGTCGAGCGCCTCCTGCTCCGTCTGCGAAATCTGCGGGAGGATCTTCTTGTAGATGCCGAAGATGGGCCGGGTGACGAGCGCGCGCCGCAGCGGCTTCACGATCGAGAACGCGGCGAAGGCAGCGACCGCGATCCAGAGGATGGTGAGCACGGCGTACGGCGTCCCGGTGCCATAGGTCAGCGCAATGACGCCGGCAGCCATCGCGATCGACCATGCGAGCGCGCTGGCGCGGTGGTAAGCGAGCGCCCACGCGACTCCCATGGCGCCCAAGGCTGCCGCGATCATGAATATCGTGTGCATGTTCATCTCCTTCTCATTCTCCCGAGACCAGCTCGAGCTTGCGTGATTCGGCGAGCGGCGGCGCCTTGAGGCCCGCCACGAGGAAAGGCGCGAGCCGCTGGAGGAGCAGCTCGTCGTCGTATTTCTCCGCCGCGGTCATCTGCGCGAAGAGCTTCACGGCGTCGGTGCCGGCGAGCGTGTAGGAAAGCGCGCCCATGACGAAATGCAGGCGCCAGGTGAGCTCATGGCGCGACAGCTGCGGCAGCGCCTTGAGGAAGGCCTCCTTGTACTGCCCGATCATCTCGGCGTACTGCGCGGAGAGGAAATGGCGGATGAAGGGCGCCGGATCTGCATACGCGCGGCCGAGGAGCCGCAGGAAGTTCTTGCCCCCGCGCTTCTCGTCGCGCGCCAGGCGCAGCGCCGGGATCAGCATCGCGAAGAGGATCTTCTCGCACGACATCGCCTTGCCGCCCGCGTCGCGCTCGAGGCGCGCGAGGAGATCGATCCTCTCCTGGTTCATGGGATCGAGGCGGCGCGTGAGGACCGCCTGGAAGAGCTCTTCCTTGGTGCCGAAGTGATAGTTGACGGCGGCGAGGTTCACGCTCGCGGCGCTCGTGAGGCTGCGCAGGCTGGTCGCCTCGAAGCCGTGCTCCATGAAAAGGCTCTCGGCGGCATCGAGGATGCGGGTCTTGGTGTCCGCGGAAGTCGCATCCAACACAACGCTCTTCCGTGCTGGACGTGATGAGGCCATCGCTGGGGCTCCGTGGGCTGAAATGCCAAATTCAAACGCTCGTTTGAATTCTATCCTAAGCGCACCGAAGCGGAAAGTCACCGGCGATCCGTTGCGTCGAATTGGGCACTTCATGGGCGTGGAAGGCGCCAACGCCCGATTGCCCGGCCTTCCATCGGACAGGCTCCTCGATGATCTCTCTTCGATGATCGGGCCCCATGCGCCGCCGGGCGAGCCGGCTTCGGCGCCGCTCCTGCCGCATGCGCACCCCTTAGCGGCCAGCTTCGCTGAGCTCGATCCCGCTCCCCGGGGCCACGATCCTCGCGTTCACGCCACGTTTGCGCGCCGCCTCCATGAAGCGCTCCGCGGAGTCAGGGATTTCGAAATACGACGGCACCGAGGCGCCGTAGTGGTGAGGCACCGCGAGGCGCGCGCGCAGTCACGCCAGAAACCGGCGGCGCACCGCGCCGATCGCGCGCGAGATGAGCGGCCAGAAGAGGAGAACGAGCGCGAGCGTGGTAATCGTGCCCACCAGCCCGTTGGACCAGAAGACGCGCATGTCGCCCGCCGAGCCGATCATCGAGAGGCGGAATGAATCCTCGGCGCGGCTGCCAAGCACCATCGCGAGCGTGAGCGGCGCGAGCGGGATGCCGATCTTCTTGAATACGTAGCCGACCACGCCGAAGGCGAGCATCAGCCAGACGTCGAACATGGCGTTCTGGATCGCGAAGGCGCCGATCGCGCACGACACCACGATCATCGGCGCGATCGCGGCGAACGGCACGCGCAGCACCGAGGCGAAGAGCGGCACCGTGGTGAGCACGAGGATGAGGCCGACGACGTTGCCCAGGTACATCGAGGCGATGAGGCCCCACACGAACTCCTTGTGCTCGACGAAGAGGAGCGGCCCCGGATTGAGACCCCACACCATGAGGCCGCCGAGGAGGATCGCCGCCGTGCCCGAGCCCGGGATGCCGAGCGCAAGCATCGGCAGCAATGCGGCAGTGCCGGACGCGTGCGCCGCGGTTTCCGGCGCGAATACGCCTTCGATGCGGCCGGTGCCGAACGATTCCGGATCCTTCGACAGGCGCTTGGCGAGGTTGTAGCCCATGAAGGAGGCCGCGATCGCTCCGCCCGGCGTGATGCCGAGCCAGCAGCCGATGAACGACGAGCGCAGCAGCGTGACCCAGTAGCGCGGCATCTCCCTCCACACCTTCAGCACCACGCGCAGGCTGATCTTGGCCGCATGGCCGCGCAGCGCGAGGCGCTCCTCCATGGTGAGCAGGATCTCGCTGATGCCGAAGAGGCCGATCACCGCGACCAGGAAGTTCACCCCGCGCAGGAGCTCGTTGGAGCCGAACGTCATGCGCAGCTGGCCGGAGACCGTGTCCATGCCGATGCCGGCGAGCAGCAGGCCGAACGCCATCGAGATGATGGTCTTGTGCTTCGCCTCGCGACCCAGGCCGACGAACGAGCAGAACGTGAGGAGGTAGACCGCGAAGAACTCCGGCGGCCCGAACTTGAGCGCGAAGCTCGCGATACTGGGCGCGAGGAACGTGATCAGCAACACCGCGACCAGCGAGCCGATGAAGGACGACGTGAAAGCCGCCGTGAGCGCCTCCGCGGCGCGCCCCTGCTGCGCCATCGGGTAGCCGTCGAAGGTGGTCGCGACGGACCACGCCTCGCCCGGGATGTTGAACAGGATCGAGGTGATCGCGCCGCCGAAGAGAGCGCCCCAGTAGATGCACGACAGCATCACGATCGCCGACGTCGGATCCATCGTGAAAGTAAGCGGCAGCAGGATCGCGACGCCGTTCGGTCCGCCGAGGCCCGGCAGGACGCCGACGAAGATGCCGAGCGTGAGCCCGACCATCATGAGCGCGAGGATCTTCCACGTCATGAGCACGCTGAAGCCGTAGAGCAGGAGGTGGAATGCTTCCATGGGTGCCGGTCAGTACCCGAACAGGCGCTCGAGCGGGCCTTTCGGCATGATCACATCGAAGGCGACCTCGAAGATCCCGAACATGATCGCGGAGAAAATGTAGCCGGTGAGAATGGATTTCCACGCCTTGATGCGCCCGACCACGATCATGAAGCCCGCGATCAGCAGGAAGCTCGCCACGTAGAGGCCCAGCCATTGCGTGACCGGCACGAAGAGCAGGGTCGGCACGAACACCTGAAGCACGCGCTTGAACTGGTTACGCGAGACGAATCCCCGCGCCGGCGCCCCGCTCTTCCGCAACTCCTGCACCAGGCCGAAGATGCACGCGGCGGCGAGGATCGCCGCAACGTAGAAGGGAAAGTACCCGGCCGCGGGGCCCGTCGATTCCCACGCGATGCCGGTGCGCCAGTTGTCCCAGGCCATCAACAGGGAGAAGGCGAGGATCACCGCCAGCGCGGAGGTCTCGACGCTGCGCTGGCTCGCGACCGCGGGGGAATCGTCCGGCGGATCGCCGGGATCCCCGACGACGACCTCGACGCCTTGCGCGCTCACTTCGCCACGAAGCCGGCTTCGGTCATGAGGCCCTTGTTGAGGGCGTCGTCCTCCTCGAGGAACCTGACCATGTCCGGGCCCGAGTACCACACCGGCTTCAACGCCTGCTTCTCCATGTAGTCCTTGTATTCGGTGGTCTGCGTGACCCTCTTGAAGAGGTCCTCGTAGAAGGCGCGCTCCTCGGGCTTCACGTTGCCGGGAAGGAACATGGCCCGCAGCATCTGGTAGCTCACGTCCAGGCCCTGCTCCTTGCAGGTGGGGATGTCGTTCCAGGACATCGTGTCGGTCACCTTGACCTTGTACTGCATGCGCTCCTTGGAGAAGACGCAGAGCGCGCGCACCTGTCCCGCGCGCCACACCTCGAGGTTCTCCGAGGGATTGTTCACGTTGGACGCGGTGTGGTTGCCGACCAGCTGAGTGGCCGCCTCGCCGCCCGACTTGTACGGCAGGTATGCGAACTTGGCGCCGGTCCTCTTCTCTATGAAGACGGTGAGCACATGATCTTCGCGCTTCGAGCCGGTGCCGCCCATCTTGAAGACGGGATCGGCTTTCTTCGCCGCGTCGATGAACTCCTTCGTGGTCTTGTACGGCAGCTCGGCGTTGTCCCAGAGAACGAACTCGTCGAGCGCGAGCACCGAGACGGGCGTGAGCTCGCGCCAGTTGAACGGAATCTTCGCCGAGAGCGGCAGCATGTAGATGAGCGAATAGGCGATGAGCACCCGGTTGGCGTCCCCGGAGCTCGACTTCATGTACATGAGAGCTTCCGCACCGGAGGCGCCGCCCTTCAGCGACACCACGATCGGCTGCTTCATCAAATTATTCTTCTGGATCGCGGCCTGCATCATGCGCGCCATCTGGTCGGAAGCGCCGCCCGCCCCGGCCGCGACCACGATCTCGACGGGCTTTGTGGGCTCCCACGCGTGGACGGGACCGGCGGCAAGCGCCGCGGCGATGGCGAATACACTGAATCCTGCAAGGCTGCGATGCATGGCGCGTTTCTCCTCGGTCTGGTTTGCAGTCCATTGTAGTGAATCCGGCGGCGCTCGCCCAACTCACCCCGTATTTCGGGCTCTGAATGGATGTATGAACCCTTATCCTCAATTCCCCCCGTTCCCAAGACAATGCGAAGTGGATGGAGCAGACTTCCACCCGCGGAGGTGACCGCCGCATTGCGAGTCGAAACCACTTTTCGGGGGATACCCAATGAGGCACCCGGCATCGCAGGCATGAGGCCGATGCGCGCCCTCGTCCTGGCCGCGTGCGTTGCCACGCTCCCCGCCGCCGCCCTGACGATCCGCGCCGACCGCGACGACGCGGAGTATCTCGAGCTCGCGACGCGCTATCCCTCGGCGCTGGCCCTCGGGCCGCGCGTTGGCGGGGAAGGCGTGCTCATCGCACCGCGGTGGATCCTCACCAATGCGACGCAAGCCAAGGCGCTGCAGGACGTGAAGCCGCTTCCGAAGATCCGCGTGGGCGAGGACGATCACGAGATCCAGGCTTTGTTCGTGAACGAGGTCGCGCTCATCCTCCTTCGCAAGCCGGTGTCCGACGTCGAGCCCGCGAAGCTCTATCGCGAAGGCGACGAGAGCGGGAAGACCGTGGCGATAGTGGGGCTGGGCAACGCCGACCGCAGGAAGCGCGCGTCGATCAATACGGTCGATCGAATCGACGCGCGCACGCTCGGCTTGCGCGTGAAGCCGCTCGACGACGCGTCGGACCTCCAGGGCGCGGCGACCGCGGCGGATATCGGCGCTCCCGCCTTCGTCGAGGTCCCCGCCGGAATTTCCGTCGCGGGCATCCTCAGCTCGGTCGCCGGCGAATGGGAAACGTACGCGCGCGTGTCCGCATTCGTCCCGTGGATCGAGGCGGTCATGCTGGACCAGGCGAAGCGCGAGATCGACTCGCTGCTCGACCCCGACCGGCGCTAGAATCGCGCGATGCCCCCCACGAAAGGCGACTAGACCGCAGACCTCAAGGCGCTGTCGATGTCCCACAGGATATCGTCGAGGCTCTCGAGGCCGATCGACAGCCGCACCATATCCGGAGGCACGCCCGCCCTCGACTGCTCCTCTTCCGAGAGCTGGCGGTGAGTGGTGGATGCGGGATGGATCACCAGGGACTTGGCGTCGCCGATGTTGGCGAGGTGCGAGACGAAGGTGAGCGCCTCGATGAACTTCACGCCCGCCGCGAAGCCGCCCTTGATGCCGAACGCGAGGAGCGAGCCCGCGCCTTTCGGCATATATCGCTTCGCGAGCGCGTGGTACGGACTTTCCGGGAGGCCCGGATAGTTCACCCAGGAGACTTTCGGATGGTCTTTCAGGAAGCGCGCCACCGCCATCGCGTTGGCGACATGCCGGTCCATGCGCACGGGAAGCGTCTCGATCCCCTGCAGCAGCATCCACGCGTTGAAGGGCGAGATCGTCGGCCCGAAAACGCGCAGCACCTCCATGCGCGCCTTCATGGTGAAGCCGAAGTCGCCGAAGGTCTCGTAGAACTTAACGCCGTGATAGCCGACCGAAGGCTCGGTCATCGAGGGAAACTTGCCGTTGTCCCACGGAAACTTGCCGCTTTCCACCACCACGCCGCCCATGGTCGTGCCGTGGCCGCCGAGAAACTTGGTCGCGGAATGCACGACGATGTCGGCGCCGTGCGCGATCGGCTGGCAGAGATACGGGGATGCGGCCGTGTTGTCGACGATGAAAGGCACACCCGCCTCGCGCGCGATCGCCGCGATGGCCGCGATGTCGATCACGTTGATGGCGGGATTGCCGAGCGTCTCGGAGAAGATCGCCTTGGTGTTGGGCTTCAGCGCGCGGCGGAAATTCTCCGGATCGTCGGGGTCGACCAGCGTCGAGTCGATGCCGAGCTTCCTGAAATTCACGTTGAGCATCGTGTTGGTGCCGCCGTACACCTTGGCGGAGGACACCACGTGGTCGCCGCTCTCGAGGATGTTGAGGAAGGCGACCATCTCGGCGGCCTGTCCTGACGCGGTCGCTACTGCCGCGCGCCCGTTCTCGATCGCCGCGACGCGTTCCTCGAACACCGCCGTGGTGGGATTCGAGAGCCGGGTATAGACGTTGCCGAACGTCTGCAGGTTGAAGAGGCTCGCGGCGTGGTCGGCGCTCTCGAAAACGTACGAGGTGGTCTGGTACAGCGGCACCGCGCGCGATCCCGTTTGCGCGTCGGGGATCTGGCCGGCGTGAAGGCACAGCGTCTCGAATCCGAATTCCCTATCGGCCATGGATGATTCGTTTCCCCCGCGTAGGCAGGGGCCCAATTGATTGGATCCCGGCCCTGCCCCGCTCGGCGGCGGCCGGGATGACGTCTCGCGCCGTCACTTGGCTTCGCCCGCCTTCGTGCGGTCCAGCACCGTCATAGCGCTGGCGACCAGGCCCGCGATGTCGGCGAGGTTGCTCGGGATGATGAGCGTGTTGTTGGTCTTCGCGAGACCCTGGAAGGCCTCGATGTACTTCTCGGCGATCTTGAGGTTCGCGGCGCTCATGCCGCCGGGCGCACCGATGGCCGAGGCCACCGCGCGCACCGCGTTGGCGTTCGCGTTGGCCACCAGCTCGATGGCGCCCGCCTCGCCCGCGGCCTTGTTGATCTGCGCCTGCTTCTGGCCCTCGGATTCCAGGATCGCCGCCTGGCGCTGGCCGTCGGCGATGTTGATCTCCTGCTGGCGCTTGCCTTCGGAGGTCGCGATCACCGCGCGCTTCTCGCGCTCGGCGGTGATCTGCGCCTGCATCGAGCGCAGGATGGAATCCGGCGGCGTGAGGCTCTTGATCTCGTAGCGCAACACCTTGATGCCCCAGGTGCGCCCGGCCTCGTCGAGCACCTCCACCAAATGGTGGTTGATGTCGTCGCGGCTCTCGAAGGTCTTGTCGAGCTCCATCTTGCCGACCACCGAGCGCAGCGCCGTCTGCGCGAGCTGCGTGATCGCCTGGATGTAGTCCGAGGACCCGTACGACGCAAGGCGCGGATCGACCACCTGGAAGTAGATGATCCCGTCGACGGTGAGCTGCGTGTTGTCCTTGGTGATGCAGATCTGCTCGGGCACGTCGAGCGGCACTTCCTTCAACGAGTGACGGTACGCGACGCGGTCGAAGAAGGGCACGATCAGGTTCAGGCCCGGCTGCAACACCGCGTGGAACTTGCCGAGGCGCTCGACCACCCAGGCGCTTTGCTGCGGCACGATGCGCACGCCTTCGAAGATGAAGACCACGATCATGCCGACCAGGAATGTCGCGATGGTGGCGACGGCGCTGTGCGTGAGCCACGCGGCGGCGACCGTCAGCACGATGGCGATGAGTGTTTTCCAGAACATGGCGTTCTCCCTGTTTTTGGTTTGGGTGCTAGCGCGGCTGCGGTTCGGTGGGGACGACGACGAGCGTGTTGCCTTCCTGGCCTTCGATGTAGAGCGTGGCCCCGGGCGCCGGGCGCGGGCCGGGCGCAAGGCGCGCATCCCACGTGCTGCCGCGGTATCTCACGCGCGCGAGGTTGGCCGACTCGTTGGCCCAGCCCTCGAGCACCACCGGTTGCCCGCGATCGAGGAAATTGGACTGCGCGTCGCCGGACTTCTGGCGCGCATGCCAGTGATGCACCCCGACGGCGCCGGCGATCGCGACCACGCCGCCCATGGCGGCCTGCACCAGCATGTTGCCGCCCATCCAGGCGACCAAAGCGCCGGTGAAGGCGCCGAGCCCGATCACCAGCAGGTAGAAAGTTCCGCTCAGGAGCTCCGCGATGGCGAGCGCGAACCCCGCCACGATCCAGACGAGCCAAAGTTCCATGTTTTGTCCCCCTTTTCAGGTGCTCGCGCGTTTAGCGGAGATCACCTTGGTGTTGACGCCGGCCCAACCGAGGCCGCCGAAGAACCTGCCGTGCTCGATCTTCACGCATCGATTCTCGATCACTTCCAGACCCGCGGCCTCGGCTCGCGCGCGCGCGGCCGCGTTCTCGACGCCCAGTTGCATCCACAGCACCTTGGCGCCGATCGCGATCGCCTCCTCGGCGAGCGCGGGGATCTCGGAGCTCTTGCGAAAGCAGTCGACCACATCCACTTTCTCGGGGATGTCGGCGAGCCTCTTGTAGCTTTTCTCCCCGAGGATCTCGGGATAGGTGGGATTCACGGGGATCACGCGGTAGCCATGCTCCTGCATGTACTTGGCCGCGAAATAGCTGGGACGGTGCCACTGTGCCGAAAGGCCTACGACTGCAATGGTGCGGGAGCCTTTCAGGATGCGCCGGACTTTGTCGCTGTCGTCCATGAGGGCGTCGCCAAACCTATAATCGAGGGATGGATTCTACCTTGATGCGAAATCGCCTTTTTCCCGCCCGCGCTCTCGTCGCCCTGGCCGCTGCGTGCGCCATTTTCCCGGCACCGGCCTACAACCACGTGAACACCGTGTCGCCGATCCCGATGGGGCCCTTCAAGGTCGCGTGCTCGAACATCGCGCAGGACGCCTCGCGCATCGCCGCGGGCGCGAGCGCCAGCGACTATTGGGAAGGGCGTGACCACTACATCACGGAGATCCTCGCGCAGCCAGCGAGCGCGATCACCTTCAGTGCCGCGGTGCCCGGCGACCGCAGCCTCTATCCCGGGAATGCCGGCGGGAGCGTCCCCTTTGTCGCCATCGTCTGTTACCCGACGCCGAGCTTGAACACCGATCCGGACTACATCCTCCCCGGAACGGGCGACGTGATTCCGCACATGCAGCCGGCTGGCGCCGCCCCGAAGCTCATCGGACGCAACGAGTACTCCGATTCGGGATTTACCCTCCCGCCTCAGGACGGCATTCAGCGCCTGCCCCTGATCATCTACTCGCACGGCCTCACGGGCAGCCCGATCAGCAAGGGATACGTGGACGTCCTCGTGCAGCTCGCCGCGCACGGCTTCATGGTCGCCGCGCCCTTCCATGGCGATCCGCGCTTTTCGCGCGTGCGCGTGCAGGATCTCAGCGACGTGGTCTTCGTCACGCTCAACTTCGACCGCATCGTCGAGATGGAGCTGATGCGCCCGCTTTCGCTCAAGGCGATGACGGATACGATGCTCGCCAACTCCGCGTACGCGCCCGCCATCGACGTCAACCGCATCGGCGGCTTCGGCGCGAGCCTCGGCGGGGAAGCGATGACGCTCCTCCTGGGCGCGCGGCTCACCACGACGCTCGGGGGACACTGCGCCGACGCCGCGGCACACGATCCGCGCATCCGGGCCGTGATGGGATACGTGCCCTTCGCGGGGTGGTCCTTTCTTCCCGCATTTTGCGACGGGCAGAGTGGCGCGGAAACCGTCAACCGCCCGTACCTCGCGATGTCCGGCACGGCCGACACCACGGCGCCCCTCTCGCAGATGAAGGAGGCGTTGAACCGCTTCACCTCGACGCGCTACATGGTCGAGCTCACCGACGGCCAGCACGAGCTGCGTCCCGAGGACGTGGGCGACCTCTTCACCTGGATGGTGACTTTCTTCAATGCGTACCTCGACGTGCGTGACGATGCGGGCGCGATGGGGCGCCTCATCCGCATGGCGAGCGTCACCGGCGGGCGCCAGGACACGCTCACCATCGACGTGCACGTGCCGTTCTCCAACGCCGCCGGCGAGACCACCGCCATCGAGCTCTACAACGCGAACCTCAACCACTACTTCATCACCACCGACTCGAATGAATACGCCCGCCTCGCGGAGGAGCCCGGATCCACCTGGTCGGTCACCGGCCAGGGCTTCAAGGTCCTGCCGGTCGCCTCGGACACCTTCACTACCGCGGTGCCGGTCTGCCGCTTCGACGCGTATCGCCGCGGCGGCCCGTCGAGCGCCTTCTACACGGCGAGCGCCCAGGAATGCGAGGCGACCAAGGCGAACCGCTTCTGGAACTACCGCGGGACTCCGTGGTATATCCATCCGGTGGATGCGCTGCAGCACTGCCCCGACGGCTACCTCGGCGTGAATCGCGCGTATAACCAGGGTCATATCCGCAACGACTCGAACCACCGCTTCACCACGAGCGACTCGACGATGCGCGACATGGAGCAGGAAGGATGGACCTACGAGGGCATGGCGATGTGCTCCCGTCCCTGAGACGGGGGTTGTGCCTTGCGGCCGCGGCGCTGTTCGCCGCGGCCTCTTCATTTGCGCAGGGTGAGGCGCTGCGCGTCGGCTCCAAGCGCTTCACCGAGTCGTACATCCTCGGTGAGATCCTGGTGCAAGCGGCCGAGCGCGAGGGCGTGGCCGCGGTGCATCGCCCCGGCCTCGGCAATACCGCGATCCTCTACGAGGCGCTCACCCGCGGCTCCATCGACGCGTATCCCGAGTACACCGGCACCATCGCGCGCGAGATCCTGAAGAGCGGCGAGAATCTCGGCCTCGAGGCGATCAATCGGCAGCTCGCACCCCTGGGGCTCGCGGCCAGCACGCCGCTCGGATTTTCCAATGGCTATGCGCTCGGCATGCGCGGGGAGACGGCCGCGTCGAAGAGCGTCAAGAGCGTCTCCGATCTCGCGGTGCATCCGGAAGTCCGCCTCGGCCTTTCGCACGAATTCCTCGGGCGCCAGGACGGCTGGCCCGGATTGAAGGCGGCCTACGCGCTGCCCCAGCCGGATCCGCGCGGCCTCGACCACGGCCTCGCCTACGAGGCGCTCGCCAAGGATGAGGTCGACGTGATCGACCTCTACACGACGGACGCCAAGATCGCGCGCTACGGCGTGAAGGTGCTCGACGATGATCGCAAGTTCTTTCCCCGCTACGAGGCGGTGATCCTGCATCGCATCGATGCGCCCTCCATGCATGCCAAGGCGTTCGCCGGGTGGGCGAAGCTGCAAGGCAGGCTCGACGAGGCGACGATGATCCGCTTGAACGGCCGCGCGGAGCTGGACCGCATCGACTTCGCGAGCGTGGCGCGCGAGTTTCTCGGCGGTGAAAGGATTGCGAAAGAGCGGACGCTCTGGTCCGCGCTCTTCGCGCCCGACTTCGGCCGCCTCGCGCTCGAGCACGTGAGCCTCGTATTCGGCTCGCTCATCGCGGCGATCCTGGTCGGCATTCCGCTCGGCATCCTCGCGGCCAAGGTGCGCTGGATCGCGCAGCCGGTGCTGATCGCCACCGGGCTGATCCAGACCATCCCGTCGCTCGCGCTCCTCGCCTTCCTCATCCCGATCACGCGCTCGATCGGCGTGTGGCCGGCGATGATCGCGCTGTTTCTGTACGCGCTGCTGCCGATCGCGCGCAACACACACTCGGGCATCCTCGGCGTTTCAGCGGGCCTCAGGCAGGCGGCGTCGGCCTTGGGCCTCGTGCCCGCGCAAGTGCTGCGCTTCATCGAGCTTCCGCTCGCGTTGCCTACGATCCTCGCAGGGGTGAAGACGTCCGCGGTGATCAACGTCGGCACGGCGACCATCGCGGCATTCATCGGCGCGGGTGGATTCGGGGAGCGCATCGCACAGGGGCTCGCGCTGAATGACCACACGCTGCTCCTCGCGGGGGCGCTGCCCGCGGCGGGGCTCGCGCTCATCGTGCACGGGCTGTTCGAGGCCGCCGAGCGCACGGCGATTCGCCATCGGTTCGAGGGAGGGTTCGCGGCAGGGCGCGCCCTGCGATAAACTGCGGGGGCGAATTACACAACAGAGCGCTAGAGGCGCGGGGTCGAGACTCCCACCGCGCCGTGCGCTCGAATGCGGCCCGGCCATCACACCATGGCCGGCCGCGCACTCTCAGGAGAGACCATGTTCCGAACCGCTATTCGCTTGATCGCCGGCGCCTGCCTCGTGCTCGCCCTGCCGGCCCTCGCCGTCCAGTACGTGACGATCCTCACGGGAGGAACCAGCGGGATCTACTATCCCCTCGGCGTCGCGCTCTCGCAGGTCTACGGCAAGGTGCTCCCCGACGCGAAGGTCGCCGTGCAGTCGACCAAGGCGTCCGCGGAGAACCTGAACCTCATCCAGGCCGGCCGCGGCGAGCTCGCCTTCACGCTGGGCGACGCGTTGTCCGACGCATGGAAGGGCGATGCCGAAGCCGGCTTCAAGGCGCCGCTGAAGAAGCTGCGCGGCGTGGCCTCCATCTACTCGAACTACGTGCAGATCGTCGCGAGCGCCGATTCCGGCATTCGCACGCTCGCCGACCTGAAGGGCAAGCGCATCTCGGTGGGCGCGCCCAAGTCCGGCACGGAGCTGAACGCGCGCGCGATCCTCAAGGCCGCGGGCCTTTCCTACAGCGACTTCGCCAAGGTCGAGTACCTGCCGTTCGGCGAGTCGGTGGAGCTCATGAAGAACCGCCAGCTCGACGCGACGCTGCAGTCCGCCGGGCTCGGCGTGGCGTCGCTGCGCGACCTCGCCGCGACGATGAAGATCGTGGTGGTGCCGATTCCCGCCGACATCGTGAAGAAGGTGGGCGATCCGGCGTACCAGTCCGCCGCCATCCCCGCCAAGACCTACGAAGGCCAGGACACTGATGTGCCGGGCGTGGCGATCAAGAACATGCTGGTCACGTCCGAATCGGTGCCCGAGGAAACGGTCTATCGCATGACCAAGGCGCTCTTCGAGAACCTC
Source organism: Burkholderiales bacterium (assembly GCA_038227085.1). Lineage (GTDB taxonomy): Bacteria > Pseudomonadota > Gammaproteobacteria > Burkholderiales > Usitatibacteraceae > Usitatibacter. Next base: position 23,768 of record JBBRQA010000005.1, on the reverse strand, counting down.
GACACGCTCGCCGCCGCGCATAACGCCGCGAAGGAAATCCGCCGCGAGGACGGACCCAAGGGCATGCCCGTGCCGCTGCATCCGGGCGCCATCCGTTACTACAAGGAAGCCGGCGTCCTCAAGTAGCCGGGCGCATGGAATCGCGCGACCCCATACTCGACACCTCGACCGAGGGACCGGTCGAGGAGTTCGAGGAGCACGGTGCGCGCCGCGAGCTCGTCGGCACCGCGCGGCACGTCATCATCGCGGTCGCGCTCGCGTTCTCCGCGTACCAGTTGGTGGTGGCGGCCTTCAGCCCGCTCTCGAGCCAGGTGATGCGGTCGGTGCACGTGGGATTCCTGCTGGCGCTCGCGTTCCTGCTGCACCCGATCTCGAAGAAAGCGGACCGGCATTCGATCGCCTGGTACGACGCCATCTTCGCGATCGTCGCTTTCGCGCTCGCCTTCTACCACTGGATCTACGAGGCCGATCTCATTCAGCGCGCGGGCGATCCCACCACCGCGGACCTCGTGGTGGGCACGGCCGTGATCGTGATGCTCTTCGAGGGCGCCCGGCGCGTGCTGGGCCTGGCATTGCCGTTGATCAGCGCCACGTTTCTCGCCTACGGGCTGTTCGGCCAATATCTGCCGGATGTGATTGGCCACCGCCCCTTCGGCTACGACCAGATCGTCTCGCAGCTCTACCTCGGCGTGGAGGGCATCTACGGAATCCCGACGCTGGTGTCGGCGACGTACATCTTCCTCTTCATCCTCTTCGGCTCCTTCCTCGAGCACGCGGGAATGATCCGGCTCTTCAACAACGTCTCGCTGGGCTTCGTCGGGCACGCACGCGGCGGCCCCGCGAAAGTCGCGGTGATCTCCTCGGGATTCATGGGCACCATCAGCGGCTCGGGCGTGGCCAACGTGCTCACCGTGGGGCAGTTCACCATCCCGCTGATGAAGCGCTTCGGCTACTCGCCGGTCTTCGCGGGCGCGGTCGAGGCCACCTCGAGCATGGGCGGGCAGATCATGCCGCCGGTGATGGGCGCGGTGGCCTTCATCATGGCCGAGACGCTGAACGTGCCGTACCTCGACATCTGCAAGGCGGCCGTCATCCCCGCGGTGCTCTACTACGTGACTGCTTTCTGGATGGTGCACCTGGAAGCGGGGCGCGCGAATCTCGTGGGCCTGCCGAAGGACCAGTGCCCCAATCCGTGGAAGGCGATCGCCGAGGGCTGGTACCTGCTGCTTCCCCTCGCGGCGCTCGTCTTCATGCTCTTCGACGGCTTCACGCCGATGTACGCCGGCATGACGGGGCTCGCGCTCACCGCGGTCCTCATCCTGGGCGCGGGCATCGCCGCCTCGCTCGGGAGGACGGCGTTCCGCGTGTTCTTCTGGATCGCGCTGGGGCTCGCCGCGGGCGCCGCGTATCGCGCCGGCCTCTGGGAGCGCTTCGGCATGTGGGTCATCATCGTGCCGATCGCGCTGCTCGCGCTCTCGCTCCTCTTCATCCGCGGCGGGCGCGCGACACTCACCGTCATGCGCGAAAGCCTGGTGGACGGCGCCAAGCAGGCGCTGCCGGTGGGCGTCGCGTGCGCCATCGTCGGCATCATCATCGGCATCCTCACGCTCACCGGCGCCGCCACTACCTTCGCGGGCTTCATCGTGAGCGTCGGTGCGAAGAGCCTTTTCCTCTCGCTCGTGCTCACGATGCTGGTGTGCCTGCTGCTTGGCATGGGAATCCCCACCATCCCGAACTACATCATCACCAGCTCGATCGCCGCGCCCGCGCTCCTCAAGCTCGGCGTGCCGCTCATCGTCTCGCACATGTTCGTCTTCTACTTCGGCATCATGGCGGACCTCACCCCGCCCGTGGCGCTCGCCGCGCTCGCCGCGGCCTCCATCGCCAAGGCGCCCTTCATGAAGATCGGCTTCAAGGCGACCCAGATCGCCATCGCCGGGTTCGTGATCCCCTACATGGCGGTCTACGATCCCTCCCTCATGCTGCAGGGCGGCACGTGGGTCGCGACGCTCTACATGGTGTTCAAGGCGCTCATCGCGATCGCGTTGTGGGGTGCGGCCTCCATCGGCTACCTTTTCTCGCCGCTCAACATGGGCGAGCGCGTGTTCGGTGCGGCCGCCGCGTTCATGCTCGTGGTCGCGATCACCTGGACCGACTACGCAGGGTTCTCGCTCGCCATCGTCTTCGTCGCATGGCACTACTGGCGCAGCCGCGCGCGCCGCGTGCAGCCCGCGGCGGGATGACCCCGGGCATCTGCCTCGCCGCCGGCGCGCTGCACGCCTTCGTCGCTACGACGAGCTTCACGCTCGCGTGGACGCATTCCATCGAGAAGATCCGCTGGGAAGAGGATTACGTGGCGCATGGACATGAGCTCATCCTCGAGGAAGCGCGCATCCGCGGCAGCGGCGCGGGCATGGAGCCTCCCCCGGGCGCCGTGCTGCGCGACGGCGCGTGGCACTACCGCCCGGAGCGCGCGCCGCTCGCGCGCGTGTTGCTCGCGCGATCTGATTTCACGCCCGACTACGAGCTGTGCTTCGATGGTCGATGCCACGCGATGGCCGAAGTCATTCCCGCCGCGGGCCCGACGAGCCTGCAGGTCTGCGAGCGCTGACGGCGCAACGCCCCCGAAACGGGGAGCGCGTTAGGAGGGTCCTCGCCCCGCCACGCCCATCTGCCCCTGCTTCAGAATCTCGACGGGCACGTCACCAGATCTATTCGCCCTTCCTGCAGTACGACGAGATCGACGGCGTCTAGCTCGCGAACGTGTTCGTCGCGCCGCAAATCCTCAACCGGGTGTTAACTCGACGCAGGAAGTGATCGCGCAATGCGCGAAGGAGCGACGCCACCGAGGCCGAGGTCGAGGTCGAGACGCAGAAGAGTTGGGTTACCTGGACCAGTTTCTGGCGCGCATCAACGCGGCCACCACCCGCGGGCCAATGCGCCGATGCGCAAGCACCTGGCGCTGACAAGCTGCGCCCGGCGGTGGCGGGCGACCTCGAGAAGCTGCCGGAATGACCGAACTCAGTCGCCGAGGCGGGCCAGGACCTTCTGCCGATAGCCGGCAAGGCGCCCACCGTCGACGACTAGCGTGTGACCCGTGATGTAGCGGCTCTCGTCGCTGGCGAGGAAGTGGTATACGCCCACCAGATCATCGACCTCGGCAATGCGTCCAAGCGCCGACAAGTGCTTGGCGAGCGTGTTGAGCACATGCCCGGCGGGGAGCATCGGTGTCTTCACCGGGCCTGGTGCGACCGCGTTGCACCGTATGCCCCGCAGCCCAAGCTCCACGGCGGCGGTCTTGGTCATGCTGATGACCGCCGCCTTCGTGGCGCTGTAGTCGAAGAAGCCCTCGTTCTGCTGCAAACCGGCAACCGATGCGGTCGTGATGATCGAGCCGCCATCGTGCATATGCCTGGGCCCGTACTTGAGCACGTAGTAGGTGCCATAGAAGTTCAGCGCGACCACGGCGTCAAGCACCGCTTCGTCGGAGTCGGTCAGGTGACCCCCCTGGCCCGGCCTGCCGGCGTTGTGGATGATGACGTGCAGCTTGCCGATGGAATCCTCGGCGCTCTTGAAGGCGCCGACCACCTGGTCTCGATTGGCCACGTCGACTGCCAGGTAGATGCCGCCCGCGTCCAGCATCTCCTGCGGCGGCGACTGGATATCGGCAATGACCACGCGCGCGCCGGCCGCGAGGAAGCGCCGGCAAGTGCCCAGACCGATGCCCGAGGCGCCCCCGGTGATGAGAACTGACTTGCCCGCAAGGTCGAAGGGTGAATTTTCCATGGCCGCGCGAGAGTGGGGCCGCGTCAGTAGCGCGGCAATTTCGCGAAAGCCGCGACGGGCGGCATCGCATCGGGATCAGCCAGCACATCGATCAGCACACATGCCTCGGCCGCCATCGCCTCCTTGATCGCGCCCGCGATGTCCTCGGCGCGCTCGAGACGAATTCCCTTCAAGCCACAGGCCCTGGCGATGGCGGCGTGGTCGACGGGATTGAAATCGCACACGTTGGTGTGGCGGCCGAGGAACGCGTCCTCAGCATGCTTCTGGTAACCGAGTACCGCGTTGTTCATCACCGCAACCACGAGCTTCACGCCGTGACGCCTCGCCGTTTCAAGCTCCGACCAGACATGCCCAAAACCCCCGTCGCCCACGATGCAGAACACGGGCCGATTCGGGCGCCCGATCTTCGCGCCCATGGCCATCGGGAATCCCCATCCGAGTCCGGCCTGCCCCCGCGGGGTGATGAAGCGCCGATCGAACGTTGCGCTCAGGTAGTTGGCGACCCAGATGGAGGAGAAACTCGCATCCGCCACTACGATGTGGTCGTCCGACAGTTGTGCCTCGAGTTCGGCCATGAAGCGCTCGGGCCTGATGGGCGCCGCGTTCGATCGCGTGACAACGGTGATTTCCTCCCGGTGACGAACCTTCGCTTCGGCGATGTCTGCGGCCACCGAGGCGCGCGCCGCACGCCGCTTCGACAGATCGAGCGTGGCAATGGCGGTGTTCAGTGCCTGCAGTGTGAGCCTGGCATCGCCCTGCAGGCGCATTGCCTCGTAGTTGCGGCCGATTTCGTTCGGATCGATGTCGAGATGGACATAGGTCGCCGCGCGCGGCAGCAGCGACCAGGAATCGGTTCCGTTCTGGTTGGTGCGGTTTCCAATCAGCAGCACCACGTCGGCATTGGTCACCAGGGGCCGTGCGAACTTGGCCATGCCCCGCGTCGCCATGAAGTAGCCGATCACGCCGAGCGAAAGCGGATGCGATTCATCGACACTGCCCTTGCCCATGGTGCTGGTGGCGACCGGCAGGTGGGCGAGCTCCTGCAAAGCCCGCAACTCGGCTTGCGCCTTCGAAATGATCACGCCCCCGCCAGCATAGACGACCGGTGCATTCGCGCTGGCGAGCAGCCGCGCTGCGGCCATGACCTGCGTCGCATCGGCCTGGGTGCGATCAAGCGGGTAGTGCCCCAGGCGAGCGCTGCGCGCCGCCACGGGTTGCTCGCTCCTGTCGGCCAGCAGTTCCATCGACACCAGCAGGACGGCGGGGCCGGGACGCCCGCTCGCAGCGGCGGTGAACGCCATGTCCACGTAGTCCTCGATGCGGTCGGCAGTGGTCACGCGCCGCGTCCACTTGGAAACACCCCTGAAGAGCTCCAGCTGGTCCAGCTCCTGGAATGCGTTTCGGTCGCGCGTGCCCGGGCCGACGTCCTGCACCAACGCGACGATTGGAATGGAAGCCGACAGGCATTCGGCCAGGCCCGGCACCAGCAATGTCGCCGCCGGCCCGTTCTGCGCGGTGACCACTGGCACCTTGCCCGTGGCTCGCGCGTAGCCGTCAGCCATATACGTGCCCGCGTTCTCCTGCCGATAGCCGATCTGGACAATGCCAAGGTCGGCCGCGGCGAGCGTGAGCGCCGGTGGATTGCTCTGGCCGAAGAGAAACTCGACCCCGTGGCGCTTGAGCGCGTGGGCAAAGCGCTGCGCGGCGCCCAGCGCCATCGGCTTGTCGCTCATGCTGCTCATGGCGTGATCAGCACCTTGCAATGGTCGTTGGGCTTGCCGAGGCGTTCGAACATCGCCGGTGCCTCGTCGAGGCTGACAGTGGCCGTGACCAGGCCGTCGACCACAATGCGACCGGCGGCGAGCATCCGCTGCACGAACGGAAAATCGGCCGCTTCATAGGCAAGCGGGAACGTCATTCGCAAGCGCTTCAAAGCCGCCGACACGACGGTGAAATTCTCCGGCTGCATTCCCGTGCCGACGAGCACCAGGTGCGCGCCCGGTGGCGCCACCTCGATCAGCCGGGCGAGCATCGGGCGGCCCACGCACTCGAATATCACCGCAGGCTTGCGGCCTGTGAGGCGCTCGTATTCGACGACCGGATCGGCATGCTGTGAGGCATCGATCACGAGGTCGACGCCCGTGTCGCGCGCCCGCGCGATCCGGGCGGGCACCATCTCGCTCACGCCGACATCGCCCGCCCCGAAGAACCGCGCCCACTTGGCTACCGCAAGCCCGATGATGCCGGCACCGACGATCAGCACGCTTGCTCCTGCCGGTACGTTCGCGGCCTTCCACGCGCCTAGGCCGACCGCAAGCGGTTCGATCATCGCCGCCTGCGTATCGCTAATGCCGTCGGGAATCTTCATCGCGAGCCCGGCCATGCAAGTGGAATATTCCGCATAGGCGCCTGGCATTCTCAGGTCGAATCCCTGCATCACCACCTGGCTGCATTCGGAGTGACGGCCGCCCTCGCATGCGGGGCACGTTCCGCACGGCCTCGCAGGCAGCGCGATCAGACGGTCTCCAATGCTCCACCCTTCGGCGCCGGGACCGACTTCGACAACCTCGCCGGCATACTCGTGGCCGAGCACATTGCCCGGCTGCAGCAAGCCCGGGACCTCGACGGCGTGCAGGTCGGAGGCGCAGATGCCGCACGCCTTCACCTTGAACACGAGGCCGCCGGGAAGCGCGCTGGGCTTCGCGACTTCAGCGATTCGCAGGGGTTTGCCGACTTCGAGGAACTGGGCAGCTCTCATGGGTTGTTTCCTTTGCGGATTCGAATGGGGCGCGCTCAGGGCTGAGGGCCGAAGTAGACTTCGAAGAAGCGACCACCGATGGACGGATGCATCTCCAGGCTGGCAGCCGAGCTGGTGCGAATGCAGACGAGCGCGGGGCCGTCGTGCGCCCTGGCGCGTGCGAGCGCGGGGGCGAGGGCGTCCATCGATTCGACATACTCGCCGTGCGCGCCGAGGCCTTCGGCTACCTTGTCCCAGCGGATTTCGCCCATGCCCGTACCAAATGTCCTGCCCCAGCGCGCCATCTCGTTGGGGATTTCCATCGACCATTGGCCGTCGGCCATGACCACGAAAGTGACCTTCACGCGTTCGCGCACCGCCACCTGCAGCTCCATGATGTTGAAGCCTGCCGCGCCGTCGCCGGTCACGCAGACGACTTCGCGCGCGGCCGCGCCCAACTTTGCCCCGATCGCCGCCGGGATACCGACGCCCAGCATGCCGAGTTCGAGGATTCCGTGGAACGACGCGGGGCGCGTCGACGGCAAGGCGATCGCTGCCCAGAGCGAGGTCATGCCGCCGTCCACGCAGTAGACGGCGTCGCGGCCGAACGTTTGACCCACCAGGGCGATCGCCTGCCCGGGATGGATGCCGGCGCCGCTCCATGCAGCCACCGGCGCACGCAGCGCCTCGGCCCACTGCGTGTGCGCCTTTCGCTGCGCGGCGAGGTCGGTGCGCTCGCGGCCCGCGATCTTTCGGCCGCGAAGCTTCGTGGCGAGGCCTTCGAGCGCCGAGCGCGCGTCGGCCACGATGCCGAGCGTCAACGGGCGCGAGACGCCAATGTGGCGCGGATCGATATCGACGTGGATCAGCTTGCTGCGTTTTCCATCGCCCCAGTACTTGTCGAAGGGAACGTCAAGGTTGCCAAGCCGGGAACCGACCACCAGCACCACATCGGCCTGGCGGCGCAGCTCGTCAGCCGCCGGACTTTGCGACATGAAGCAGAGCGGGTGGTCGTGTGCGATGACCGCGCGCCCGGCGAGTGACGGGATCACCGGGCAGTTCAGCAGTTCCGCCACCTGGACCAGTTCGTCATTGGCCTGCGACCGATCGACGCCACAGCCGGCGAAGATCACCGGCGCCTTGGCATTCGCCAAGAGCTCGGCGGCGGCCGACAGCTGGTCATCGGAGGCTTGCGGTTGTCCGGCGCGGCCGGCCCCGCGCGGAAGGATCGGGGCGGTGTCCGGGTCGCCGGTGGCGTAGAGCGGGGCCAATGGAATCTCGAGCTGCACCGGTCCGGGCCGCCCGGCCCACATTTCGCGAAACGCCATGCGCACCAGTTCGGGAATCCGCGTCCACTCGAATACCGGCGCGCCCCACTTCACCGCCGCCTTGAACAGGTCGAGCTGGTCCTGCCCCTGGAAGGTCGCCGGGGTGGACGGGTACACGATGCCGAGGCGGTGCTGGGAGGAAATCGCGAGCACCGGCACGCCCTCGTGCCGCGCGGTGACTAGCCCGGGAATCAGGTTGGCGGAACCGGGGCCGGGGTTGCCGAGCGCGATCGCAACCTGGCCCGTGGTCTTGTACAGGCCCTCGGCCATGTGCACGCCCGCGGCCTCATGGCGGATCGGCACGAAGCGGATTGCGTTCGCTTCGAGCGCCGCCAGGAACGGATCGATCTCGGGGCAGGGTAGCCCGAAGACGAACTTCACGCCCTCGTTGGCCACTGCGCGGGCGAGCAGCTCGCCCCCGGTGATGTCAGTCATTACTCCTCCTCGTTGTCATCATTTCCTTGGTATCGCGCGCCTGGGCGCGGCGTGCGGCAAGTTGCTGTCCAGGCCACGGAAGCTGAAAACGTCGATCGCGCTCATTAGCCGCTCGACCGTCATGCCTTCGATGGTAGGAACCCACTTTCCGAGCCAGATGAGCATGCCGAGCAGCAGCTGCACCACCAGCTCCGGCTCGCACTGGGTGACTGAATCGTCCTCCATGCCCTCTTTCAGGAAGCCGATCAGGATCTCCTTCAGCCGGTCGGCCCAGGCGGAGATGGTGCGGCGCTGAGGCGCATCGAGGTAGGAGAAGTCACCAAAATAGAGCAGCGGCCCGTTCTTCGACGAATCGTCGAGCATGGCGTGGATGAAGTGCCGCAGCTTCTGCGCGCCAGTGCCGCCCGCCCTGTCGGTGTCGTGCAGGAGCTTCTCGAACCGATCGAGCGAGCGGCGGTGGCACGCGTAGACCAGCGAGCGCTTGTCGGGGAAGTAGTGGTAAAGCGCGGCGTCGCGCAGATCCAGGATTGCCGCGATCTCCGTCATCGTGGCCAACGCATAGCTCTTCGCGTTGATGATCTCGATCGCCGCGCGCACGATCGAGCTCCTCTTGTTGGCCGACTTGCGGCTGCGGGATACGGGCTTCGGTCGCCTGGGCTTGGTGGGGGCCATCGATCGGGCGCTCTCACTTGAAGTTCATGACAACGGACATTCTGCCGCGCTTTCCGGGCGCGAATGCAATCCCGTCCAAAAAATCTATTCTTGACTAGAATATCTAAAATGTACTACAAACCGAAGGATCGTACGACCCAGAGAGCGTCGACCTACGGCGCCCGCGGCACACAAAGAGGAGGAGTCCATGCGCAATTTCCTGCTTGCCGGAGCGATGTCTCTGGCTTTCTTCGGCAGCGTTTCCGCGATCGGCCAGCAGGCGGCGCCGGATGACAAGAAGGATGTGAAGCCCCCGGACGGCAAGGAGGCCACCAGGTCCGCGGACAACGCCGTGCGCCTGGGCCCGATCACCGTTACCGCCACCAAGCGCGAGGCAACGCTGCAGGACGTGCCAGTTTCCGTTTCCGTGACGACGGCGGACACCATCGAGCGCGCGGTGATCCACGACCTGATCGACCTGCAGACGGTCGTACCCTCGCTCAAAGTGCAGCAGTTCAACGCGGTCGGGCAGACCAACTTCTTCATCCGCGGTTTCGGCAACGGCAGCGGCAATGACGGGATCGAGAGCTCCGTCGGCGTCTTCATCGACGGTGTATACCGGTCGCGGTCCTCCTCCGCGCTCGATGACCTGCCCGAGGTGGACCGCATCGAGGTGCTGCGCGGGCCTCAGTCGACGCTCTTCGGCAAGAACGTGTCGGCCGGCGCCATCAGCATCGTGACGGCGAAGCCGCAATTCGCGCCGGCGCAGACCGGCGAGATCGGCTTTGGCAACTACGGCCTGCGCCGGGCGCGGGCATCGGTCACCGGTCCGTTGAGTGACACAGTGGCCTTTCGTCTCTCGGCAACCCGCACGGTTCGCGACGGCTACCTCACCAACACGACCACTGGCAGCGACGTGAATGACCGCGACCGCTGGTCGGTTCGCGGCGACCTGCTCTGGAATCCTTCAGCCGCTCTGTCGCTTCGTGTCATCACCGATTACAACAAGATCAACGAGACCTGCTGCGGCGTGGTGACGCTCCTCAATGGGCCCGCGACTCAGTTCATCGGCCTGGGACTCGGGCGCCCGGTAGGCAGCTCGGACGCAAGATTCGATGACAACATCATCTTCAATACGGATCCGGTGAACCGGCTCTCGGGCAAAGGCATATCGGTGCAGGCCGACTGGAAGTCGGACGTGGGCACGCTCACGTCTATCACTGCGTATCGCAAGCAGACCAACGAGTCGACCCAGGATGTGGACTTCACCGGCGCCGACCTGGCCAACAAGAATCAGTCGAGCGACGCCAAGACCTTTACCCAGGAACTGCGCCTTGCCTCCGGAGGCAAGGGCCTCGCGAGCTGGCTGGTGGGCGGCTTCTACCAGAAGGAAAAACTGCATTCCGGCGTGGATACACGTTATGGATCGGAAATACGGGCCTATGGAGACGGATTGAGCGGCAAGGTCCCGGCGGCGCTGCTGAACGCCCTTCCTCCCGCCCTGCAAGCGGCGCTTACGGGGCGCTCCAACATCTATGCCCTCGAGTTCCTGCAAAGTCTGGTCACCCCGTCCATTCGCCCCGGCTCCACCTATTTCCAGTCGGGCCAGGGTATCGCTGACTTCTACGCCATGGACCAGGACTTCTATTCGATCTTCGGCAACCTCGACTTCAAGATCACGGACCGCCTCACGTTGTCCGGTGGTGCTGCGTACATGAACGATCGCAAGCGGACCGCCTCTGACGTCACCCTGCAGGATCCCTTCGCGTCGCTTAACCTGCAGAACGTGCCGCAGTTCGGTGCCATCGGCCTGCCGCCGGGCTTGTACGGCGCCCTTGGCGGATTGCAGAATTTCTATGCCAATACGACCAACCACGCCCCGGTGAACTTCCCGAACACGAGCGAATCGGGCGAGCTGAAGGGTGACAAGCTCACCGGATTGGTTCGCGCGGCCTACGATTTCGGAGGCGCGAACGTGTATGCGAACTACTCGACCGGATGGAAGGCGGGCGCGTATAACCTTTCGTCCGATAGCCGCCCGCCGAATGCGAACGGCGTCGGCCGCACGGCCGGCCCCGAGGAAGTCGAATTGTACGAAGCCGGATTCAAGACTACGTTCCGCGGCGGCTTCCTCAACCTTGCCGTGTTCAAGCAATCGGTGAAGGGCTTCCAGTCCAACGCCTACACCGGCACCGGCTACAGTCTGGTGAACGCCGGCAAGCAGTCGACGCGCGGCTTCGAGGTCGACGCGGGCTACGCGCCCGCGCGCTGGCTGGCGCTGACCGGCTCGGCCACATACCTGGACCCGAAATACGATTCCTTCACCAGCGCGCCATGCGTCACGTTCGATACGGTCCGCTGCCCGATCAATCCCGCCACCGGGCTGACCCCCAATTTCCGCGACCTTTCCGGCGCGCGTCCCGCGGGCATCCCGAAATGGTCGGTTTCCGCATCGGCCACCCTGTCGAAGGACTTCGACGCATTCGGCAGTTACCTGCGGCTCGCCTGGGACTACGCGAGCAAGACCGCGCTCACCGAAACCACGCCGGAAGCGATCGCGACCTACGGGACCAATAACCTGAACGCGAGCCTGGGATTCATCATGGGCAACATCGGCCAGTATGAATTGATGTTCTGGGCGCACAACCTCACGGACAACCGCACCATCGTTGCCTCGTTCCCGACCGTCGCCCAGCCCGGCAGCTACAGCGGCTTTCCCAACCAGCCACGCACCTTCGGCGCCACCTTCCGCGTGAAGTTCTGAACCGGGCCATGCGCGAATACCACAAGTTCTACATCGATGGCCGGTGGGTGGCGCCTGCCGATGGCGGCGAGCCCTTCGACGTCATCAATCCGGCGACCGAGGAAGTCGCCGGATCCATTCGGCTCGGAGGCGCGGGCGACGTGGAAGCGGCGGTCGCGGCCGCCCATCGAGCCTTCGCGAGCTATTCGGCGACCACGCTCAAGCAGCGCTGCGACGTGCTTGGCGCCATCATCATTGTCTATGAGCGCCGCATGCGCGACATGGCCGCGGCGATCAGCGAGGAAATGGGCGCGCCGCTCGAGCGTCTCGCGCTGCCGGTGCAGGCACCCATCGGCATGTGGCAGTTGCAGACGGCGCTTGCGCTCGCAGCCCACTACCCGTTCGAGAAGCAGCAGGGCACCACGCTGCTGGTGAAGGAGCCGATCGGCGTCTGTGCGCTCATCACCCCGTGGAACTGGCCCATGAACCAGGTGCTGTGCAAAGTCGCGCCGGCCCTGCTCACCGGGTGCACCGTGGTGCTGAAACCAAGTGAACTCGCGCCCTTCTCCGCGCAGGTGCTGGCCGAGATCATCGCCGAGGCAGGCGTGCCCGCGGGCGTCTTCAATATGATCCATGGCGATGGCGCAAAGATCGGCCCGCTATTGGCGGCCCATCCGCTCGTCGACATGGTCTCCCTCACGGGCTCTACGCGTGCCGGAAGCTCCGTAGCCCAGAATGCTGCCGGAAGCATAAAGGTGGTGTCGCTGGAACTGGGCGGCAAATCGGCCAACATCATCCTCGAGGATGCACCGCTGCAGGAAGCAGTCGCCGCCGGCGTGCTGAACATGATGGCCAACACCGGGCAGAGCTGCAACGCGCCGTCCCGAATGCTGGTTCCGGCCAGCCGCCTGGCCGAGGCCGAACGGATCGCCGCGGCGACGGTGCAGCAACTCGTTGTCGGCGATCCGAAGGACGCGGCTACCACCACCGGACCGATAGCGAACCGGCGCCAGTACCAGAGGGTGCAATCGCTGATCGAACGCGGAATCGCCGAGGGCGCCCGCGTGGTGGCAGGCGGGCCCGGTCGGCCCGAAGGGCTCACGCGCGGCTACTATGCGCGGCCAACGATACTCAGCGTGAACGACAACCGCGTCACGATCGCTCAGGAGGAAATCTTCGGCCCGGTGCTTACCATGATCCCCTACGCCAGCGAAGAGGAGGCCATTGCGATCGCCAACGACACCGTCTATGGCCTTTCGGGCTACGTCTGGGGCGGGAGCGTGGATCGCGCGCTATCGGTGGCACGGCGACTGCGAACCGGCATGGTTCATCTCAACGGCGCAAGCGTCGACCTCGCGGCGCCGTTTGGCGGATATAAGCAGTCGGGCGTGGGCCGTGAATGGGGTGCGGCGGGCATCGATGAATTCGTCGAGACCAAGGCCGTAATGGGGCGCGCGACGGTGGCGAGTTGAGCGCACGATCCGCGCTTTCGCCGAGCGCATTGGCGTGGGCCGGCTACCAGGGGGGGCGGGACCCCTACATCACTCTCGTCAGCATCTACATCTTCATGCCCTACGTTGCCACCGTCATGGTCGGCGATGCGGTGAAGGGGCAATCGATGATCGCGGGCGTGGCGATGGTGGGCGGGCTGATCGCCGCCTTGACCGCGCCGCTGCTGGGCGCGGCCGCCGATCGCATGGGCCGGCGGCTGCCGCCGCTCTTCATCCTGTCGTGCCTGTTCGCGCCGCTCGTGTTCTCGTTGTGGTGGGCCCGGCCGGACGGATCCGGCCTCAGTGTTCCCACGGTTCTCGCCATCGCGCTCGTGATCTCCCTCGTATTCACCTACGGCGAGGTCCTGCATAACTCGCAGATCCCGTATGCCGCGCAGAGTCCCATCGACGCCGCGGCGATGTCGGGCACGGCGCTCGCGATTGGCAATGCCGTATCGGTTGCCGCGTTGATATTCGTGCTCTGGGCGTTCGCCCTGCCCGGCAAGGTGACTTGGGCCTTTGTCCCCAGCGCGCCGCTTTTCGGTCTCGATCGAGCCCTTGCGGAACCCAGCCGCATCGCCGCCCCGATCGCGGCCGTCCTTTTTGCGATCGGTGTGATCCCGATGTTCCTCTTCACCAAGGACGCGCCCCGGGGCACAGGTTCGCTGGTCGCGTCGGTCACCGGCGGCGCGCGCGATCTGCTGGTGCTGGTGAAGAGCGTGCGCCAGCATCGCAATGCCGCGATCTTCCTCGCCGCACGCATGCTGTACTCCGACGCGCAAATCGCGCTCATAACGTTCAGCGGCATCTACGCGGCCGGAGTGATGCATTGGGGCGTCCTGGAAATGACCGCGTTCGGTGTCCTGATGAGCAGCTTCGCGGCGCTGGGTGGACTGCTGGCCTCGGTCCTCGACCGCGTCGTGGGCCCGAAGCGCGCGGTGCAGCTCGAAATCATCGGCACGATCGTGGGCCTGGTCGTCCTGCTCGCGGTCTCACCGGCCGGCATGCGATTCGTGTTCACGCTTGCCCCGGACGCGCCGCGCGTCTGGACTGGACCGGTGTTCACGACGATTCCGGAAATCGTCTTCCTTCTCCTGGGTGGCATCGTTGCGGTGTTCAATACCGCGCTGTTCGCGTCAAGCCGCACATTCCTCACGCGCTTGATGCCGCCCGGGCAGTCCGGCGCGTTCTTCGGACTCTATGCGCTCGCCGGCACCGCCACGGTATGGCTCGGGCCCCTCGTCGTGAAGACCGCGGTGAGCACCTTCCAGAGCCAACAGGCGGGCAATGTCGCCATCGCCATCCTGATGGCGGTCGGCCTGGGCATCCTCAGCCTAGTTCGCGACGACGGCCGCTTGCCGAAGTAGCGCGGGCGGGTTTTGGCTCCAGCGCGGACTTGCCAATCTGCGTGCGGCCCCCGGCGAGCGCGAGCCGCCTCCACGTGATCCATCGTCATTCTCGCCGGTGTGGAACTTCCGCAGCTCGTTGACGATGTCGGAAGGGCCGCTGTCATTGAAGCTTAGTGCCCCGAGAGTATCCCAAGGGCAGCTACCGGGACCGGTGGCGCCCTGCTCCAAGCTTGGGCGACAATGACGACGTTCCGATGTAGAGCTTTGATCTGTGGGAGAAGTGTCGCTCCCGTCTGACGACGAAAGAGGGTGGGCCCGACTGGACTCGAACCAGTGACCAAGGGATTATGAGTCCCCTGCTCTAACCAACTGAGCTACAGGCCCGCCGACAACAAACGCAACCCCGCATTTTAACCGCCGCACGGAATTTCCCCCGCAATGTCCGACTTCGATTTCACCAAGCCGCAGCAACCCCAGCCTGCGTCGCCCGATGGTTTCGACTTCACCAAGCCGCCCACCGAGGGCGCCGCGCCTGCGTTCAAGCCGGTCAACAGCCAGTTCTACAACGTCGCCGTCGCGAAGAAGCTGTTCCAGGCCTCCGGCAAGGAGGAGCAGTTCGCCGCGGGCCAGCAGCTCTTCGCCGAGGACGAGAAGGCCTCGAAGGGCGGGCTCTTCTCGGGCAAGGCGAGCCGCATGTACTTCATCGCGCAGGGGGAGGTCGCGCTCACCATGGGCGCCAGGGCGCTCGATACGCTGAAGGCCGGCGAGATCGTGGGGGAGATGGCGGTGATCAGCGAGCGCCCGCGGAGCGCCACCGGCACCGCGAAGACCGCGGTCACGACTTATTCGCTCAACGCCTCGGAGCTCCAGGCGGCGCTTGGCAAGAATCCGGAGTTCGCTCTCATGCTGATGAGCGTCCTCTTCGACCGCCTGCGCTTCATCGCCGCGCGGCTCACGGCGCGCAAGACCGCGGGCGCCGTGGCGGCGCTGGGCACGCCGACCTTCGATCCGATCCTGCTGCAACAGTTCGAGACCGCCGTCCCGCGCGCGTCGACACTGCGTTACCAGGCGGAGCAGTCGATCATGCGCGAGGGCCAGGCGGGGGTGTACATGTACGTGGTGAAGAGCGGCCAGGTCGTCATCGCGATCCGCGACAAGGCGGTCGAGGTGGTGAATCCGGGCAGCACGTTCGGCGAGATGGCTCTCGTCGACCAATCGCCGCGCGTCGCGAACGCCACCACCACGGTCTATTCGGAGCTCCTCGCCGTGGACCGCGCCTCGCTCCTGGAAGCGGTCAAGGCGCAGCCCGCTTTCGCGATGGCGATGCTGCGCGCGGTGGTCGAACGCCTGAGGCATATGAACGCACAGCTCGGCTAGGGGTCTGACCCCGATGCCCGAGACCCTGTTCAGACCCGGAGACAACTGCGCGGAAGTCGTACACGCCGACCGCGTGGCATTCATCGTCGACGCGGAGAACTACTTTCGCGTCTTCGTGCAGGCCGCCCTCCTCGCCCAGCGCTCGATCGTCATGCTGGGCTGGGATTTCGACAGCCGCACGCCGCTCGATCTCGACGCCGAGGGAAACCCGATCCTCTTCGGGGAATTCATGAACAGCCTCGCGCGGAAGAATCGCAACCTGCGCGTGCACATCCTCGACTGGGATTTCCCGGCGGTTTTCGGCACCGATCGCGAGCCCGCGCCCGGCTCCAGGGGCGCATGGAAGCCTCACCGGCGCATCGATTTCCGCTACGACGACACGCATCCGGTCGCCGGCTCGCACCACCAGAAGATCGTGGTGATCGACGAGCGCCTCGCCTTCGCTGGCGGCCTCGACATCACCAGCAAGCGCTGGGACACGCGCAAGCACGCTCCCGACGAGCCGCGACGCGTTTTCGAGGAGAAGCCCTATCCTCCCTTCCACGACGCGGTGATCGCCGTGGATGGCGAAGCGGCGAAGGCGCTGCTGCGCGTCGCAGGCGATCGCTGGAGCGCGGCCACGGGCGAGGCCTTGAAGACGACCGGCGGCGCGAGCGAGGTGTGGCCGAAGGAGCTCGAAGTGGACGTCACCGACGTCGACGTCGCGATATCGCGCACCGCCCCGCCGAAGGACGAGGACGCGGGGCTGAGCCACGTGTACGAGCTCTACGTGGACATGATCGAGCGCGCCAGGGACTACATCTACATGGAGAACCAGTACTTCACCTCGGACAAGATCGGCGATGCGCTGAAGAAGAGCCTCGCGAAGCCGGAAGGCCCCGAGATCCTGGTGGTGACGCGCCTCCTGTCGCACGGCTGGCTCGAGGAGATCACGATGACCACGCTGCGCACCAAGCTCGTGCAGGAGCTGCGCGCGGCCGACGTGCACAAGCGCTTCCACGTGTTCTATCCCGACGTGCCCGGGCTTGCGGAGGGAACCTGCCTCGACATCCACTCCAAGGTCACGATCGTCGACGACGAGTGGCTGCGCATCGGCTCGGCCAACCTCAGCAACCGCTCCATGGGTATGGACACCGAGTGCGACGTGACCCTGGAGGCGAAGGGCGAGGAGCGCGTGAAGAAGGCGATTCGCAAGTTCCGCGACGACCTCCTCTCCGAGCATGTCGGCGGCGAAATCGACGCGGTCGGCAAGGCGTGCGAGAGCGCTGGGTGCATGGCCAAGGCGATCTCCAACCTGGGCTCGCAGGCGCGCAGCCTGAAGAAGCTCGAGTGCGAGGATATTCCGGTAGCGAAGGTCGCCATCGCCAAGGTGGGCGATCCGGGCGAGCCTTTGTTCGAAGGGATAGTGTCGGTCCCGGCGGCCGGTCCCGCGTCCGGAGGCGGCTTCATGACGCGCCGCGTTACCTGCATCCTCGGCGGCCTCGTCCTCGCCGCCATCGCCCTCGCGCTCCTGTGGACGCATACGCCGCTGAGGGACGTGGTGACGCGCGAGAACGCCGCGGCGCTCGCCGAATGGTTCGCGGGCTTCTGGTGGGCGCCGGTTCTCATCGTGCTCGCATACACCCCGGCAAGCTTCATCATGTTTCCGCGCTGGCTCATCACCATGACCGCGGTGCTCGCCTTTGGTCCGTGGAAGGGATTCGGGTACGCGATGTCCGGCGTGATCCTCGCGGGGATCGCGACCTTCCTCCCCGGCCGGCTCGTATCGCGCGACACACTCAAGCGCGTAGCCGGCCCGCGCATGAAGCCGGTGGCGCGATTCATGGAGAGGAAGGGCCTCATCGCGGTGACGCTGGTGCGCCTCGTGCCGATCGCGCCCTTCCCGGTGGTGAACCTGGTGATGGGGGCGATGCGCGTGAAACTCTGGCATTTCGCGCTCGGCACGTTCCTCGGCATGCTTCCCGGCACCCTCGCCGCGACCGTCCTTTCCGACCAGCTCGCCGCCGCGCTCGAGGACTCGACGCGCGTGAACTTCTGGATGATCGCCGGCGCGGTCGCCGCCATCGCAGCGCTCGCTTTCTTCGGCCAGCGCTACATGCGCCGGCATTCCGCGCACTGAGCTCGGTGGCACTCCGGCTCGCGTCGTACAACGTGCACCGCGCCATCGGCCGCGATCGGCGCAGGGAGCCCGCGCGCATCCTCGCCGTGCTGCGCGAGATCGATGCCGACGTGGTCGCGCTCCAGGAGGTCGAGGCACACGACTCGGGCGGCGACATGCTCGCGTGGCTTGCCGCGGAGACCGGCATGCGCGCCATCGCGGGGACCACGCTGGTACGCCACGACGGCCATTACGGCAACGCCCTGCTAACACGCTGCGAGATCAAGGCCACCCAGCTCGTCGACCTCTCCTTCCGCAATCGAGAGCCGCGCGGCGCGATCGCCGCCGACCTGCAGCTGAATGGCCGCGGCACGCTGCGCGTGGTCGCGACCCACCTGGGGCTGCGCCCCGCCGAACGCCGCGAGCAGGTCGAGCGCCTCGTGAAGCTCTTCACCTGGAACGAGCAGGATCGCTCGGTGCTGCTGGGCGACTTGAACGAGTGGTTCCTGTGGGGGCGGCCGTTGAAGCACCTGCACCGCTATTTCGACGAGACGCCGGCGGTGGCTACGTTTCCCTCAGGCCGCCCGATCTTCGCCCTCGACCGCTTGTGGACCCACCCGGGCTCGATGCTGGGGGAGCTGAAGGCCCACGTAAGCCCGCTCTCGCGAATCGCGTCGGATCATTTGCCTTTGGTCGCACGTCTCGACGTCTAGGCGGTCCAACCCCCCCACACATTCCCAAGGAGCAGCCCATGGCACGATCCACCGACAAGGTCGTCGACGACTTCAACGCCGTCATCGCAGACACCGAGCAACTCCTGAAATCGGTCGGCTCCGCCGGCAACGAGCGCACCGGCGCGATGCGCGACAGCATCGAGAAGAACGTGAAAGCGGCGAAGCAGCGCCTGGTCGAGCTCCAGGAAGGCGCGTCGGAGCGCGCGCGCGCCGCGGCGCGGGCAGCCGATGACTATGTTTCCGATAACCCGTGGCGCTCCCTCGGTGTCGCGGTCGGGGTTGGCGTCGTTGCCGGGATCTTCATCGGGCTCATGATCGAGCGGCGGTAAGGTAATCCTTACTCGAGGCGGCGTACACTCGGCAGAACCTGCAAGGAGATACGCCATGACGCAACCCATCGGCACTTCCAAGGACAAGCTGATCGCGGACTTCAACGCCGTGATCGCCGATACCGAGCAACTCCTGAAAACCGTCGCTTCCGCGGGCGGCGAGAAGGCGAGCGCGATGCGCGCAAGCGTCGAGGAGAACCTCGCGGCCGCCCGCCGCCACCTGGGGGAGCTCCAGGATTCCACCGACGAATACGTGCGCGCCAATCCGTATCAGTCGATCGGCATCGCCGCAGCGGCCGGCGCGGTGGTGGGAGTGCTCGTCGGCCTCATGCTGAACCGGCGCTGAAGTCGGCCGTGGCCGACGACTCCGCGAAGGAAGCCGCGAAATCCGGGCCGCTGGATTCACTGCGCTCCCTGGGCGCGACCTTCCTCGCGTTGATCGGCACGCGCGCCGAGCTCCTCGTCGTGGAGCTGCGCGAGGAAGGCGAGCGCCGCAAGGAGATGCTGGTCCTCGCCGGCGCGGCGGTGGTGTTCCTCGCACTGGGCCTCGCCCTCGCCGCGTTCCTCGTGGTGCTGGTGTTCTGGGACACGCACCGCCTGGCCGCCGCCGGCGCGGTCACGCTCCTCTACCTTGCGATCGGCGCGTTGGCGATCCTGCGGTTGAAGCAGAAGGCGCGCGCAAGCCCGCCGCCCTTCGCGGCCACGCTGGCGGAATTCGCGAAGGATCTCGAGATGCTGAAAGCGCGGGATGAGTGATTCGAAATCGCTCGCCGGCCAAAAAGCGCTCCTGCTCGCGCGCTCGTCGCTCCACCGCCTCACGCTCGCGCGCGACGCGCAGGCCCTGCGCGAAAGCCTGCAGTGGCGAAACCTCGCGTCGTCAGCCACGTCCTCGGGGGCGCTACGCCCGCTCCTCTTCGGCGCGCTCATGCTGGTCGCCGGGCGATCGCGGCTTTCTGCGCTGGTCGGGCTCGCAACGCGCGCGGTCATGCTCGTGAAAGCCGGGCGCGCGGCGATCGGGCTCATGCGCCGGAAGCAGAAATGAAAATGCCCGCTCGCGCGGGCATTCTCGTTTGTCATCCCGGATGACAACTCAGCTCTCGCCCTCGAGGAAGGAACGCAGTTTCTCGGAGCGCGACGGGTGCCGGAGCTTGCGCAGCGCCTTGGCCTCTATCTGGCGGATGCGCTCGCGCGTCACGTCGAACTGCTTGCCGACCTCTTCCAGCGTGTGGTCGGTGTTCATCTCGATGCCGAAGCGCATGCGCAGCACCTTCGCCTCGCGCGGGGTGAGGGAGTCGAGCACGTCCTTGGTGGCTTCGCGCAGGCTAGCGTAGAGCGCCGAGTCCGACGGGGTGATGCCGGCCTGGTCCTCGATGAAGTCGCCCAGGTGGGAATCGTCGTCGTCTCCGATCGGCGTTTCCATCGAGATGGGTTCCTTGGAGATCTTCAGGATCTTGCGGATCTTCTCCTCGGGCATCTCCATCTTCACGGCGAGCGTCGCGGGATCGGGCTCCTGCCCGGTCTCCTGCAGGATTTGGCGCGAGATGCGGTTCATCTTGTTGATGGTCTCGATCATGTGCACCGGGATGCGGATGGTGCGCGCCTGGTCGGCGATCGAGCGCGTGATCGCCTGGCGGATCCACCACGTCGCGTACGTGGAGAATTTGTAGCCGCGGCGATATTCGAACTTGTCGACCGCTTTCATCAGGCCGATGTTGCCTTCCTGGATCAGGTCGAGGAACTGCAGGCCGCGGTTGGTGTACTTCTTGGCGATCGAGATCACCAGGCGCAGGTTGGCCTCGATCATCTCGCGCTTCGCGCGGCGCGCCTTCGCCTCGCCCGTCGACATCTGGCGGGCGATCTCCTTCAGGTCCTTGATCGGGATCCCGACTTCCTTCTGCAGGTTGATCAGGGCCTCCTGCTGCTCCATCACCGCCGGCTTGAAGCGCTCGAGCGCCTTCGCGTAGGCCTTGCCCGAGGCGACTTCCTCGTTGGCCCACTTGAGGTTGGTCTCGTTGCCGGGGAACACCTTGATGAAGTGCGCGCGCGGCATGTTCGCGTTCTTGGTGGCGAGCTCCATGATCTCGCGATCGTGCGAGCTCACGCGCTCGACCAGGCCACGCAGCCCGTTGCACAGGTGCTCCACCTGCTTGGCGGTGAAGCGGATCGCGAGCAGCTCGCCCGAGATTTCCTCCTGCAGATCCTTGTACGCGCGCGAGCGGTAGCCCTTCTCCGCGAGGATCTTCTTCATCTTCTTGTACTGGCGGCGGATCTTGTTGAAGTGCGAGAGGGCCTCGTTCTTGAGGCGCTCGAGATCGGCGCTGGCGACCGCTTCGTCCTCGGCCTCCTGCTCTTCCGCGTCGAGCTCTTCCAGCTCTTCCTCTTCGGTGAGCTCTTCCTCGACGACTTCCTCTTCATCGGAGTCGACCAGGCCATCGACCAGCTCGTCGATGCGCATCTCGTCCTTCTCGATCAGGTCGGCGAGGCGCAGGATCTCCTCGATCGTCGTCGGGCAGGACGAGATCGCGTGGATCATGTGCTTCAAGCCGTCCTCGATGCGCTTGGCGATCTCGATCTCGCCCTCGCGCGTGAGGAGCTCCACGGAGCCCATCTCGCGCATGTACATGCGCACCGGATCGGTGGTGCGGCCGAACTCGGCGTCGATCGTGGTGGACAGGGCGGCTTCCGCCTCCTCGATCACGTCTTCCTCGGCGATCGGCGCCGGCGCCTCGGTCATGAGCAGCTGCTCGGCGTCCGGGGCCTCGTCGTACACGGCGATGCCCATGTCGGCCAGCATCGTGACCACGCCCTCGATCTGCTCGGCGTCGGTCATGTCGTCGGGCAAATGGTCGTTGATCTCGGCGTACGTGAGGTAGCCGCGCTCCTTGCCCAGGACGATCAGGTTCTTGAGGCGCTTTTTCTGCGCCTCGATTTCCGCGATCTTGGTCTCTGCGGTGTGGTGTTGCTTGCTGGAACTCTTGGCGAAGCTCGGATTTTTCACTTAAACGCACTCCCGCGCGGCGGTGTTCGGGAAAACCGGTAATTGTATCAAAGTTTTGACCGCTCTTCCTCAGTCTGATTCCCCGATTTCACCTGAGTCAGGGTCATGTACTCGGCCTCCTGGTCGGGCGTAAGGCTCCCGGCGATCATCAGGCTCCCCAGCTCGTTGTAGCGTCGCTGGCGATTTTCGAGCCTCAATTTTTCGACCAGATCGGCGATTTCGCCCGCTATATCGAAATCGGGGCTTTCTACCTGTTTTAAAAGGGGCTCCTTCAGAGCCTCCTCAATCGACGGCCAGTGCTCGGAACCGTCAAAGTAAGCACTGGCTTTCCCCAGGTTGCGAGTCGAATCGGCTTGGAAGTACTCGACCACCGCCCTCAAGGCGAAAGCGTCCGGTCCCGGACCCGTCAGCACATCGGGTGGAATCGACCCCACCATTTCAGCACGCATCAGGACCCGCCCCAGGAGGCGCGACTCTGTCCGATGTGGCATCCCACGCGGGACACGCTCTGGAGGGGGGGTAGAGCGTTTCTGGATCGTCCTGGGTGGTACCAGGCTGTCGATCTCCTCGGGATCGAGGCGGGCCAGTTCGCCGAGGCGTCGGCGCAGCATCGCGCCCAGCGCGGGGGCCTCGATCTGCACCAGCAGGGGCCTGGCCTGGGCGAGGACGCGCGCGCGGCCCTCCTCCGTGGCCATGTCGACGTGCCCGGTGAGCTCCGCGAACAGGAACTGCGAGAGCGGCTTCGCCTCCTCGACGGCCTTCTGGAATGCGGCCTTGCCCAGGCGGCGCACGTACGTGTCCGGATCGTCCTCGGCGGGCAGGAAAAGAAAGCTCACCACCTTGCCGTCGGCCAGCACCGGGAGCGAGATCTCGAGGGCGCGCCAGGCGGCCTTGCGGCCCGCGCTGTCGCCGTCGAAGCAGAACACCACGTTGTCGGCGAGCTTGAGGAGCTTGGCCACGTGCACCGGGGTGGTAGCCGTGCCGAGCGTGGCGACCGCATTCCCGACGCCGTGCTGGGCGAGCGCGACCACGTCCATGTAGCCCTCGACGACGATCACCTGGTTGGCGTCGCGGATCCCCCGGCGCGCCTGGTAGAGGCCGTAGAGCTCGCGCCCCTTCTCGAAGAGCGGCGTCTCGGGGGAATTGAGGTACTTGGGCTCGCCCGCGCCGATCACGCGGCCGCCGAAGCCGATCACGTTTCCGCGCGCGTCCAGGATCGGGAACATCACGCGGTTGCGGAAGCGGTCGTAGCGGCGGGATTTCTTCTCGACGCCCTCGGGCTCGCTGTCGATGACGAGGCCGGTGTCCTTGAGGGAAGCGGTCCCATAGTCGGAGAACACCGCTTCCAGGTTCTGCCATCCATCGGGCGCGTATCCCAGCCCGTAGCGCGCGGCCACCTCACCGGAGAGCCCGCGGCCCTTGAGGTAGTCGATGGCAACCGTCGATTTCTTGAGCTCGGCGCGGTAATAGGCGAGCGCGTCCGTCATGCGAATGGCGAGGCCGGGCGCTTCCACCGCGCCGGGGCGCGGGGCCGAGGAGCGGGTCTCGGGCACCGGCATGCCCACCGTCTCCGCGAGCGAGCGGATCGCCTCGGGATAGGCGAGGCCCGAATACTCCATGAGGAATCCGATCGCGTTGCCGTGCGACCCGCAGCCGAAGCAATGGTAGAACTGCTTCGACGGGCTCACCGTGAAGGAGGGCGTCTTCTCGTTG
>JBBRQA010000004.1:0-49052 GCA_038227085.1 Burkholderiales bacterium | reverse complement strand
GGTGCCGGGCCCGATGCCGTTCACGCGGATGCCGTGCGGCGCGAGCGACAGCGACATCACCTTGGTGAGCTGGTTGATCGCACCCTTGGAGACCACGTACGGCACCTGGTTGGGTATGGCGAGGATGGCGTTGACGCTCGACATGTTGACGATGGCGCCCCCGCCGCCCTGCTTCACCATCTGGCGGGCCGCCGCCTGGCCGGCGAGGAAGATCCCCTTCAGGTTCACCGCGATCACGCGATCGAAATCCGCCTCCTCGATATCGAGGAACTCGGCCGCGTGCACGATGCCGGCATTGGCTACTAGAACGTCGAGGCGCCCGAACTCGTTGACCGCGCTGGCCACGGCTCGCTCCACGTCGGCCTTGCGCGAGACGTCGCATGCCACGAAACTCACCGGGAAGCCTTCGGAGCGCAGGCGCAGCGCTTCGCGCTTGCCAATCTCCTGGTTCATGTCGGCGATGACCACCGAGGCGCCCTGGCGCGCGAAAGCCTGCGCGCACGCGAGGCCTATGCCCTGCGCGGCGCCGGTGACGAGGGCGACCTTGTCGGCGAGCCTCACGCGCCTACTTCGCCGCGGGGCGCACCGTGTCGGCGAGCTCTGCGCAGAACTCGTCGAGGCCCGTGGGGCAGGAAGCCTTGGCGCGCGAGTAGACCATCGCATGGTCGTCCTTCGCCGCCGGGCTCTTCACGTGCGTGTAGATGAACTCCTTGTACTCGGCGTTCTTCTGCACCGCGGAGGCGAGCGAGTCCATGCCTTTCCAATCCACCATCATGCGCATCAATGCGTCGGTGTAGCCGTCCGCGACCGCGCCCGTGTCGCAGTGGCGATAGTCCTGCCACGCCTTCTGAAGCTGCGGCCAGTTGAGGACGCGCTCGATGGCTTTCTCGGCAAT
This sequence comes from Burkholderiales bacterium, assembly GCA_038227085.1. Taxonomy (GTDB): domain Bacteria; phylum Pseudomonadota; class Gammaproteobacteria; order Burkholderiales; family Usitatibacteraceae; genus Usitatibacter. The sequence goes on along the minus strand of JBBRQA010000004.1, from coordinate 48,157 downwards.
GGCCGAATCGGCCTTGGTGCAGGTCTTGTCGGCCGCATGCGCCGCGCCGAACGCGAGGCCCGCGAGAACCGCGATCGAGAGGCGCACTTTCATCGTCATGCCGCCTTCCCGGAGCGCTTGCCCGCGTGCGAAAGCCGCTCGCGAATGCTGCGCGCGATGCCCGCGCCATCGAGGCCGCAATCGACGAGAAGCTGATTCGAATCGCCGTGCTCGACAAAATGGTCGGGAAGGCCGAGGTGCAGGATCGGCACCGCGAATCCCTCGGCCGCGAGCGCCTCCGCCACTGCCGCGCCCGCGCCCCCCGCGACGACGCTCTCCTCCACCGTCACCAGCAGCTCGTGCGTGGTGGCCAGCTTGAAAACGAGGTCGCGGTCGATGGGCTTCACGAATCGCATGTTGGCGACCGTTGCATTCAGCTCGTCGCCGGCCTCGAGCGCGGGCTTGACCATCGAGCCGAAGGCGAGGATGGCGACGCGCTTGCCCTCGCGGCGCACGTCGCCGCGCCCCACCTCGAGCGCGTGCATCTCCTGCTGCACCTCGACGCCCGCCCCCGCGCCGCGCGGATAGCGCACCGCCGTCGGCGTATCGAGCTTGAACGCGGTGTAGAGCATCTGGCGGCATTCGTTCTCGTCCGAAGGCGCCATCACCGTCATGTTCGGGATGCAGCGCAGGAACGAGTGGTCGAACGCCCCGTGGTGCGTGGGCCCATCCGCGCCGACGAGACCCCCGCGATCGAGCGCGAACACCACTGGCAGGTTCTGCAGCGCCACGTCGTGGATCAGCTGGTCGTAGGCGCGCTGGAGGAAAGTCGAGTAGATCGCGACCACCGGCTTCATGCCTTCCACCGCGAGGCCCGCGGCAAACGTGACCGCGTGCTGCTCGGCGATGCCGACGTCGAAGTAGCGCTCCGGGAAGCGCTGCGAGAATTTCACCAGGCCCGAGCCCTCGCGCATCGCGGGCGTGATGCCGATCAAGCGATCGTCGAGGCGCGCCATGTCGCAGAGCCAGTCGCCGAACACTTGCGTATAGGTGGGCCTGGGCCGCGCGTCGATGGGCGACTTCACCTTGACGATGCCCACGCCCGGGTCGAACTTGCCGGGGCCGTGGTAGGTGATGGGATCCTCTTCCGCGTAGGCGTAGCCCTGGCCCTTGCGCGTCACTACGTGCAGGAACTGCGGGCCTTTCAGGCGCGTCACGTTCTGAAGCGTGTCGATGAGGACGTCGATGTTGTGGCCGTCGATGGGACCGGTGTAGTTGAAGCCAAACTCCTCGAACATCGTCGAGGGCGTGATCATGCCCTTGGCGTGCTCCTCGAAGCGCTTGGCGAAATCCTTCACCGTCGGCGTGGCCGAGAGTACTTTCTCCGCGGTCTTCTTGGTGGCCGCGTAGAAACGCCCCGACATGAGCTTGGCGAGGTAGTTGTTGAGCGCGCCGACGTTCTCCGAGATCGACATGTCGTTGTCGTTCAGGATCACGATCACATTGGCGTCGGCCTGCTTGGCGTTGTTGAGAGCCTCGAAGGCCATGCCGGCGGTCATCGCGCCGTCGCCGATGATCGCGACCGCGCGGTTGTCGAGGCCCAGCTGGCGAAACGCCACGGCCATGCCGATCGCCGCGGAGATCGAGGTCGAGCTATGTGCGGTGCCGAACGTATCGTAGGGGCTCTCCTCGCGGCGCGGGAATCCCGCGATGCCGCCCTTCTGCCGCAGCGTGCCCATGCCCCCGCGCCGGCCGGTGAGGATCTTGTGCCCGTAGGTCTGGTGGCCCACGTCCCAGATGAGCTTGTCGGCGGGAGTCTTGAAGACGTAGTGCAGCGCGATGGTGAGCTCGACCGTGCCGAGGTTCGACGAGAGATGGCCGCCCGTGGAGGAGACCGAGTCGACGATGAAGGCGCGAAGCTCCGCAGCGAGCTGCGCGAGCTGCTTGCGGTCGAAAGTCCGCAGCAGCGCGGGATCGTCGACCGTCTCGAGGAGGGGGTATGAGCTCATGCGAGGATTTCCATTCTAACGCCGCCGGTGGACGATGAAATCGGCGATCTCTGCCAGGCGCCGGGCGCGCGGGCCAAAGTCCGCTAGCGCACCGATGGCGTCGCCGAGGAGCTCGAGCACGAAGCGGCGCGCCTCGGGTAGCCCCATGAGGCTGGTGTAGGTGGGCTTGTTGTCCGCCTTGTCCTTGCCCGCGGTCTTGCCGAGGGTTTCCGAATCGCCTTCCTCGTCGAGGATGTCGTCCACGACTTGAAAGGCGAGGCCCACCAGCTTGGCGTAGCGGTCGAGGTGATCGTGCTCGGCCTGCGAAAGGTCCGCGCCGCACTGGGCGCCCATGATCACGGAGGCGCGGATCAGCGCGCCGGTCTTCAGGATGTGCATGAACTCGAGCTCGGGAAGCGAGATGCTCTTGCCGACCGAATCCAGGTCGATCGCCTGCCCACCCGCCATGCCGCGCGAGCCGCACGCCGCGGAGAAGAGCTGCATCATCTTCAGCTGCGTGGCGGGATTTTCCGTGAGCTGGTGGTCGGCGAGGATCTGGAACGCGAGGGACTGCAGCGCGTCACCCGCGAGCAGCGCGGTGGCCTCGTCGAACTCCACGTGGGTGGTGGGCTTGCCCCGGCGAAGCACGTCGTCATCCATGCAGGGGAGATCGTCGTGGATGAGCGAGTACGCGTGGATCATCTCGACCGCGCTCGCCACGATTTGCAGGCGCCCGGGATCGGCCCCGGTGACTTCGCCGGCGCCGAACACCAGCATCGCGCGCACGCGCTTGCCACCATTGAGCGTGGAATAGCGCATCGCGTCGTGAAGGCGAGTGGGCACGACGCGGGCCTGCGGGAGGAGCTCGCCCAGCGCCGCCTCCAACCGGGTGGCCACGTCGCGCGACCACGCCTGGAAATCGACGGCGCTCACTTCGCGTCGGGTGTGAAGTCGCGCAACGTATCGCCGTCGAGGATCGCGATGCGTGCCTGGGCGTCGGTCAGCCTGGATTCGCAGAATTTCACGAGCTCCGCGCCGCGCTGGTAGGCGGCAAGCGACTCCTCGAGCGGGAGCTTGCCGTCCTCCATGCGGGCGACGAGGGCCTCCAGCTCTTCGAGGGCCTTTTCGAAGCTCCATTCGGCGGCGGATGCGGGGGGAATCTTTGCGGACATCGAGGCGGGGCCTGCGTGGTTTCTTATGCAATCAATTTTACACCAAAGGTCTTGAAAACTAAGGGAACTCGGCCCAAGATAGTGGTCAGAAGTACTGAAGTGTCTCGGGACGGAGCCGCAGAGTTAAAAGCTAGCTGACTCGATTTGCCCGCATGTTGTTTACATCTTCGTTTGTACTGGGGGTGCGGATAATGTCGGATCTCGCGAGTCAGAGAGCGCTCACGCGCGCATCTCTCCACCTGCCCCTTTCGTGGTATTTCGACCCGAAAGTGGCGGAAGTCGAAAAGAAACTCCTTTTCGCCCAGGGTCCCGGGTACGTCGCCCATGAGCTGATGGCGCCCGAGGCGGGCGACTATCGCGTGCTCGATTGGCGCTCCAATGGCGCCTGGTCCCTTATCAATAACGAGGGGCGCCACGATCTCGTCTCCAACGTGTGCCGTCATCGCCAGGCGATCATCCTGAAGGGCGAAGGTACTTTGCCGGGCGGCACCATCACGTGCCCTCTGCACGGCTGGACGTACGACAGCAACGGCAAGCATCTCGGCGCGCCGAAATTTCCCGACATGCCCTGCCTCGACCTGCCGCGCCAGGGCCTGCAGAAGTGGAACGGCATGCTCTTCAACGGCAAACGCAACATTGCGCGCGATCTTGCGAAGCTCGGCGTGGCGAAAGAGCTCGATTTCGAGGGCTATCGCCTGGACAAGGTCGAGACCCACGAATACGACTTCAACTGGAAGACCTTCATCGAGGTCTATCTCGAGGATTACCACGTGGGCCCCTTCCATCCGGGGCTCGGTCAGTTCGTCACGTGCGAAGACCTGCAGTGGGAGCTGGGCGATTGGCACAGCGTGCAGACGGTGGGCGTGAACCAGCGCCTCGGCACGCCCGGCTCGGACACGTACAAGGAGTGGCACGACCAGGTGCTCAAGTACAACGGCGGCGAGCCGCCGCGCCACGGCGCGATCTGGCTCACCTACTACCCGAACGTGATGGTCGAGTGGTATCCGAACGTCCTCGTGATCTCGACGCTGCAGCCGCGCGGGCCGGAGAAGTGCCTCAACGTGACCGAGTTCTACTATCCCGAGGAGATCGCCCTCTTCGAGCCCGAGTACATGGCCGCGCAGCAGAAGGCGTACCACGAGACCGCGCTCGAGGACGAGGAGATCTGCGTGCGCATGACGCAGGGGCGCAAGGCTTTGCTAGAGGATGGGCGCGAGGAGCACGGGCCTTATCAGTCGCCGATGGAAGACGGGATGGTGCACTTCCATGAGTTTGTGCGGCGGGAGATCGCACAACACGTCTGAGGGGTACTCCACCGCTTCCTCATCGGACGGCCCGAGAAAAGCCTCAAAGATCGAAGGCAAGCGGCGATCCTGATCGCCGCCTTGTCTGCACCCGGGAGCGATCGAAGAGGCATTTGCAGCGACACCGTTGTCGTGCCGCAAACACGTTCTCAATCGATCGCGCAAATCGCCGAGGACCTCGCTCCCCCATCCCCGTGCGTTGGGGGAAATCACGAAGTTGAAGGCCGCGAAGCGCTAGATATACGAGCTCGCGATCTGGCTTGTATGACAAAACGGGGCGGCCAAGGCCGCCCCGTTTCGCTTTTTTGCTCCTCCTCCGTTATTCGTTGTCGAACTCGTGCACGACGGCCCACAGCGTTGCGAACGTATGCTGCGGATAGTCGGCGTGGAGCTCCTCGTAATCCTCGGCGCGCATCGGCTCGCGCTCCTTGCCCTTGCGGATCTCGAACCAGCGATTCTGGATCTTCTCGCGGATCGCGTGCGACGGCATTGCCGGCCGGCGCAACAGCGAGTTGGTGCCCGCGAAAAGGCGGCGCTTCAGCGTGACGTCGGCCGACGAGATGCGGAAGAGCTTGCTCAGCATGTTCGACGTCGCGCCGTGCCTGATGAAGTACTCGAGCTGCCTCGAACGCTTGCTGAGGTAGTCGACCTGGCGCAGGCCATGCTCGAGCGATCCCGCGTCGATCGCGATGGCCACGCGTGGCTCGGTCATCTCCGAGAGCTTCACCAGCTCAGCGGAGCTCATCGAGGCGAGCTCCTCCACCTGCTTCTCGGTAAAGCCCTCCGGAGGCGGTGCCTTCTGCTCCGCGCCATGCTGCAACTCCCGGATGAGCTGCACCAGCACCAATAGCCTCAACTGCTGGTCGCGAATGACGATCATCGGACCCTCCCCAAAACCGCGTTTCTGAGTTAATTCTTGCGCCAGGCTTGCGAAGTCAAAATGCTCCGGAGCGGTGTGCAAGTCAACCCGGAATTTCCCGATTTATTTGTATTTTGGGGCGACCTTCGGGCATCGAACTTGCAGTGTCTGAAACCGGGGTCAGACCCGGGTCAGAGCGGGGTCAGAGCGGGGTCAGACCCGGGTCAGAGCGGGGTCAGACCCCGGTCTGGCCCCTTAGTCTTCTTCCCGCTCCAGCTTGAACTGTGAGGCGAGGTGCTGCTGGGTCTGGGGAGGAACCGGGGCGTAGTGACTGAATTCCATGGTGTAGGCGCCCTGGCCGCCGGTCACCGAGCGTAGCCGGGATTGGTATTCGGAAACCTCGGACAAGGGCACCATCCCCTTGATCGACATGAGGTCGCCCCCGGTGGACTCGGTCCCGGTCACCTGGCCGCGTTTTCCCGACAAGTCCGAGGCGAGGTCGCCCACGAAGCGATCGGGGGCAGTGATCTCGATGTTGACGATCGGCTCGAGCATGATCGGCGACGCCTTGAGGATCGCGTCGATCACCGCCTTCCTTCCCGCGGTCACGAAGGCGATCTCCTTGGAGTCCACGTCGTGGCTCTTGCCGTCGTACACGATGACCTTCACGTCTTCCACGGGATAGCCGGAGATCACGCCATGATCGAGCGCCTGGCGCACCCCCTTTTCCACTGCGGGAATGAACACCGTTGGAATCACGCCGCCCTTCACCTCGCTCGCGAACTGGAATCCGGAGCCGCGTGCGAGCGGCTCGATCTTCAGGAACACCTCGCCGAACTGCCCCGCGCCGCCGGTCTGCTTTTTGTGGCGGCAATGGCCTTCGGATTTCCGCGTGACCGTCTCGCGATAGGGGATCTTCGGCGGCTTCGTGGAAACGTCCAATTTGTACTGCTGCTGGAGCTTCTCCAGCTTGGTGCGCATGTGCAGGTCGCCCAGCCCGCGCATCACCGTCTCGTGCGTGGTCGGGTGACGCTCGATCCACAGGCACGGGTCCTCGACTTCGAGCTTATGCAGCACCTCAAAGAGCCGCTGCTCATCGCCCTTCTTCTTTGGCTCGACCGCGATCGAGTGCATCGGCGTCGGAAAGTCGAGCGAGCGCAGGCGAATGTGGTCTTCGTCGTGCGAATCGTGCAGCACGCTGTTGAACTCGAGTTCCTCCACCTTGGCGATCGCGCCGATATCGCCCGGGACGAGCGAATCCACCTCGACGTATTCCTTGCCCTGCAATTGATAGACGTGGCTCGCCTTGAAGGGCTTCTTGCCCTCGCCCACGTAGAGCTGCGTGTCCTTGGTGACCGTGCCCTGGTGCACGCGGAAGACGGCGACCTTGCCGACGTACGGATCCATGATCACCTTGAAGACGTGCGCGAGCACGTGCTTCTTCGGATCGGGATCGGAGTGGAATTCTTCGCCCTCGGTGGTCGCGGACTTCACGAAGGGCGGCGGATAGCTCTCCGTCGCGTTCGGGGCGAGCCGGGCGAGGATCTCGAGAAACTCGGGGATCCCCGCTCCCGTGCGCGCCGAAGCGAAGCACACCGGAATCAGATGCCCTTCGCGCAGCGCCTTCTCGAAGGGCGCGTGCAGCTGCTCGGGCGAAAGCTCTTCCCCCTGCTCGAGATAGATCGCCATCAGCTCCTCGTCCACCTCCACTACCTGGTCGATCAAGGCGGAGTGCGCCGCCTTCACCGACGAAAAATCGGAGTCGCCATCCGGATTGAAGAAGCAGTCGACGACATCCTTACGCCCGTGCGCGGGCAGGTTGATCGGAAGGCATTCCTTGCCGAACACCTCCTGGACGCGCGCGAGGAGGGCCCCGAGGTCGACATTCTCCGCGTCGATCTTGTTGATGAGGATCATGCGGTCGAGATTGCGCTTTGCGGCCGAGCGCATCATGCGCGTCGTGTTGAGCTCGATGCCGTTCTGCGCGTTGATGACGATCACCGCGAGGTCCACGCCGGCGAGCGCCGCGATCGATTGCCCGGCGAAGTCTGGCATGCCGGGGGTGTCGATCAGGTGGACGTGGATGCCCTTATAGGGGAAGTTGACGATCGCGGAGCTGAGGGAGTGGCCGTAGGTCTTTTCGAGGGGATCGGAGTCGGCGACCGTGCTGCCACGCTCGGTGGTGCCCATGGCGCCGATCACTCCGGTTTTCCACAGCAGGGCCTCGGCCAGCGTCGTCTTTCCCGCCCCGCCGTGGCCCACTAGAGCCACGGTGTGGATGTTCTCGGTAGTGTATTTCGCCATGGCGAAGACTCCTCTCTGCTGCTTTGCAGCAAGACCGATGCGAGGGGGATTTCCCCTAGGTTACTAGCCTCGCAAAGTGGAGTGCAACTACGCCGAAATTTGCAGCTGGACGGTGGCGCTCTCGCCCACCAGCGCCTGCGCGATCCACTGGTATGCGCGGATCGCCGAGCGCGCATTTTCCACGGCCTCGACCTCCGTGGCGCCGCGCGTGAAGCATCCCGGCAGGTCGACCACTTGAACGAAATAGCATCCGCAAGCGCGATAGATGGCGATGCGGTAGCGGACCGGAGCGGCTGTGTTTTGCATGCCGGCACCATAGCGCGCGTTCCGTCCGATGGCCGACGAAAACCCCGCGCACGCATTCGCGATTTTCGAATGTCCCGCGCGCCTCGCTTGCCTACGATGGCCTCACCGGTCGGGGCGCGAAGCCAACCCTTCCGGATCCAAAGGCACCAGCTTCAGTGGAGGACCCGTGAAAGAACTGAATCTCGAGGAAGTGTTGCGCATCGCCGGGGGCGTTCCGGTCTCTGCGGCGCTTGATGAACTCACCTACCGTGCGCCGCAGGAATCGCCGAGCGATCCCGTCGACTACGCACGCCTCCTCGGGCCGGTACTGCGCGAGTCCGAGCCCAGTTGATCCGTGAAGGTGCGGCCCGCGTTTCGGCCGCCCGCCATTCCGGGCACAGGTTGCTCCCGGGGTCGGGACGCGATACAAGCAGCCGAAGACGCAAGGAGAAATTGATGAAGGAAGTCGAAAAGAAGGACGCCCCGGAAGTATCGGGCGGGCAGGCCGTTCCGGTCGTCGGCTGGTCGCCGATCATGCCGTTCCCGCAGCCGGGATATCCCCCGAGCCCGGCTGGACCGACCGATCCCCTGGATCCGCTCGGCGATGCGGTCACACAACAGCACGTCAAATCCTGAACATCAAGGAGCAAGAAGATGGACGAAGTGAAACAGACGCACGGACTCACCGCGGAACAGCTCGAGAAGATCGGCGGGGGCGATTGCACGCCCGCTGACTACATCGGAATCGTCACAAACCTTACCCAGGCCTACGAGGGCTTGGTGGACTTCACGTCCCACGTGATCGAGCGCGTGATGACCGCGAAGTCGTGACGCACTGAAGAATAGGGCTGCCACGGCGGCCCTTTCGAGGGAGGCTCAAGAATGGACGAGAGCAAAAGTCGGTCGGTAACCGGGCTCCAGATCGCCTTCCTGATCGTGGCCCTGCTATTCATCGCGGCGCCAGCGGAGAAGTACCTCTTCAATGAGTGGACATGGGCCAGGGACAACGGCATTCCAGTCACTCGCTTCGCAATCTTCGCCGTTGCAGCTATCGTCCTCTTCGGCTTGCCGTCGCCAAGAAGGCTCTGCGTGAACCTCCTTTCGACGTCGCTTGCGAAAGGTACAACACATGAGATTCCAGTCGGGCTGGCTTTAAACATTGTCGCGGGATTCGCGGCGCTGGGGGCGCCGGTCTTGCTAATTTGGTTGTTGGGTGGAGAACCTGCCCTGGCGAGACGCGTTGGCGACGAGATGAAGGACGCCGAACAGATGAGCCGCGCGCTCGCACTCGGCGGCATCCTGACCTTCCTGGTGATTGGCGGTGTGATCGCGCCCATTCTCGAGGAGCTCACGTTCCGAGGAATCCTCTATCCGGCCTGGGCGCGACAGTGGGGATGGCTTCGCAGTGCATTGGCTACTTCCTTCGTCTTTGCGCTGGTGCATCCAAATCACTTCGCGCAGTTCTTTGCATCGCTCATCTATATCGGCATTTTCCGAAGGACCGGCGCCCTTCGTGCACCCATCATCGTGCACGGCCTGTACAACATGTCGATGTGGTATCCGCTGATTGGGCAGTTCATATTTCCCGCGTCCGCGCAGGGAAACGGAGAAATCTCGCATTTTTCCTTCAATCTCTTCTGCCTCGCATTCGTCGCAATCGCGGTTCCTGCATACCTTTGGATGTCCCGCGACAAGAGGGCGATAGCCGCTGTTTCGGCACAAGAGCTCTCCCGGTAACAGCGACACCTAAAGTCCGATGTTCCGCAAAGAAATCGAGGCCGCCCGCGCCACCGCCTGGCTAGGCCGCGTCATCCTCATCCGCCCGGTCTCCTTCACCTTCATCACCGGTTGCGCGCTGGCATTTTCCCTCGCGTTGGCACTCTTCTTCGTGTTCAGCGAATACACACGCAAGGCGAGGGTCACCGGCGTCCTCGCGCCGATCCAGGGCGTGGCGAAGATCATCGCGCAGCAATCGGGCATCGTCGAAGCGGTGCATGCGCGGGAAGGCGACCGCGTGGAGAAGGATGCGCCGCTCGTGATCCTGGGTGACGGCCGGGTGGGGCGCGCACGCGAGGACGTGGGCGTCGCAGTGTCGTCGCGCGTCACGGATCGCCACCACGCCCTGCTCAGGCAACGCGAGTTCGTGGTGGCGGCGATGAACAGCGAGCAGGCGTCCTTCGCGAAACGCGGCGGGAGCTTCGCGCGCGAGCTCGAGCAGATCGACGCGGAGATGGCATCGCAGGGCAAGCGCATGGCGATCGCCGCGAGCGGCGTGGACCGCGCGCGCCGGCTCGAGGACATCGGATTCCTTTCACCTGCCGCGCTGGACCACGAGCGCGACAACGCGCTCGACCATGGGTCGCGCATGGAGCAATTGCGCCGCGCGCGGACCGCGCTCGTGCGCGAGCTCGCATCGATCGAGTTCGACATGAGCACCGCGCGCGCGCGCGCCGGGGGACAGCTCGCGGCGATCGACCAGCAGCGCGCCTCCCTCGAGCAGGAGCGCATCGAGCGCGACCTGCAATATCACGCTGCCATCGTGGCACCCGCGGCGGGGATCGTCGCCACGGTGCTGGTCGAGCCGGGGCAGATGGTGACCGCGGGCACGCCGCTCGCCACCATCATCCCCGCGGATGCGACGCTCGAAGGCCACCTCTACTCGCCGTCGCGCTCGATCGGCTTCGTGCATGCCGGCCAGGACGTCCTGCTGCGCTATCTCGCCTACCCGCACCAGAAGTTCGGGATGTACAAGGCGATCGTCACGTCCGTGTCGCGCAATCCCATGCTGCCCGGCGAGCTCGGCTTCACACCCGCGGACGGCAGCCGCGAGCCGGTATATCGCATCAAGGTCGCGCTCGAAGGCCAGGCCGTGCGCGCGTACGGGCAGCTCGAGCCGCTGCAGCCGGGCATGCAGGTCGAGGCCGACATCCTGCTCGACCGGCGGCGCCTGATCGAATGGATCTTCGAGCCGCTATTGAGCCTCGCTGGAAGGGCCTGATGGAGCTCGTGGGAGGCCTGCAGCTCGGTTCGGCCAGGCGCTTGCCCGTCTTCCTGCAGACCGAGGCGGCCGAATGCGGCCTGGCGAGCCTGGGCATGATCGCGTGCTTCCACGGCCATCGCATCGATCTCGCCGGGCTTCGCCGCCGCTTCACCGTGTCGCTCAAGGGCGCGACGCTCGCCTATCTCATGCAGGTCGCGGGGCGCCTGCACTTCGCGCCGCGTCCGCTGCGACTCGAATTGGACGAGCTGCCGCAGCTCCGCGCGCCCTGCATCCTGCACTGGGACCTGAATCACTTCGTCGTGCTGCGCTCCGCGGATTCGCGCGGCGCGGTGATCCACGATCCGGCCTTCGGCATCCGCCGCATGCCGATCGCCGAAGTCTCCAAGCATTTCACCGGAATAGCGCTCGAGCTTTCTCCAACTTCGGAGTTCCATCCGGCGGACGACCGGCGCCCCGTTCACCTGCGCGACCTCCTCGGCCCGGTCGTCGGCCTCAAGCGCTCGCTCGCGCAGGTATTCGTCCTCGCGCTCGCGCTCCAGGCGATCGCGGTCGTGAGCCCCTTCTACATGCAGTGGGCGATCGACGGTGCCGTCGTCTCGGCCGACCGCGACCTCCTCACCGTGCTGGGGCTGGGCTTCCTCATGCTCGCCACGATGCAGGTCGCGCTCACGCTCCTCAGGTCATGGGTGGTCCTCTACCTCAGCACCACGTTGAACCTCCAATGGCTCGCGAACGTCTTCAGCCATCTGCTGAAGCTCCCGGTGAGCTGGTTCGAGAAGCGCCACCTCGGCGACGTCGTATCGCGCTTCGGCGCGGTGAACAATATCCAGCGCACGCTCACCTCGAGCTTCGTCGAGGCGCTGATCGATGGCGTGATGGCGATTGCCACCTTCGCCATGATGATGGTCTACAGCGCGACACTCACGGGCGTGGCGGCGTGCGCGGTCGCATTCTACGGCGCCCTGCGATGGACGTTCTACGATCCCCTGCGGCGCGCGACCGAGGAGCACATCGTGCACACCGCGAAGCAGCAGAGCCACTTCCTCGAGACGGTGCGCGGCGTGCAGTCGATCAAGCTCTTCGGCCGCCAGGAGGAGCGTCGCTCGCGTTGGCTCAACCTGGTCGTCGACGCGGTCAACACCGACCTCGCGACGCAGAAGCTGGGGCTCGGTTTCCGCTCGGCCAACGGGCTGGTATTCGGCATCGAGCGCATCGCCATCGTGTGGCTCGGCGCGACCCTCATCCTCGACAACGCCTTCTCGGTGGGAATGTTGTTCGCCTTCATGGCGTACAAGGACCAGTTCTCGGCGCGCGTCGCGGGACTCATCGACAAGATGATCGACCTGCGCATGCTGAACCTGCAGGGCGAGCGGCTCGCGGACATCGTGCTCACGCCGCCGGAAGAGGAGTCCTCCGCGTTGCCGGTCGATGCGATCGACGCATCGCTCGAAGTGCGCGCGCTCTCCTTCCGTTATTCGGACATGGAGCCCTTCGTGCTCCTCAATTGCGCTTTCGCGGTCGCGCCGGGTGAATCGGTGGCGATCGTGGGGCCGTCGGGCGGCGGGAAGACCACGCTGTTGAAACTCATGCTGGGCCTTCTCGCCCCCACCGACGGCAAGATCCTCGCGGGTGGCATCGACATCCAGAAGCTCGGTATCGACCGCTATCGAAAGCTGGTCGGGACCGTGATGCAGGATGACCAGCTTTTCGCGGGCTCCATCGCGGACAACGTGAGCTTTTTCGATCCGTCGCCCGACCAGGCATCCGTCGAGCACTTCGCGCGGGTAGCCGCCGTGCACGATGACATCGTCGCCATGCCGATGGCGTACAACACGCTCATCGGCGACATGGGCGCGGCGCTCTCCGGCGGGCAGAAGCAGCGCATCCTGCTCGCGCGCGCTCTCTACAAGCGCCCGCGCATCCTCTTTCTCGACGAGGCGACGAGCGCCCTCGACGTGCAGAAGGAGCGCGCGGTGAACGACGCGATCCGCTCGCTCAACCTGACGCGCATCATCATCGCGCACCGCCCGGAGACGATCGCATCGGCGGAGCGCGTAATCGTGCTGCAAGGGGGCAAGGTGACGCAGGATTTGAAGAGGGTCGCTTAGAATGCGGGGGTGAGTCCCGCCCTGATGCTCGCCGTCGTAGCCGGATACTTCGCGCTCTTGATGGCCGTGGCATGGCGCACGTCGCGCGGGGCCAATAGCGAATCCTTCTTCATCGGCAACCGCTCGAGCCGCTGGTACCTGGTCGCTTTCGGCATGATCGGCACGTCGCTCTCCGGCGTGACCTTCGTGAGGATGCCGGGCCCAAAATCAGCGCATTTCCGGTGATTTCTCCCAAGGACGCAAATCGAAGACCGCAAGGCGATCGTCGATCTCGACGGGCGCGCCATAGAGCTCCGCAATTTTCGCGAGACAGAGCTGGTAATTGTATTCGGGACCGACTGTGGGCGGTGGCCGTCGGTGGAGCAATAGGTAACGCGAGCCGCTTCCAAGCACAGCCTGCTTGTCATTCAAGAATACGAAACTGCGGAAGCGAAAGCGGCGGTCGTGCGGCGGGACCTCACCGTACCTCTCGCCCTTTAGGCAAAGATCGTGAATCATCCCAAAGGTCTCTGGTTGCCGGTGAAAGATAGCGTAGTAAGCGTACTCGTCAATAAATCCTTCCCAGACAAATGGCGCCTCGATGATCGGCGCGCTCCCCGGCGCCATACGGGCAAGCCTGTTGTAGAAGGCTGGTAGCGGTGGCGTCGCCGGGTCATTGCGTTTAGCTATCATCCAGCGATAGCGGTAGTCCCAGTGATAGTGCGGGCTTCCGTACCATTGGCCGAGCGTAACGACTTGAACGATCGTCGGACTCGCCACCAGGTAGCCGATCGATATCAAGGCGGCTATGCTCCAAGCAATTGCTTCGGCGCGCCATCGAACGACCGAGCGTGCAGCGCTAATGACCCCGACGCTCCCAAAGAAGAGAACAAGCGGTTCGAGTGGGAGTTGATAGCGAAGAAAATTCTGGCCCGACTGCATCCAGATCGCCCCCACCAAGAAAAGATTCGCGCCCGGAATTGTCATTAGAGCCAACAAATAGAGCGCGAACCATGAATTGCGGCGAAAAATGACAACCGTCCCCCACATCGCAAACAAGCAGGCAACGACCACGACCACATTGGGAACCCCACCCCAGATAATGGAAAACATGCGTTCAAACCCGTCAAAATCCGGACGATCTCCGCCAGCTTTTGCGGCTAGCGATTGTCGATCGTGATAAAGAGGCACTGCGATTGGCAATGCCATCGCGGCGGCGACGGTTGCGCCGAGCCTTAACGAGCTCGAAGACGGTCGCGGCCGAATCTCCGATGGCGCGAACGTATCCTCAAAGAAAACAAATATGCACGCGATTACAGGATAAATTCCGGAAATGGGATGAAACCACGCCAACAAGGCCGCTGTGACCGCCGCGTATGTGGCCATCTTCCGGGAGCGTTCCTCGCGCCAGCGCCATACCGCGGCTATGCAAATCAGGCACAGGAGCAATGTGATCGCATAAGGCCTTGCCCAACGGGACCACATAACCAGGAAGGGCGCGCCTGCGAGGAGGAATGCGAGGAGCGCGGCGGCTGGCGCATCATCCGTCGCGCGCCATGCAAGCCAAGCTGAAACGGGTATCAGGGCGACGCCGCAAACAATTTGAAAAGAGCGCATGCGGACCTCGTCCAGTCCCACCGCTCCTGCCATTGCCTTATACAGTAACGTCAGTGGAATCGAATGATCGGCCACTCCGAACGCGCGAAAAACTCCTCCATATGAGCTAGACATCAGCTTATGGATCGCGTGCCATTCGTCATCGATAACGACTTGCTGGCTAATGCCATACATACGAAGCCAAAGCGCAAGTAGCGTTGCGAGCGTTACGGCAACGATAAGCAGGCGCCGCGAAGCGGTTCTGGATGAATTGCTTTGCATGGGGCATTTTAGCGGGTGGAACGCGCCGGGGCGGCGCCGCCGGTGAAATAGAGGTCGAATAGAATGCCCGAGTGAGTCCCGCCCTGATGCTCGCCGTCGTAGCCGGATACTTCGCGCTCTTGATGGCCGTGGCATGGCGCACGTCGCGCGGGGCCAATAGCGAATCCTTCTTCATCGGCAACCGCTCGAGCCGCTGGTACCTCGTCGCTTTCGGCATGATCGGCACCTCGCTCTCAGGCGTGACCTTCGTGAGCGTGCCGGGCGCGGTGGGCCGCGAGGGCTTCGCATACTTCCAGCTCGTGCTGGGCCTCTTCGCCGGGTACATGGTGATCGCGTACCTGCTGCTGCCGATCTACTATCGCAGCCACGTCACCTCGATCTACGGCTTCCTCGAGGAGCGGCTCGGCCCCGTCTCGCACCGCACCGGCGCGCTCTTCTTCATCCTGTCGCGCACGCTGGGGGCCACCGCGCGGCTCTATCTCGTCGTGAATATCCTTCAAGAGGCGGTCCTCGACGGCGTGGGCGTGCCTTTCTGGCTCACCGCGGCAGTCTTCGTCGCGATGATCGTCGCCTACACCTACCAGGGCGGCGTGAAGACCATCATCTGGACCGACACGCTGCAGACCACCTGCATGCTGGCGGGGCTCGTCATCATCTCCGCGAGCATGCTTTCCAGCCTCGACCTGGGTTTCGGCGAGAGCCTCGCGCGATTGCATGAGAACGGGCTCTCGAAGATCTTCTTCCTCGACGTGGACGAGACCTCGTTCTTCCCCAAGCAATTCGTCGCGGGGGTGTTCATCGCCATCGCAATGACGGGACTGGACCAGGAGATGATGCAGAAGAACATCTCGGTGCGCACCCTCGCCGACTCGCAGAAGAACGTCGTCACTCTCGCCGTGATCATGCTGGGCGTCGTGCTGCTCTTCCTCTATCTCGGCGGGCTTCTCTACCTCTACGCACCCGCGGTCGGGCTCGATGCGAGCGGCGATCGCATCCTCCCGGCGGCCGTGCTCGGCCACTTGCCGGCCGCGGTGCAGCTGGTCTTCCTCGTCGCCATCATCTCGGCGCTTTTCCCGAGCGCGGACGGCGCCATCACCGCGCTCACCTCGATCTTCTGCATCGACATCCTCGGGCTCATGCGCAGGCCGAAGGTGGACGAGGCGCGGCGCAACACAGTGCGCCATCGCGTGCACATCGGCTTCGCGGTGGTGTTCCTTCTCCTCCTCCTCGCCTTCAGGCAGGCCGCGAGCCCGAGCATGATAGGCGTCATCCTCACCCTCGCCGGATACACCTACGGGCCGCTGCTGGGACTCTTCGCTTTCGCCATCCTCACGCGCCGGGCGGTGCGCGACGGATGGGTCCCGGTCGTGGCGCTCGCGGCCCCCGCGGCGTGCCTCTGGATCGACCGGCACCAGAGCCTCCTTTTCGGCAATTACCGGTTGGGCTTGGAGATACTCGTCGTGAATGGCATTCTCACGTTCGCGGGGCTGTGGCTCGCATCCCGTCCGACGAGAACAATGGCGCCATGATCACCCTCGAAACCGAGACTCCCCACCCCGACCATCCCAAGCTCGACGAGTACGAGACGCGCAATCTCGTGGGCGTGCTCATCGACGACCAGGCGCATGCGGCGGAAGCGGTGCGCCGCGCCGGGGACTCCATCTCGGATGCGGTCGATGCGGCGGTGCCGCGTCTCGAGGCGGGCGGGCGCCTCATCTACATCGGCGCAGGGACTTCGGGGCGCCTCGGCCTTCTCGACAGCGTGGAGCTCTATCCGACCTTCTCGTGGCCGCCGGAGCGCGCCTTGGCCCTGATGGCCGGTGGGCGTGATGCCGTCTACCGCGCGGTCGAAGGCGCCGAGGATGACCGCGAGAAGGGCGCCATGGACCTGCGTGCCGTCAACCCCTCACCGCAGGACGTCGTCATCCTGCTGGCGGCCTCGGGCGCAACGCCCTATGTGATGGGTGCGGTGGCGGCCGCGCGCGCCGCGGGCGCCCTCACCATCGGCATCGGCAACAACGCGGGCGCGCCGATCGCGCTCGAGGCCGAAGTCGGCATCGTGCTCGAGACCGGCTACGAGCTCATCTCCGGCAGCACGCGCCTGAAAGCCGGCACCGCGCAGAAGATCGCCCTCAACACGTTCTCATCGGCGGTCATGGTGCGGATGAACAAGGTCTACGGGAACCTCATGGTGGATCTCAAGCCCACCAACGCGAAGCTCATGGACCGCGCAGTGCGCCTCACCGTGCTCGCCACCGGTGCCACGGATGAGCGCGCGCGCGAAGCCCTCGAGGAGAGCGGCTTCCACGTGAAGGTGGCGATCGTCGCCATCGCAAAGAGTCTCACGCCGGGCGATGCGCGCACGCGCCTGGCGGCCGTGCGCGGCAGCGTGCGCGCGGCGCTCGCCGAGTGAGCGCGGAGCCCTCCCCCCGCCTCGTCTCCCTCGACGCGTTTCGCGGCTTCGCGATCGCGAGCATGGTCCTCGTCAACAATCCCGGCGACTGGGGCCACCTCTACGCGCCGCTGGACCACGCGGAGTGGAACGGCTGGACTTTCACCGACCTGGTGTTCCCGTTCTTCCTCTTCGCCGCGGGCGTTTCCATGGCGATCTCCATCGAACGCCGCTCACGAGCCGGCGCCGATCCACGTGCGCTCATGGCTTCCATCGCTCGTCGCGCGGTGGTGATCTTCCTCGTGGGCCTCGCGCTCAACGCCTTCCCCGCATTCGATCTTTCCACGCTCCGCATTCCCGGAGTGCTGCAACGGATCGCGCTTTGCATCGTAATTGCCGCGCCTTTCGCGATATACGGCCGCGCACGCTCGATCGCTCTCGGAATCGCCGTGCTCCTCGCGATCTACACGATCCTCATGCTGTTCGTGCCGGTGCCCGGCCCCGATGGCGTCGTGGCGGCGGGCGTTTTGCAACCCGGCCGCGATTTCGGCGGGTGGCTCGATCGCCAGGTTCTCTCCGGCCACCTGTGGGCCAAGTCGCGCACCTGGGATCCGGAGGGATTGGTGAGCACGCTCCCGGCGGCGTGCAGCGTTCTCTTTGGCGTGCTCACGGGGCGCTGGCTTCGCGACGAGCCGTCCACTCTGGTCACTTCCGGGATACTGGCGGCCGCGGGCGTTTTCGCGCTTGGCGTGGGCCTCATCCTCGACGCTGTCTTCATGCCGATCAACAAGAACCTGTGGACGCCGTCCTTCTGCGTCTTCATGACCGGGTGTTCGTTGGTGTTCTTCGGCGCCTTTCACGCGCTGATGGACGCACGCCCCTGGGCGCGGGGCGCGCTGATGCCGTTCACGATCTACGGGATGAACGCGCTCTTCATCTTCGCGTTCTCGGGCCTCGTGGCGCGGCTCCTCATCCTGTTCGACGCCAAGCGTGCGCTCTACGCGCCGCTGCAGGCACTCCCGATCTCGCCGGAGAACGCCTCGCTTGCCTTCGCCATCGTTTTCAATCTCGCCATGTTCGCGGTGGCATGGGTCATGTGGAAGAAGAAGTGGTTCGTGAAGGCGTGACCCGCGCTCGGCTCCTTGCGCCCTTTCTCTGCGTCGTAATTGCCGGCTGCGTCGGACCGCGCGTGGAGCCCGACGCCGTGCCGCCGCCCGCGCCGCGTGAATTCCGCGCGGCATGGGTCGCCTCGGTCGCCAACATCGACTGGCCCAGCCGCCCGGGCTTGCCCGCCGCCGTCCAGCAGGAAGAGATCGTGGGCATCGTCGAGCGCGCGCAGGCGATCGGCTTGAACGCGCTCATCGTGCAGGTGCGTCCCTCGGCCGATGCTCTTTACGCGAGCGCGCTCGAGCCGTGGTCCGAATACCTCACCGGCGAGCAGGGACGAGCGCCCGAGCCCTGGTACGACCCGCTCGCGCTGTGGATCGCGGAAGCTCATCGCCGCGGGATCGAGCTGCACGCATGGTTCAATCCCTATCGCGCGCGCCACTCCTCGGCTCGTTCGGCGCTCGCCGCCAATCACATCGCAAACACCTCGCCCGAAGCGGTGAAGGCGTACGGCGATTCCCTGTGGCTCGATCCGGCCGAGCCCGTCTCCGCGCAACGCACGCTCGACGTGATCCTCGACGTCGCGCGCCGCTACGACGTGGACGGGATCCACATCGACGATTATTTCTATCCTTACCCCGTCACGAGAGCGGACGGCGGTGAGATCGATTTCCCCGACGATTCGTCCTGGGCCCGCTACAAGCTGTCGGGCGGGTCGCTCGCCCGCGAAGACTGGCGCCGCGCCAACGTGGACGCGCTGGTCGAGCGCGTCTACACGTCGGTGCACAGCGCGAAACCGTGGCTGCGCTTCGGCATCAGCCCCTTCGGCGTGGGCCGCCCGGACTTGCGCCCGCCCGGCGTCGCGGGCTTCAGCCAGTACGACAAGCTCTATGCGAACGTCGAGCTGTGGCTCGCGCGCGGCTGGCTCGACTACCTCGCGCCGCAGCTCTATTGGCCGATCGACTCCCCCGGCCAGCCCTTCGGCGTGCTGCTCGACTACTGGAACGGGTGGAACATCGCGGGGCGCCACATATGGCCTGGATTCTTCACCAGCCGCATCGACGACACTCCGAAGTCGTGGAGCGTGGACGAGATCGCCAACGAGGTAGCGCTCACCCGCGCGCGCGGCGTGGATGGCCACATCCACTTCAGCATGGCCGCGCTCCTGCAGAATCGGAAGGGCGTCGCCGACCGGCTCGCATCTGAATACCGGGTTGCAGCGCTCGTGCCCGCTTCGCCGTGGCTCTCCGATGCGCCGCCCGCCATCCCGCAAGCCCGGGCGCGCGCGCGGCCGGACGATCCGAATGCGATCATGTTGGAGATGGAGCCTGCCGATGCGTGGCTCGTCGCGGTGTGGGCACGTCGCGGCACCATCTGGAGATTCCAGGTAATGCCCGGCGCCCAGCCCTCGGTGCGAGTCGCATCGCGTCCGGGAGATGGGCGCGTCGATGCGCTGGTGGTTTCGGTGGTGAATCGCGTCGGAATCGAGAGCGCGCGAGTTGCGGTGCCGGTGCCGGACAGGGGAACGAGGTGATGCAGTGAAGAGCGACACGCCACCACTCGGACTCGGCATCGACGCCGGAGGCACGCAAACGCGCTGGGCCCTCGCGGCGGGCGGCGGCGAGATCGTGGCCGAAGGGGCGGTACGCGGCATGAGCGCGCTCCAGGTCGGCCAGGGCAACCACGTGCGCGAGGCGATGGCAGAGCTCGCCGCCGCGGCCAACACCGACGGCAAGCCGGCCTCGATCCATGCGGGCGTGACCGGCTTCGGCGAGAACGTCGAGACCCTGCGCGCCCTCATCGCCGCACCTTTCGCGCTCGATCCGTCGAAGGTTACGCTCGCGAGCGACATGGAGGTCGCGTACCTCGACCTCTTCGCGCCCGGCGAGGGCTACATGGTCTACGCGGGCACGGGCTCGGTGGCCGCCTTCATCGACGCGGAGGGCACGCTGCATCGTGCCGGGGGCCGCGGCGTGGTCGTGGACGACGGCGGCAGCGGTTTCTGGATCGCACGCGAGGCGATGCGGCGCGTGTGGCGCATCGAAGACCAGGCGCCGGGAAGCTGGCGTGATTCCCCGCTCGCGACCGCCCTCTTCGACGCGGTCGGCGGATCGGACTGGGCGCACTCGCGCGAGTACATCTACGGCGGCGATCGCGGCGCGGTGGGCCGCCTCGCGCTCGCCGTGGCCCGCGCGGCAGCCCAGGATCCCGCGGCGCGCGAGATCCTCGCCGAGGCCGGCCGCGAGCTGGCGCGCCTCGCCATCGCGATGACCAGGCGCTACGGCCCCCGCCCGGTCGCGCTCGCCGGCCGCGTTGCCGAGATCCATCCGCTCATCTTCGAGACGATGCGCATCGTCGTCCTGCCCGACATGTCGCTGACGATGCGCGCCTCGCATGGCCACCACGCGGCAGCGCGCATCGCGCTTCAAAAGGCCCTCGTGTGACCTCCTCGTGGATGCTCGTCGCGGGCTTCTTCTTCGCGGCCATGGGCGTCTTCGTGAAGTTCGGCGCCGAGCAATTCGACGCGGCCGAAATGGCATTCTATCGCTCGTTCGTCGGCCTCTTCTTCATCACCGGGCTGGTGGTCGTGCGGCGCGGCAGCGTCAGGACCGCGCACATGGGCGGCCACGCGATTCGAAGCGTGGTGGGCTCGATCTCGCTCATCGGATACTTCTACGCGATGTCGAAACTTCCCCTCGCCACTGCGCAGACTCTCAACTACACGTCGCCCATCTTCCTCGCCATCGCAACGGTGGTCGTGCTTGGCGAGAAGTTTTCCTATTGGCTGGTCGCCGCGATCGCGCTTGGCTTCCTGGGCGTGGCGACGCTGCTGCAGCCGACGCTCAATGGCGGGCGCGAAGCGGCTGCCCTGATCGGGCTCTTCTCCGGCGTCTTTTCCGCATGGGCGTACCTCAGCGTGCGCACGCTCGGCAAGCTGGGCGAGCCCGACTACCGCGTGGTGTTCTGGTTCACGGTGATCGGATCGCTCCTGTGCGCGGGCTGGCAGCTCTCGACCTCGACGTTCCACGCAGTGCGGCTCGATAACGTCTGGATCGTGGTCGGCATCGGCTTCTGCGGCACCGCCGCGCAGCTCGCCATGACGCGCGCCTACCGCACCGGCAACACGCTCGTGTGCGGGGCGCTCTCCTACTCGACCCTCGTGTTCGGCGCGGTCGCGACCTTCATCGTATGGAACGAGCGGCTTGCGCCGCTCGAGTGGGTCGGCATGGGCATCATCATCGCGAGCGGCATCCTCGCCATGCGCGTGGAGAAGAAAGAACAGGTCGAGGAGGCCGGCTTCGAAAGCTAGGGCTTGCGCTCGAGCACCATCCTCCAGTTGGTCTCCCATGGGGTGCCGTCGCCGTACGAGAAGGCCTGCTCCCAGCGCGCGGTGTTCGGCCCGACCTTCGTCCACTTGTAGACCACCTTGACCGGGCGCCCTTCGTCCACGTCGTCGCCGTAGAAGAGGCCGATGTCCCCGTCGAAGCCGCCCACCACCGGCGATTGCATCTTGCCGTCGCGGTTGTTGACCCAGTAGATCGACCATTGGCGGCGCTCGAGATCGAAGTGGCGGAAAGTCACGCCCGACCAGCCCTTCGACGGGAAGTCGTTCTCGTCCACATTCACCACGCCGCCCATGAGGACCTGGCCCTTGCCGTTGGAGGCGAACTCCTCCCACTCGTTACTGCCTGCCCCGCGCGCCTTGAGGCGGCGGTTGGCGATCGTCCACTGACCCGGAAGGAAATCGAAGTCGTGGAGATTGCCGGTGCCCGCCATCGTGTAGCGGTAAGGCTCGACGTTGCGCCGTAACGATACGTCCGTGGGCGCGAGCTGCAATTGCACCGGAGGGGACTTGAGGCGCGCCGAGAGCTCGGCCTGCGCGGTGCTCCAACCCTTCGACTCCCACAGCCTCGCGAGGTGGCGGTCGTACTCGCTCGTGCTTTCGTAGGAGGCGAACCACACGAAGGCGTTTTCGGTGCGGATCGGCAGCTTGGGAAAATTGTTCTCCGCGTACTCGGTGCGGAATTCCGCGACCGGAGGGGCGCCCGTGGCGATCATGGCTGGCTTCACGCGCTCGTTGAAGAAGCGTACGAAGTCGTCGTTCACCGGTGCGTTGAGCAGATAGATGGTCGCGACCATGAAGGAGGTCATGCGCTTGCGGACGGTGAGGTCGGCGCCGTCGACGGGGCGCAGGAGGAGGACGTTGCCGGAGTCCACCATGGTGGCATTGGCCGCCTCGCGGTTCTGCTGCCACGCGGGGCCGCCGTAGAAGGAGTGCAGCGGGCCCGCGCGCGACGACATGTCGCGGAAGCCACGCATCCACACGAAGCGGTTCGGATCGCGCAAATCGCGGAACTGACCGAGCACGCGAATGCCGCTCGCTTCCTGGGGCTCGATGAACTTGTCCTCGAACATGCCGATCAGGATGTCGCGCTTGCCGGGATGAAGGGTGTATTGGCGCAATTCCACGACGCTACGGGTCTCGACTGCGGGCTGGGTGATCGCCTGGTCCATGGCCGTCCTCCTTGAAAGGTGAGGCCATGGTGCGCGCCCATACCTGACATCTCATGTCATGTATTCCTGTTAATCTTTCCCGATGCGCGCCGGCCGGCTCCTTTCCATCCTCATGCTCCTGCAATCGCGCGGGCGCGTGAGCGCGCGGGACATGGCCGAGGAGCTGGAAGTCTCGGTGCGCACCATCTACCGCGATGTGGACCAGTTGAGCGGCTCGGGCGTGCCGATCACGGTCGAGCGCGGCTCGGCGGGCGGCTTCGAGCTCCTCGACGGCTGGCGCACGCGGCTCACCGGGTTCACGCCGAGCGAAGCGCAGGCCGTGTTCATGGCCGGCGCGCCCGGCCCCGCGGCGGAGCTGGGGCTCGGTGACGCCGCGGCCTCCGCGCAATTGAAGCTGCTCGCCGCGATGCCGCCCGAGTGGCAGGCCGACGCGCGGCGCGTGTCCTCGCGCTTCCATCTCGATCCGGCGGGCTGGTACCAGAGCCCTTCGCGCGAGACCCACCTTCCTGAAGTCGCTCGAGCAGTGTGGGGCGAAAGGCGCCTCGATATCCGCTACGAGAGCTGGAAGGGGATCGTCGAACGGCGCATCGAGCCGCTCGGCCTGGTGATGAAGGCGGGGCAGTGGTACGTGGTGGCGAATGCGGCGGGCGAGCCGCGCACCTACAAGCTCTCCAACATCCAGGGGCTCAAGATTCGCGCCGAGACTTTCAAGCGCCCACGGCGCTTCGACCTCGCGCGCCACTGGGCGGCTTCGATCGCGCGCTTCGAGGCGGGGCTATATCGCGGCGCCGCCGTCATTCGCGTCACCGCCGCTGGACTCAAAAGGCTGCGGGAGCTGAGCGCCGCGCTGGCGCAGGCCGCCGACGGCTCGACGGCCAAGCCCGACAAGTCGGGTTGGGCTCGACTCACGATCCCGATCGAATCGGTGGACCACGCCGCGCTCGAGCTGATGCGCCTGGGCCCCGAATGCGAGGCGATCGAGCCGAAGGAGCTGCGCGAGCGGATCGCCGGGCGCGCGAAGAAGATCGCGGCGCTCTACTCACGCTGACTCAGTCGAGCGCGATGTGGTTCCTGTCGATGATGGGCTTCCAGCGCGCCCTCTCTTCCTTCATGTAGGCGCGCAGCGACTCGGGCGTTCCCGGGGCCGCCTCCATCATCTGCGCCCGCAAAGCCGCGGCCACGTCGGGCTGCTTCAGGATCGCCGTGATCTCGATTTCCAGGCGCTGCAGGATCGGCCCCGGCGTCGCGGCCGGTGCGATCACCGCGACCCACGCATTCGCCTCCACACCCGGCAACCCCTGCTCGGCGAGCGTGGGGATGTCGGGGAAAAGGCTCGAACGCTTCGCCGTGGTGACCGCCAGCGCTCGGAGCTTGCCCGCCTTCACTTGCGGCATCACCGACACGGCGGGAAGCACGGCGACGCTCGCATCGCCCGCGAGAAGTGATAGCACCGCCTGCGTGGAGCCCGGGTACGCAACGTGAACCAGCTCCGTGCCGCTCCTCGCCGCGATCAACTCCATCGCGAGGTGAGAGATCGAGCCGTTGCCGATCGACGCGTAGTTGTACGCGCCGGGCTTGCGCTTCAGCTCAGCGATGAGCTCGGCCACGCTGGTGGCCTTCATCGCTGGCGTGACCACGAGGATGCTCGGCTGGTTTACCGCGAGGGTGATCGGTGCGAGCTCCCGGTCGGGATCGTAGGGCAGCTTCTTGTAGAGAAGTGGCCCGGTTACCAGCGCGCCGCCGATGCTGACCCCGATCGTGTAGCCGTCGGGCGCCGCCTTCGCCACCGCGTCGGTGCCGATGGTACCGCCCGCGCCGGGCTTGTTCTCCACCACCACCGGCTTGCCGAGTCGCTCCTCCAGCCGATCGGCTATCACGCGCGCCACGGTATCGGGCGTCGACGCCGCCGCGAACGGCGCGATCACGTGAATCGTCTTTTGCGGCCACTCCTGCGCATTCGCCGCGAACGCTGCGGCCAGGCAAACAATTGGTGTCAGGTATAGCTTCATCGAAAGATGGCGTTGGAAAGTTGCGTTGTTCATTATTTCGGCCCCTTTGGTTGTTATCACGCCCCAAGGTACACACCGTCCGCTTCGAGCACGCGTTGCAACTCATCGACCTTCAATTCACGGGGGATGGTGCGGCCATCGATAGCGAGCGCGGCCGCAGTGCCCGCCGCCTGCCCCATCACGAAGCACGGACCGCTCACGCGCGCCGCGGACTGCGCCTCGTGCGTCATGCCCGCGCAGCGCCCCGCGACGAGAAGATTGTCGATTCCAAGCGGCCGGATCATGCGGTATGGGAGCTGGTTGAAGCCGCGCGCGTTCGGGATGTCCGGCCAGATCCAGCGCACGTCCCCGGCGACGTGCATCTCGAGCGGCCAGCCGTTCACGCCGACCGTGTCGTCGAAGTCCACGCAGCCGATCACGTCCTTCGCGGTGAGCATGTAGTCGGCGACGATGCGGCGCGTCTCGCGAATGCCGAGCTGCGGCGCGATATCGATGAGATAAGAGCCCTCGAAGCCCGGCACGCACTCGCGCAGGAACCGGTGGTAGTCCACGACCTGGCGGCGCCCCTCGGACTCGGCGCCGCTCAGCTGCCGCGCATCCGTGCCGTCAATCGCGGAACCATCCGTATTCTTCAGTTGCGTCACGTTGACGCGCCACTCGGCGGGATGCTTCTGCGGGCGCACGATCGCGCCCTTGCGTGGAAAAGTGAAGTCGCCGCGCGCCTGGGCTTCCTCCATCAACCGCGGAATATCCCTCGGTGCGTCGCGCGCGCGGTCTGGATCGACGCCGTTCACCCGGAACATGAGCGTCGGATAGAGCGCGCCGCCCTGCCCGTCGCCTTTCTCAAACGCCGCGCCCGCGAAGCACGCGAGATCGCCGTCGCCCGAGCAGTCGATGAACATGCGTGCGCGCACTGCTTGCCGGCCCGACTTGGTCTCGATCACGAGCGCGGCAATGCTCTTGCCATCGGCCAGCACTTGCGCTCCATGCGCATGGAAGAGGACCTCGACGCCCGCCTCCGCAACAAGCCCGTCCGCGGCGCATTTGTAAGCCGACATGTCGTACGCCTGCGCTAGCGTCTTGCCGAAGATCACGTGCGGCTCGTTCAGCCCATCGAGCGCGGCGATGCGATCGAGGAGCTCCGTGGCGATGCCGTGCACGACGCGGCGCATGTCGCCACGCACGTTGGCATGCAGCCCGCAGAAGTTGGTGACGCCAGCCGCAGTGCCCATGCCGCCGAGAAATCCGTAGTGCTCGACGAGGAGCGTCCTCGCTCCGTGGCGTGCGGCGGCAACGCTCGCGGCGATGCCCGCGGGCCCGCCGCCCAGCACCACCACGTCGTAGTCGCCGAACACTGGCAGCTTGCGCGCCGGCTCCTCGATTTCGCCCAGGTTGCGGTTCATGGAGCGCTAGCTTGCGATAAAAAGCCGCCGCTCGGTGGGCGGAATGAAAAGGTCCTGGAAATACACCGCGCCCCCCTGCCGGTCGCGTGCCACGATCTCCAGCACCGCTCCCGAGGTTCGCGGCTTGACTCCGATCGCCTGGCACACGTGCGGCGGGAACACCGACACCACGAGGTTCTCCGAGAACCGCGCGAGCGGCACGTGGTGCTCGCGCGCGATCAGGTCCTTCATGTTGACGCCGGAGAGCTTCGCCGCCGTGGCGGTCGCGAGCACCGGCAACCGATTCGCGTCGAAATAGAGGTGTGTGTAGATCAGGAACTCGCTGTTGATCGAGAAGACGCGCTCGAGGGACATGATGTCCCGTCCCGCGAGATGCTTCGACCACTCGCCCTTGCCGGTGGCTGGATGGCGACGCGCGAACTTGGAAAAAATCGGCAGCTGCTGGCCGTCGTCGTCGAGGAAGCGGCAGTGGTAGAAGGGCGCGTTCATCGGGCTCTCGCCGCTCGCGACGAAGGTGCCCATGCCCTGCCGGCGGACGACCAGGCCCTCGTCGGCAAGGGCGCGCAGCGCCTTCTGCACGGTACCCAGACTGAGGCCGGTCGCCTCGGTGAGGCGATCCTCGGTGGGAATCCTGGCGCCGGACTTCCAGCGCCCTTCGGCGATCGCCGCCGCGAGGGAATTACGAAGTCGCAGGTACTTCGGCGCGCCGCTGTCCGGACCGCGCATGAGGTCGCGCAGCTCCGCCATTTCGCTGGGGATCGCTTTCATCGCTGCAGAAACCCCTCGATTTCGCGGTTCACGAACGCGACGTCCTCAGCGCTCGACACGTTGGCAGCCTGGTGGCCTTCGCGCGAGGGGATCACGACGTAGCGCGCGCCGGATATCGCCTGCGCGGCCTCCGCGGCGCACTCGGCAGGATTGTAGAGATCGAGCACGGGACTCAGTACCAGAGCGCGTGCCTTCACCGACGCGAGAGCGCGGCGCCAATCGCCGGTGAAGCCGGGCGTCGCGCCGACGTCGTGCGCGTCATAGGCCCACGACTGGTAGAGGAAATCGTGCGCGTCGAAGCCCGCGTCGCGCCACGCCTGCTGGCGCTGCGTGATCCACGGGAGCACGTCAGGCGGATTCGGGAAGTCATGGGCGAGCGCCTGCGGCGAACGCGCGGCGAGCACATGCTGCACCGCGACCCAGGCGCGCCACCCTGCCTCGGGCGCCGACGCGAATCCGTCGGGGCTCCACGCACGGTCGGCGCGCAGGCATGAACGCGTCGCCTCGTTCACCGCGATCGACCACGCGGAGGTGCGCGCCATGGGGGTCATCGCGACGACCCTATCCATGAACGCCGGATGGCTCACCGCCCACTGCAGTGCCTGCATGCCGCCCATGGAGGCGCCGATCACCGCATGCACGCGCTCGATGCCGAGATGCTCGGTGAGGAGGCGATGCTGCGCGGACACCATGTCGCGGATGCCGAAGCGCGGAAAGCGCATGCGCGGCTGCTGGCGGCTGTTGCTGGGCGAGGTCGCGTGGCCGTTGCCGATCGCATCGACTGCGATCACAAACCAGCGCGCCGGATCGAGCGCGCGTCCGGAGCCGAGGAGAAAGTCGAGGCGATGGTGATTCGAGGTGATCGCGGGGAGGATGAGGACGACGTTCGAGCGCGCGGCGTCGAGCGAGCCATGCGTGACATACGTCTGGCGGTAGTCGGCGATGGAAGCGCCGCTTTCCAGCGCGAGCGTGCCGAGCTCCGCGGCGCGATGCTCCGCATCGACTTGCCAGGGCTGGAGCGGCGCGTGCTTCATCGCGAATCGAACACCACCACTGATCGCAGGACTTCGCCGCGCTCCAGCGCGCCGTAGCCCTCGTTGATGCGCTCGAGCGGAATGCGCTGCGTTATGAGCTCATCCAGCTTGAGGTGGCCTTCGAGGTAGGCACGCGCGAGCGCGGGGAAATCGCGATGCGGGCGCGCGCCGCCGTAGGACGAACGCGTGATGCGCTTCTCGCCCATCAGCGAGCCCCAGCGGAATTTCACATCATCGTTCACCGGCACCTTGCCCAGCAACACCACGTCCCCGCCCTGGCGCGTGACCTCCATGGCAAGGCGCATCGCCTTCTCGTTGCCGGCGGCCTCGAAGGTGAAGTCCGCGCCGCGGCCATGGGTCATGTCGCGAAGCGCGGTCGCCGCATCGACGCGCAGGGGATTGACTACATGTGTCGCGCCGAAAAGCTTTGCGCTCGCGAGCTTGCGGTCGTCCATGTCGATGGCGACGACCTGCGCGGCCTGGCGCGACGCGGCGCCCTGGATCGCGGAAAGGCCCACACCGCCGCAGCCGATCACGACCGCGGTCGAGCCGAACCTGACGGGCGCGATATTGGTGGCGGCGCCGAAGCCCGTCATCACCGCGCAGCCGATGAGGCAGGCGCGGTCGAACGGGATTTCCTTCGCCACCTTGATCGCGCCGGCTTCCGGCAGCACGCAGTATTCGGCGTGGGACGACACCATCATCAAATGATTGACCGGCTTGCCACGCAGCGTGAGGCGCGATCGTCCGTCGGGGAGATGGCCGAGAGGATGATGATGGTTGATCGGCTCGCAAAGGATCGGCTGGTCGGCCTCGCAGTAGAAGCAATGGCCGCAGCTCGGGTTCCACGAGCACACGACGTGGTCGCCGACCGCGACGCTCGTCACGTCCTTGCCGACGGCTTCAACGGTCCCCGCGCCTTCATGGCCGAGCACGATCGGCAACGGGCGCACGAGCGAGCCCTGCTTCACTTCGAGATCGGTGTGGCAGAGGCCCGTCGCGCCGATGCGCACCAGCACGTCGCCGGGGCCAAGCGCGCCGATCTCGACCTCCTCGACGACGACGGGCTTGCCGACCTCGTGGAGAACTGCTGCACGGAACTTCATCACTCACCTCCTAACCGGTGACAGACCAGGGACAGACCAGGGTCGGAGCGGGGTCTGACCCCGGTTTAGACGTAGGCAGGCCCGTCGATGAGCGGATAGGCTCGCAGGAATTTTTCGTCGACTTCGACACCGAGTCCGGGCGCTTCGTGTGGTTTTACCGTGCCGTTCGCGCTCACGGTAAGCGCCGGGTTGCAGAGCTCGTCGCGGAACGGGTTCTCGGCGGCGACGTCGGCTTCGAAAAAGCCGCCGTTGTCGATCGACGCGAGGAAATGGATGCTCGCCGCCATGTTGATTCCGGTGAGGAGCGTGTGCGGGTTGATCTGCAGCTTCCATCCCGAGGCCATCGCCGCGATGCGCATTGCCTCGGTAATGCCGCCGGTCTTGGAAAGGTCGGGCTGCAGGATGGTGATCGCGCCGTCCTCGATGACGCGCGTGAATTCGTAGCGCGTGTAGTGGTTCTCGCCCGCGGCGAGCGGCACGCGGCCGAGCCTGGCGGCCTCCATGTAGCTGCGATGGTCATGGGGCGCGAACGGCTCCTCGAGCCAGCGCACGCGGTTGGCCTCCAGGGCCGGCATCACGCCGCGCACGTCGTCCACTGTGTACGCGGTGTTCGCGTCGGCGAGGAGCACGAGATCGGGAAACGCCTTGCGCACCGCCTCGACTCGCATGATGTCGTTGGCAACCGTGTCGCCAACCCGCAGCTTCACCGCCTTGAAGCCGCGCGCGAGCAGCCCCCGGATCTCGTCATTGAGCTGCGCGGGCTCCTGGTAGCCGAGTGAGATGCCGCCCGCATAGGCGGGGATCTCGCGCGACTTGCCGCCGAGGAGCTTGTAGACCGGCCAGCCCACCGCCTTGCCGCGGATATCCCAGAGAGCGAGATCGATGCCGCTCATGGCGAGCGCGGCGGCGGTGCCCATGCCGTGGCTCGCGAGCTGCATCTTGTAGATTCGCGACCAGATGCCGACCACGTCGCTCGCATCCATGCCGACCACGAGCTGGCGCATCGTCGTGTCGATAAGTTTCGCGATCGCGCCCGGGCAACGGCCGTGGTGCGCCTCGCCCCAGCCGACGATGCCGCCCGCGGTGGTGACGCGCACGACGACCGCGTCGCGCTTCACCGCGCGCCCGATGCCGAGGGTCACCGGCTTCTTCACCGGGAAGGAGGCCGGGAATGCGGTGACGTCGGTGATCTTCAGATCCATGACTTCTCCATGTGCCGCTCCCACACTTCGGGATTGCAGAAGTTGCGCGGGCGCTCGAACGCGAGGAGGCGCACGGCGTCCTCGGCCGCGCCCTTGCTCATGTTCTTCATGCTCTCCTCGGTGATGCCGGCCGCGTGCGGAGTGACGATCACGTTGTCGAGCGCGAGGAAGGGATGATCGCGGGCGAGCGGCTGGTGCTCGAAGACGTCGAGCACGGCGCCACGGATGCGCTTCGAGCGCAACGCCTCGACCAGCGCCGCCTCCTCGATCACCGGGCCGCGCGAGACGTTCACGATCGCAGCGCCGCGCTTCATGTGCGCGAGGCGCGCGGCGTTGGCGAGGTGGCGGGTCTCGGCGGTAAGAGGGCAGGCGAGCACGATGAAGTCGCTCTCCTTGAAGATGCGGTCGACGTCCGCGGACTCGACGAACGCGGGAAGCGTGCGGCTGCGGGTGGGCGTGCCGAGCACGTTCATGCGAAAGCCGGCGGAGGCGATCTCGGCCACCCGCGTGCCGACGTTGCCCATGCCGACCACACCCAGCGTGCGGCCGAATACCTCGGTCGATGCGTCGCCATGCTTGCGGGCGCTGGGCCAATCGATGTCGCGAAGGTCGCGGTCCATCGCGTGAATCTTCCGTGCGATGAGCAGCATCCCGGCGATCGCATGCTCGGCCACGGCTTGCGCATTCGAGCCCGGCACGTTGGCGACGGGAATAGCGTGCGCGGTGGCGGACTCCATCGGAATCATGTCGAGGCCCACGCCGTGGCGCACCACGCCACGCAGACGGTTGGGCGCATCGAAGATGTCCGGGGGCAGGAAGGCGCGCACCACCAGCAAATCCGTACCTGACACCATTTTCTTCAGCGTGGCGGCGCTGGCGTCGGGCGCGGTCGTGACGTCGGCCGCCGCCTCGAGGATCTTCATGCCGATCGGGTCGATGGGGTTGGTGAGGAGGACCTTCGGGCGAACCATGGGATCGTCCTTACTTCACGCGGTACTTTTCGAGGATCGCGCGATCGACCTCGATGCCCAGGCCCGGCTTCATCGAGACGTCGACGAAGCCGCCATTGTGGCCGATGGGCTCCTTGGCAAGGTGGTCACGGAAAGGGTTGAAAGTCTGCTCATACTCGAGGAGCGGCGAGACGGGGAAGAGGCACGCCGGCGTCTCGGGGAGCGAGGCGAGATAGTGGATCGTCGCGGCGAGGCCGATCGCGGTGCCCCACGCGTGCGGCACGCAGGCGGTCGCGGACGCCTGGGCGAGGGCTGCGATCTTCTTGCACTCCGTGATGCCGCCGGCCGCGCATACGTCGGGCTGCACGATGTCCATGGAGCGCGCCTGCAGGATGCGCTTGAAGCCGTACTTGGTGAACTCGTTCTCGCCGCCCGCGATGGCGATGTCGAGGGCGCGCGTGACTTCCACGTAGCCTTCGTTATCCTCGGGGGAGATCGGCTCCTCGAACCACGCCACGTGCAGGCGCTCGAGCTCGCGGCCGATGGTGATCGCCTGCGGCACGGTGAACGAGTGGTTGGCGTCGACCATGATGTCGACGTCGTCGCCCACGGCGTTCCTCACCGCCTCGACGCGCGAGATGTCCTTGCGATGGTTGCCCAGGCCGATCTTCATCTTGATCGCCTTGAATCCCTGCTCCTTGTACTTCATCGCCTCTTCGACGGCCTCTTCGTTCAGGCGATCGAAGTTCTTGAAGTAGAAGCCGGTGGCGTAGGCCTGCACCCTGGTGCGGAAGGCGCCGCCGATGAGGCGATGGACGGGCTGGTCCAGCGCCTTTCCGATGATGTCCCAGAGCGCGATGTCCACGCCGGAGAGAGCGGAGATTGTCATGCCCGAGAGGCCGTAGTCCTTGATCTTGTTGTAGAGCATCTCCCAGATGGGCTCGACGTTGAACGGGTCGAGGCCGATCAGGGCCGGCTTGTAGACGCTCTCGATCACCGCGCGCGACACCGCTGCCGGGCCGTAGCAGTCGCCCCAGCCGATGATGCCCTCGTCGGTCACGATCTCGACCACGCATGCGCCCTTGCTCTTGTAGTACTGGCCGCGAGCGGAGGTGAAAGGCTCGTCGACGGCGACCAGGAGCTGGTGGGCAATGACATCTTTGATCTTCAAGGCGCTTCTCCTAGTACGCGGGGCCCTTCGCCCACGGCGAGAAGGGGGTGGGGACGAGGATGCGGTTCTCCTGGTTGAGCAGGAGCGGGGTGACCTTGGACGAGTAGGCTTTCCAGCGCGCATCCGAGAGAAGCGTGGCGCGGCGCGCGGCGCGATCGGCGAGGTCCTCGTACGCCCACATGTGGACGATCTGGTTCAGGGCGCCAATCTCGCTGGTGAAGTAGCCCACCAGGTTGCCGAGGATGGGCCGCTGGATTGCGAGGCCCTCGGCCTGGTACATGCCGATGTACTCCATCATCCTGCCCGGCAGGGCGGTGTACGTGCGCTCCTCGACGATCATGGCGGCCTCCCGTTGAATCCTATAATCCTATATAGGACGTTACGGGGTGTCAACCCGTTAGACTTCGCCCATGGAAACGATCCTGGTCTCGCCCGAAGAGCTCGCCCGCCACCTCGCCGACCCGCAATGGATCGTGTTCGACACGCGCCACGACATGGGCGACCTCGAGAAGGGGCGGCGCGCCTACGCGGCGAGCCACATTCCCGGCGCGTATTTCCTCCATGTCGACGAAGATCGGTCAGGCGCCAAGACCGGCAAGAACGGCCGCCACCCGCTGCCCGACCTCGAAACTTTCGCCGCGAAGCTGAACGCACGCGGCGTGACGCCGCGGACACGGGTCGTCGTGTACGACGACCTCTCCGGAAACTTCGCCGTGCGCCTGTGGTGGATGCTGCGCTGGCTCGGGCACGAGCGCGTCGCGCTCCTGGACGGCGGCTTTCCGCTGTGGGAGAAAGAGGGGCGGCCGGTCACGACGGAAGTCCCTGCGCAACGCACGGGCGCCTTCATGCCGCGCCCCCACCTCGGATCGACCGTGGATGCGCATTTCGTGGAGCGCTTCCGCGAGGATCCCTCGGTGAAGCTCCTCGACGCGCGCGCGCAGAATCGCTTCGCGGGGCTGCAGGAGCCGATCGATCCCGTGGCGGGGCACATCCCCGGCGCGGTCAATCACTTCTGGCAGAACAATCTCTCTCCGGGTGGGCGCTTCAAGGCGCCCGAGCAGCTGCGCGAAGAATACGAGACGCTCCTCGCCGGCATGGGGCCGTCGCAAACGGTGCACATGTGCGGCTCCGGCGTGACCGCATGCCACAACATCTTCGCGATGGAGCTCGCCGGGCTGCCGGGCGGCAAGCTTTATCCCGGCTCCTGGAGCGAGTGGTGCTCCGACCCGAGCCGCCCGATGTCCATCCCCAACAAAGAAAAATGAAAAAGCACGCAATCGCCCTCGTCACCGCTCTCCTCGCCGCACCAGCCGCCCACGCACAAAGCGATACGCTCGCGCCACCGCCGAGCCTCGTGCTCGACGGCGTTCCGCCGATTTCCGGGGAGATCGCCGCCAAGCTCGCGCCCTATGGCGACTTCCGCGTGCAGGCCATGCTCTCGTGGCATCCGTCGCGCCGCGAGATGCTGGTCCGCCGGCGCCTCACCTCGACCGACCAGGCGCACCTCGTCACCGAGCCTGGCGTCACCCCGATTCCCCTCACCGATTTTCCCGACGCCGTGCCCACCGCGACGTTCCAACCCGTCACCGGCGAATATTTCCTCTTCAGTCGCGCCGAGGGTGGCAACGAGGTCTACCGCATCTACCGCCACGACATGACGAGCAAGGAAGTCACGGCGCTGAGCCCCGAGGGCGAGCGCGCCTCCTCGCTCGAATGGACGCGCGCGGGGGATCGCATCGTCTTCATCACGCAGCCCATATACAAGAGCAACGCTGCCCGCACCGCGCGAACCACGGTGCACGTGATGGATCCGCTCAAGCCCGAATCCGACCGCGTCGTGGCGAAGCTGGAGGGCGGCGGATGGTTCGGCTTCCGCTTCTCCGAGGACGGCAAGCAGCTCTCCTTCATCGAGTACAAGTCGGCGAACGAGTCGTATATCTGGGTGATGGACGTCGCCAGCGGGCGCAAGCGCCGGGTCACCCCGGCCTCCAAGGGCGATCCCATCTTCTGGGGAGAGACGCATTTCTCCCGCGACGGCAAGGGGCTCTTCACGACGACCGACAAGGGCAGTGAATTCCGGCGCCTCGCGTACCTGCCGCTCAACGGCGGCAAGGAGCGCCTGCTGACACCGAACCTCCAGTACGACGTCGAGGATTACGACATCTCGTTCGACGTGAATCGCATCGCATTCATCACCAACGAGCGCGGCGCGGACGTGCTGCGCTTCTTCGACATCGGCACGATGAAGGAGCTGCCGCGGCCCCCGCTGGTGCAGGGCGTGATCGGCGGGCTCGCGTGGCGCGGGAAGTCGAGCGAGGTCGCCTTCCACATGAGCTCGGCGCGCTCCGCGGGAGACGTGTTCTCCTACGACCTCAAGGCCAACAAGCTCACGCGCTGGACGAACGGCAACAACTCGCAGCTGAACAGCAGCGAGTTCGTCGAGCCGCGCCTCGTCAAGTGGAAGAGCTTCGACGAGCGCGAGATCGCGGGTTTCCTCTACCAGCCGCCGGCGCGCTTCGAAGGCAAGCGACCGGTGATCATCAACATCCACGGCGGCCCCGAATCCCAGGCGCGCCCCGGCTTCATCGGCCGCAACAACTATTTCGTGAGCGAGCTGGGCGTGGCGATGATCTATCCCAACGTGCGCGGCTCAGAGGGCTTCGGCAAGACCTTCCTCAAGCTCGACGACGGGATGAAGCGCGAGGATTCGGTGAAGGACATCGGGGCGCTCCTCGACTGGATCGCGACGCAGCCCAATCTCGACTCCGCGCGCGTGTCGATCAGCGGCGGGAGCTACGGCGGATACATGACGCTCGCGTGCGCGTTTCATTTCGCCGAGCGCATCGCCGGGGCGTTGAGCGTAGTGGGGATCTCCAACTTCGTGACCTTCCTCGAGCGCACCGAGAGCTATCGCCGCGACCTGCGCCGCGTCGAGTACGGCGACGAGCGCGATCCCGCCATGCGCGCATTCATGGAATCGATCGCGCCTCTCAACAACGCCGCGAAAATCACCAAGCCGCTATTCGTGGTGGCGGGGCGCAACGATCCGCGCGTGCCCTACACCGAGGCGGAGCAGATCGTGGCCACCCTGAAGAAGAGCGGCACGCCGGTGTGGTTCATGATGGCCAACGACGAGGGACACGGCTTCGCCAGGAAGCCGAACGCGGACTACCAGTTCTACGCGACCGTGGAGTTCGTGAAGCAGACGCTGCTCAAGTAGCGGCCAGGGGCGAATCGGGGTGGTCGCGCGACACGATCCGATGATATTCGGGTGAGCTCGTAGAAGCGCTACAGGAGGGCGACGTCGTCCCGCGCAAGTTCGGCCGCGCGAAAATGCCCAGCGATGAATAGCCTCCTCGGCATTGTGGGGCTCGAGTGTGGCCTCAGCGTGCCGGGGCCACCGTGGCATTCACGAATCCGCCATTGTCGAGCGCGCGGCGCACCGTGCCGTCGGCCTTCGCCTCCTCGAGGAAGCGCGCCGCCCACTCGCGCGCGGCCGGGCGATTCCTCGGCACGACCACCACGACGCCCGTAGTCTGGATCACTTCGTCGAGGAGCCGAGTGCCCGGCATCTTCTTCGCGAAATCCGCGAGCGACTCGCGTCCCATGGCGATCGCATCGAGGCGTCCCTGCCCCAGCATCTCAATCGCCCCATCGGGCTTCGGGTACAGCGTGAGCGTCGCGTTCTTGAGCGACCTGGCGACCGTACGCGATGTGCTCGTGCCCTCGACCGCGCCCACGCGAACGCCGGCGCGATCCACTTCCGCCGAGGTGCGAATGTCGGAGCCCGCGCGCACTAGGTACGAGCTCTCGTAGATCACGTAAGCGGGTCCTTGGTCGACATACTTGTCGCGTTCGGCATCGCGCGGCATGAAGGAGATGTCCCAGGCTTCCTTCGAGGCCGCGGCGGTGATCTCGCCGGAGTTCTGGTATTCGACCAGCTGCAGCGCGACGCCCAGCTTCTGGGCGGCGGCCTGTGCGAGGTCCACGGTCACGCCGCGGGGCTTTCCGGACGCCGGATCGCGCGTCGCCCAGAAAGGAGACGGGGCCGGCCCCACCCCGATGGCAACGCGCAGCGCGCCCTTCGGTGCGACATCGGCGACCGGCGCGCTGGCACATGCGGCGAGCAGCGCACACGCGATAGACAGAACGAGGCGTGTCATGGATTGGAGCTCCCCGGCTTTTCTTCCCGAGTCCAACCGCCCTGCCCGGTCTCCGTGTCCGCTTGCAGGGTGAACTCGTCGCCGCAGACTTCGCAGCGGAATAGATAGCTCACGTTATTGGGAAGCGCGCCGCTGGTCAGGGAGGAATCGAGCGCTTCCTGCTCCGCCGCGGCGAGACTGCGCGCCGAAACGCGGCGAAGCACTCCTCGATCGACCTCCTCCGTCGCGAGCCGGATCGCGTGCAGTAGATCGTCCGACGTGCGGAAGGCGTGGGTGGTCAGCTCGCGGCACTCTTCGCAGGGCAATGGATTTCCCGTCAACGCTTCTCGGGCGGGATCGCCCGGATCGCCTTCGAGAATAGCGCATGCGCCGCCGCATCCACCGGGCGGTGCTTCACCTTCGTGCCCGCGGGATCCTTGCCGAGGAAATTGCCGGACTTCCAGTCGCGCGCAGGACGCACCGGGCGCGCGACGAAACCGCCGCCACAATTGGGGCAGACGTTCGCAAGGACACCTTCCACGCACGCGGCGCAGAAGGTGCACTCGTAGCTGCAGATGCGCGCCTCCGCCGCGTCGGGCGGCAGCGCCTTGTTGCAGTTCTCGCAGGTGGGCCGGAGCTCGAGCATCCGGCTATCTTATTCCTCCAGCGTGACGCCGCTGCCGCCCATCTCCTTGGGCATGTCCTTCATCTTCGGCAGACCGTCCTTCATGCGCAGCTTCGTCTCCTGGTAATTCACGTGCAGGCCCGCCTTGAAGGGAAAGCCCGGGATGCTCGCCGCGTAGACATCGGTGACGCCCCACAGCGGATGCTCGGTGAAGATGTGGCCGCCGCACGCCTTGCACCACTTGCGATGGCTCTTCTCCGTCTTGTGGTACTCGCCGATCTGGTCCGCGCCGCGGGTGACGCGCACCGCGTCGGGCTTCCACAAGGTGAATGCGTTGACGGGCGCGGCAGACCATTTGCGGCAGGATTCGCAGTGGCAGTAGCCCATGGCGGCAGGCTCGCCGGTGACGGTGAATTCCACGGAGCCGCAAAAGCAGCTGCCTTGCTGGGATGTCGCGTTCATAGTCGTCCTTTCGGTTGGTACGCTAGTATCCGAATCGTCCGTCCCCCCGTGTTGGCCGAAGCTCCGCTTCTCTTGACCGAAAAGCCATGGATGCCCTGTCCGATGTCCTGAAGTCGGTGCGCCTCGAGGGCGCGGTTTACCTCAACGCGGAATTCACCGCGCCCTGGTGCATTCGCGGGGAGTGCAGCGTGGCGAGCGTGCGGCAGCGGCTCGCCGGTTCCCACGTCGTGTTCTTCCACTTTCTCACCGAGGGGCGTTGCAAGGTGCGGCTCGCCGACGGCGGTGAGGTGCTCGACGTGGCCGCGGGCGACGTGATCCTGATCCCGCAGGATGATCGCCACCTCCTCGGCAGCGACGTGACGCTCACGCCGATGGGGGCGGACACCCTCTTCGGCGCGGACCCTCCGGCGGATGACGCCGACTTCGTCCAGCTGCGCCACGGCGGGGGCGGGGCGACCACGCGCTTCGTGTGCGGCTACATCGCCTCCAGCCGCAGCGCGTGCCGCCCGCTCTTCGAAGCCCTGCCGCGCGTGCTGCGCATCCCGATCGGCGACGGCCCGGCATCGGCGATGCTGCGCGAGCTGCTGCAAATGGGCGTGCGCGAATCGATGGCGTCGCGCCCGGGCGCCGAGTCGATGCTCGCCAAACTCTCCGAGCTCATGTTCGTCGAGGCGCTGCGCCGCTATGTCGAGGACCTGCCGCCCGGGGGCAAGGGCTGGCTCGCGGGGGTGCGCGACGCGCACATCGGGCGTGCGCTGGCCCTGATGCATGGATCGCCGGCGCGCGCGTGGACGGTGGAAGAGCTCGCGCGCGAGGTGGCGCTTTCGCGCTCGGCACTCGCCGAGCGCTTCGTGGCGCTGGTAGGCGAGCCGCCGATCCAATACTTCGCGCGCTGGCGCCTCGCGCTCGCGGCGCAGGCGCTGCGCGCCGGGGGGGAGGCGATCGTGCGCATAGCCGAGCGCAGCGGCTACGAGTCGGAGGCGGCTTTCAGCCGGGCGTTCAAACGCGAGTTCGGCGTGCCGCCAGGCGAGTGGCGAAAGGGAGCGTCAGGGCCCCGTACGGGGGGCTGACTCGAGCAGCTCCGCGAGCTCCTTCTTGTAGAACCTCGCATTTCCCGTCGTGCCGTGGCCGGACGTTTCGGTCGAGGCCGGGATCAGCAGCACGCGGCCATGCTTCACGCGCTTGATCTCGCGATCCATGACCCCCGTCTCCGGCGGATTGCGCTCGTCGTCGGCAGCGTTGATGGCGAGCAGCGTCGCCTGGATGCGCTCGAGGCCCGGCGAGGGATCGTAGTCGCGCGACGAGTCCCATTGATAGAGGACGTCGTTGGCGTCCGCGGTGAAGGGAGCGTTGAGGCGCGCATCGAGCAGCGCATCGGCCTTCTCGCGCGTGGGCGCAGCCTTGTAGAGCGCCTGGTTGCCGCCGTTGGTGGCGATGGCGAAGAACACCGACGCGAACTGCGCGCTCTTCGGCTGCTTCGTGTAGTTGCCGCCCATCCACTCCGGGTCGTTGCGGATCGAGTCGGTGATCAGCCGGCGCAGCATCCAGTTGCGGCTCGCCATCTGCGTGGGGAGCGACGCCATCGGGACCGCGATGTCCATCGTCCCCGGATATTTCTGCGCCCAGATCCACGCCTGCATGCCGCCCATCGAGTTGCCTATGACGAGGCGCAGGTGCTTCACCCCGAGGTGCTCGGTGAGAAGCCGGTACTCCGCGTCGACCATGTCGTCGTAGTTGTACCTCGGGAATTTGGTGCGCAGCCCGTCCGAGGGCTTGCTCGTCCTTCCGTGGCCGACCGCGTCTGGAATGATGATGTAGTACTTCGTGGCGTCGAGCGGTTGGCCCGGGCCGAAGAGCTCGCCGGCAAAGCCCGGCGTCAGCACCGCGGCGCTCGAGCTCGCGGTGCCGTGCAGCACCAGCACC
Source organism: Burkholderiales bacterium (assembly GCA_038227085.1). Lineage (GTDB taxonomy): Bacteria > Pseudomonadota > Gammaproteobacteria > Burkholderiales > Usitatibacteraceae > Usitatibacter. The sequence goes on along the minus strand of JBBRQA010000004.1, from coordinate 8,491 downwards.
GGCTCTCCGGTCGGCGCGCCAATGGTGCGGTACGCCATGCGCATCCCGGGGAGCGTCTCGCCCGTGTGGAAGCGGAAGTCCTTCACCTCCCAGCTTCCTTCCCGCGGAGCCGGATAGTCGGCGAGCGCCGGAAGCGCAAAAGCGAACAGGGCCGATAGCGCTAAGATTCTTGAAAGCTTCATTCAGGCATTCTCCAGGGAACCATCGAGATTCTTTTAACGCAGACTCCGGTGAATTCACTCAGCGGCGAACGGCGGCGACGTGCACCTGGATCTTGCCGTCCACGGCCCCAGACCCTAATCGCCCCGCGATGGCTTTCTCCACGACGTCGGTAGCTTCGTCGAGGCGTGCGGCGTGGCGCGCCTCGATCTCGTTTCCCAGGTGCGATTCGTAAAGCTTGGGGATCGAGCCGCCGAAGGCCTTGTCGAGGTCCACCTCCATGGCGGTAGCCGGCAACTCCGGGTCGATGGACTGCGGCTTCTCGTGCGGCTTGTGCGAAAACCCCACCAGCATCTGCCCGGGATTTCCGGGGCGGGAATCATCCTTGACGAGGTAGCGATAGCCACCATGCTCCTCGGCGAGGCGCGCCATCATGCAGGCGATTATCATCGAGGAGCCGACGGAGCCGCCTATGTTCTTGATGTCGAGCTGCACCAGCGACGAGCGGGCGCGCCTCTCGACTTCGCGCATCGTGAAATCCGAGCGGCTTTCGCCAAAATCCTTGCTACTCGAGCTCCAGGTGGCCGAAGCTGCCGGCACATGCGGCGGCAGGAGGCAGAGGACAAGCAAGAGCGTTCTTTTCATTTGCCTCCGTCGATAACTTTCTCGCGGATTACGCCCGTTCATAACGCAGTTGATTCTGAATGCAGTAAACGGCCTGGTCAATCGAAGCTGTCGCGGGGCAAAGCCATTTCCCTATACTTCCTGCGAATATGACGGACCGATGAGCATGAACCACGATATCGAACTGATCGCGCGCTCGTGCGGTGTAACGTGAGCGGCGGCATGCTCGCCGACGCGATCCTCGTCGCGCACGCGGCGTTCGTGGCCTTCGTGGTCCTGGCGCTTCCCGCCGTCTGGATCGGCGCGGCGCTCGGCAGGCGCTTCGCATTCAACCCGTGGATGCGAGGCGCGCATCTCGCCGCGATCGCATTCGTCGTGGCCGAATCGGCGCTCGGCTTCATGTGCCCTCTCACGATCTGGGAGGACGCGCTGCGCGGCAACACTTCGGACGAAGGCTTCATCCAGCGCTGGATCCACGCGTGGCTCTACTGGAACTGGCCGCCATGGGTGTTCACGGCGATCTACGTGGCTTTCGGCGCCTTGGTCGCGTGGACCTGGTGGCGCTACCCGCCGCGGCGCTAGGACTTCTCCTCGATCCCCAGCACGGTATTCACGGCCTGCACCAGCCCGCTGATCTTGAAGGGCTTGGTCACGTAGCCGTCGGCGCCGAGCGAAAGCCCGCGCGCGACGTCGGTGACCTCGGACTTGCCGGTCATCATGATCACCGGCAGGTTCTTGATCTTCTGGTTGCCGCGGATGCGCTCGAGGATCTGGAAGCCGTCGGCATCGGGAAGCTTCACGTCGAGCAGGACCAGGTCCGGCAGCGGCGGCTTGTTGAACTCGTTGTTGATCTCGGCGCGGTTCCTCGCGAAGCGCGTGAGGAAGCCACCCTTGGCGAGCACCTCGCCCACCAGCTCGGAGAGGCTCTTGTCGTCCTCGATGATGAAGATGGAATGGCGTGATCCGTTGCGCGGGGTGACGCGCCCGCCGGCGTTCCTCGCCATCGCCACGTAGAAGCCGGTCTTGGCGAGTTGGGGGCTGCCGGTGCTCGCTTCCTTGCGGGCGGTCGCCATCTTCTCCGGCGTGGGAGGCGGCGTCGGAGTCGCGGGCGCGGTGAAGTCGAGGTCGTCGGCGGCGTCGGGGTGGCTCATGGGCGGTACGCTCTCCTCAATTGGCGCTCGCGGCGGATTTCTTGTCGCCGATCCTGCTTTCCTCGCCGCGCACGAGCTTGGCGATGTTCGCGCGATGCCGGGCGACCAGCACCACGCTCATCGCCAGCACTGCGGCGAGCACCGGGCCCGCCGCCCCGAAATACCACGCGGCCACCGGCGTGAAGACGGCCGCGACGATCGACGCGAGGGAAGAATACCGGCTCACGACCGCAATTGTCAGCCACACCACGATTACAGCCAATCCCAGGCGCCAGTCCAAGGCGATCAGCACGCCCCCCGCCGTGGCCACACCCTTGCCGCCATGGAACCGCAGCCACACCGGGAATACATGCCCCAGGAAGGCGGCGACTGCCACCAACGCGAGGAACTCGTCGCCCGCGCCCAGCCCGCGCGCTACCAGAACCGCCGCCCAACCCTTGCCCGCATCTCCTACCAGAGTGAGGAGGGCCGCGATCCGGTGCCCTGAGCGCAACACGTTGGTCGCGCCGATATTCCCCGAGCCGTAGGTGCGTGGGTCCGGAAGCCTCATCACGCGGCTCACCAGGACCGCGAACGGGATCGATCCGACGAGATAGCCACCCAGCGCATGGAGGAACGCCGTCATGGCCGTACTTTACAATACCCGCCCATGGATACGATCTTCATCCGCGAGTTCCGCGTCGACGCCTGGGTGGGAATCTACGAGTGGGAGAAGCAGCGCGCCCAGACGCTCGAGATGGAGATCGAGATCGGCATCCCGGGCAACGAGGTCGGGCGCACCGACAACATCCACGACACGGTCCATTATGGCGAGGTGGTCGAGCGCATCGCGAAGGACCTCGGGCAGCGCAAGTTCAAGCTCCTCGAGGCGCTCGCCGAGCACGTGTGCGGCATCGTCACCAACGATTTCAAGGCGCCGTGGGTGCGGCTTTCGGTCGCGAAGCTGGGCCACATCCGCAACGTGCGCAAGGTGGGCGTCACCCTCGAGCGCCGGCGCGATCCGGGCGAGTGATCCCTGTCCCACGCGCTGACGCTTCTCGGGCGCTCGTCTACGCCATCGCTACCGCGGACGCCGGGGTCGAATCCTCGGTGAAGATGTCGCGATACGCCGCGTAGGTGCTGGTGAACGAGAGCGGGATCATCACCAGGAGCCCCAGCCCCAGCGGGATCGATGCGACGACGAAGAGCACCAGCATCACGATCCCGTAGAGCAGGGTCGGGATGATGTTGCGCAGGCAGCCTCCGAAACTCGCCTTCATCGCCTCCCACGCGCCCAGGCCGTGCATGATCACCAGCGCGGGGGCGAACCAGTAGGCCATCAGCAGCGGCACCATGAGGGCCAGCATGACGAGCCCGCCCAACATGATGGAAAATCCGGAGGCGACCAGCGCCGGCCCGATGTCCTCGGTGCTGCCGGTAAGCATCGCGCCGAGGATCCCGAAGCCCGCGAAGAAGGCGAACACCACGAACAGCGCCAGCATGCCGACGAGGAAGATCGCGCCCAGGATGCAGAGGTTGGCGAGCTGCGTCTTGAACCCGGCGAAGATGTGCTCGAGCTCGAAATCCCCGCCGCGCTCGAGCGACCGGCACGCCACGAAAAGGCCGCCGTAGAAGACCGGTGTCGCGATCTGGAAGGCGATCTGGCCGATGATCGGCACGATGTTCACCACCACCGCGATCACCACGAGGATGATGAGCGCCACGATCCACATGAGCGGCGCCTTGGCGAAGAGCTTCCATCCGGCGCCGATCCAGCTCACGCCCTGGCCCGCGGCCACGGATTTTCCGGGAAGGACCAGCTTGAGGTTTTCGTCGGCCGCGACCGCGGCATTTGCCATGGGACCCGTGGTGCTCATCGCGCCTCCCTTGTTGACTCGAGTTTGGGCGCGAGGTTACTCCTCCAGGGCCACCTCAACAAGCACGGGGGAAAGCACGCGCACCAGCTCTGCCGAATCCATCCCCAGGAGATATCCGCGGCGCCCGCCGTTGATGTAGATGCGCGGCAGCTCCAGCACCGAGCGCTCGAGGAAGACCGGCATGGCCTTGCGCGTGCCGAAGGGCGAGGTGCCGCCGATGAGGTAGCCGGAATGGCGCGTCGCCGTCTCCGGCTTGCAGGGTGCGATGCGCTTCATGCCCGCGGCGCGCGCAAGCGCCTTGGTGGAGACCTTGCGGTCGCCGTGCATCAGCACCACGAGCGGCTCGGCCTTCTCGTTTTCCATGATGAGCGTCTTCACGACAAGGTGCTCGGGCACGCCCAGCGCCGCGGACGTGTGCGCCGTGCCGCCGTGCTCGACGTACTCGAAATGGTGCTCGGTGAAGGCCACGCCCTTCTCCCCGAGGAAAGCGGTGGCCGGGGTGCCGGTGGGCTTGGTCATCAGAAAAGAACGCGCACGAGAAGCGAGGCGCCGGTGAGCACGAGGAGGGCCCCGACCGCGCGGCGCATCTGCTGCTGCGTGAGGCCGACGTGGATGCGATGACCGAGCTTCAATCCCACCCAGACGAAGGGCGAGAGGAGCGCTGCGCCACCGAGGATCGCGGCGTTCAGCAGCAGGCCCGCGATCGCGTACACCACCGCACGCGTGAATGCCGAGATGGAGATGAGCGCCGACATGGTCGATCGAATTTCGGTCTTGTCGGTGAGCCGCCCGGAAAGGTAGGTGGCGTAGATCGGCCCGCCCGCGCCGAATACGGTGGCGATGGCCCCGCCGATGATTCCCGCCGGCACCGACCACCACGACGAGATTGTCCGGTGCAGCGTCGGGTTGAAAATGCTGGAGAGGCCTACCGTCATGGCGAAGATGCCGAGCGCCGTGCGCAGGTAGGCGTCAGGCACCCCCACCAGCACCGTGGCGCCGAGCACGAAGCCCACGAACATGAAGGGGATGATGCGCTTCATCTCCGCCTTCGCGACGTGCTCGCGCCCGGTGGTTCCCATGAAGGTGGCCGAGGCGAGGTCGAGAAGCGCCATCAGCGGCACGAGGTACGACACCGGCAGGAAGTGCGCGAGGATCGGCACGGAGATCACCGTGGAGCCGAAGCCGCTCAAGCCAAACACGGTGTAGCCGACCACGATGACGAGGGGCGCCACCAGCAGGAGCCAAGGCGAGAGATTCGAGATGTCCATTTATCCGCGCGGGTGATGTTTGCGGTGCAGGGCCTTCAATCGCTCGCGCGCGACGTGCGTGTAGATCTGCGTGGTGGAGATGTCGGCGTGACCGAGCAGCAATTGGACCACGCGCAGGTCCGCGCCGTGATTGATGAGGTGGGTTGCAAATGCGTGGCGAAGCGTATGCGGGGAGATCGCCTGGCGAATGCCCGCGGTGGCCGCGTGGCGCTTCACCAGCGACCAGAACGCCTGGCGCGTCATGGGGCCGCCGCGCGCCGTGAGGAAGAGCGCCTCGGACTTGCGGCCCTTGAGGAGATCCGGCCGGGCCTCGCGCTGGTAGCGCGCGATCCACTGCGCGGCCTCCTCGCCCAGCGGCGTGAGGCGCTCCTTCGAGCCCTTGCCGAGGATGCGGATCACGTTCATGTCGAGGCTCACCTGGATCGTCTTCACGCCGACCAGCTCCGAGACGCGCAGCCCGCTCGCATAGAGCGTCTCCAGCATCGCGCGGTCGCGCAGCCCCTGCGCGGTGGCGACGTCGGGCGCCTCGAGGAGCGATTCGACCTCGGCCTCCGAGAGGCTCTTGGGGAGCGAGCGCGGCAACTTCGGCGACTCGAGCTCGGCGGCGGGATCGTCCTTGCGCAGCCCCTCGCGCAGGGCGAACTGGAAGAAGCGCTTCAGCGACGACACCATGCGCCCGGTGGTGCGCGGCTTGGCGCGCTTCGACTCGACCTGCCATGCGAGGTGGCGCTGCAGGTCCGCCGCACCCGCTTCGAGGAGCGTCTTGCCATGCTGCGCATCGAACCAGTTTGCGAACTGCGTCACGTCGCGCCGATAGCTGTCGAGCGTGTTGCGCGCCAATCCGTCGTTGAGCCACAGGCCATCGGCGAAGCGGTCGAGGAGGCGGCCCTGGGCCTCAGAGAGCGCCTTCATGCTCCAGGAGCCAGCGCTTGATGTCGCGCTCGAAGCCGTCGCTGCGCGCCCCCATGAAGCCGCCGATGTCGCCGCCCGCGGCAATCACGCGGTGGCACGGCACGACGACCGGGATCGGGTTGGCGCCGCACGCGCCGCCGACCGCGCGCGCCGATGAGCCGATGTCCCTCGCGAGCTCGCCGTAGGTGCACGTCTTGCCCACCGTGATCTTCTGCATTGCCTCCCACACCGCGAGGCGATGGTGGGTGCCCGCGAGCTTGAGCGGAAGGTCGAAGACGAAATTCGGATCTTCCAGGTAGGACTGGATCTGCACGCAGGCGAGGAAAGCGATGGTGTTCTTCTTCGGCGCCTTCGCGGCGATCGAGGGCGCGAGGAAGCGGATGCCGGTCACGTGGGTATCGGTAGCCGAGATGCCGAGAGTGGAGAATGGCGCGCGCAGGCACGCCTGGAACGCTTCGACGTTCAGGGAACCGTCAGGCACCGGCTTCTCCTGCGAGAGCGCGGATCTTCGCGAGGAGCTCGGCGGGCACGCTCACGCCCTCGCGCCGCGCGCGCTCGCGGTTGTCGTTGCGGCGCGCACCCGGCAGGCGCACGGCGGGATCCTCGACCATCGCGGCGACGAGGGTCTCGACGCGCTCGTAGAACACCTCGTTGCCGGCGAGCGCCGCGGGATTGATCGCGAGGAAGGCCTGGCCGATGCGCGTGGGCCGCCCCTCCTCGGTGAAGAAGCTGTCCGACTCGAACCCATAGGCCGCGCCCGACAGCGCGCACACCAGGAGCTCGACGGTGAGCGCCAGCATCGCGCCTTTCACGCCGCCCGCGGGCAGCATGCTGCCCTCGAGGGCCGCGCGCGCGTCGGTCGTGGGCTTGCCCTCCTTGTCGATCGCCCAGCCCTCGGGAATGGGCTTGCCGTCGCGCGCCGCCACCATGATCTTGCCGCGCGCGACCGCCGAGAGCGACAGGTCGATCACCAGGGGATCGGCGCCGCGGCGCGGAAATGCGGCGGCGATCGGATTGGTCCCGAGGAGCGCGCGCTTGCCGCCCCACGCGGGCATGGCGGCCGGCGAGTTGCCGAAGCCCAGGCCGACGAGGCCTGCCTGCGCGATCGCCTCGAGGTGATAGGCCGCGACACCGAAGTGGTTGCTGTTGGTGACCGCGACGTAGGCCACGCCAAACTCCCTGGCGCGTGCGATGGCTTCGCGCACGGCGAGCGCGCAAGCCTCGAAAGCGAGGCCCTGCTTCGCATCGACCAGCGCGGCGGCCCTTGAATCGCTCGCAACGACCGGGATCGCGGAGCCCGTGGCGCGCCCATTCTTCAGGTGCCCGCAGTATTGGGGGATGCGCGAGGCGCCGTGGGAGGCGATGCCGTCCATCTCCGCGGTGGCGAGCGCGCGCGCGGTGGCCTCCGCCATCGCGCTGCTCGCGCCGCTCTTGCGTAGCGCCTGCATCATCGCGCGCTCGAGATCCGCCACCGGGATATTCGAAGCGCTCATGCGGGAATCAGGGAGTGGCCGGGGCGAACCCGCGTGAACTGCACCGGCTTGAAGGAAACTTCGTGGGCACCCGCGACCAGCCGGACCTGTGAATACTCCAGGCCAACGACCGGGCCCGTGTCCGGGAAGTCCTCGCGGAAATGCGCGCCGCGCGATTCTTCGCGCGCTTGGGCCGCCGTGCAGATCGCCGCGCTCACTTCGATCAAGCTCTCCAGGTTGAGCCAATCGTGCCATGTCAGATTGTAGCGAAGGTCCGCGCCCGAGACACCGGTTTCGGCGAGGCGCGCGCGGAGCTCGCCCAGGCGCGCCTGGGCGCGGGCGAGGCCCTTCGCGTCGCGCAGGATGCCGGCGTCCTCCCACATCACGGCGTAGAGCGCCTCGCGAATCTCCTCGATGTTGCCGCCCGATTTGGTGACCGGCCGCCGCGCGCGCGACCGCGCTTCGTCGAGCGCGCCGACAGCGGGCTCGCGCCACTCGCCCTCGCGCGCGGTCCACTCGGCCATCGCGTCGCCTGCGATCGCGCCGAACACGGTGGAGTTGGCCACGCCGTTGCCGCCGAGGCGATTCGCGCCGTGCACTCCGCCCGTGTCTTCGCCCGCGGCGAACAGCCCATGGATCGCGGTGGCGCCGTCGGCACGGAACTCCACTCCGCCCATCATGTAGTGCGCAGTGGGCACTACTTCCACCAGCCCGCCGGCGAGATCGAAACCGCAGTCGTCGCAACGCTCCACCATTCCCTTGAACTGCGCGCGCACCTTGTCGGGACCGAGGTGGCCCATCGACAGGTACACGCCACCGTTCGGCGTGCCGCGCCCGGCGCGCATCTCCGCGAAGATCGCGCGCGACACGACGTCGCGCGTGGCGCGCTCGCCGCGCGGGTCGTATCTCTCCATGAAGCGCTCCCTGGCGCCGTTGAGGAGATGGCCGCCCGCGCCGCGCAGGCCCTCCTCGAGCACGGTTCCGGTCATGCGCGTGCCCGGTCCGGCGAGGAGGCCCGTCGGATGGAACTGCACCATCTCCATGTCGCG
>JBBRQA010000003.1:0-50541 GCA_038227085.1 Burkholderiales bacterium | reverse complement strand
TCGCACCAGGACCCGGGCTTCATCGACCACGTCGTGAACAAGAAGGCCGAGGTGGTGCGCGTGTACCTGCCGCCCGACGCGAATTGCCTGCTCTCGGTGATCGACCATTGCCTGCGCAGCCGCCACTACGTGAACGTGGTGGTGGCAGGCAAGCACCCGGCGCCGCAATGGCTCGCCATGGACGCCGCCGCCCGTCACTGCGCCGAGGGCATCGGCGTCTGGCAATGGGCGAGCAACGATGAGGGCGCCGCTCCCGACGTGGTGATGGCCTGCTGCGGCGACGTGCCGACGCTGGAGACGCTCGCCGCGGCATCGATCCTGCGTGAGCACCTGCCGGAATTGAAGCTGCGCGTCGTGAACGTGGTCGACCTCATGAAGCTGCAGCCGCCGGGCGAGCACCCCCACGGATTGGACGACGCGGAGTTCGACGCGATCTTCACGCGCGACAGGCCGGTCATCTTCGCCTTCCACGGCTATCCGACGCTCGTCCATCGCCTCGCCTATCGGCGCACCAATCACGGCAACTTCCACGTGCGCGGCTACAAGGAGGAGGGCACCATCACCACACCCTTCGACATGACGGTACTGAACGACCTCGACCGCTTCCACCTCGCGATCGACGCCATCGACCGCGCGCCGCAGTCCGCAGAGAAAGGCGCACGCCTGAAGCGCAGCCTCGAGGCGAGGCTCCTCGAGCACACGCGCTATATCCGCGAGCACGGCCAGGACATGCCCGAGGTCCGCGACTGGCGCTGGCGGCCGTGATCGTTCAGGGGGTGCGCGCCCTCTGGCTCAATGTTCGCTCGCAGGCAGACATTCGCGGGATAGCCGCGTAGCATGGCAAGGCCATGGCGTCCCCCAAGCCGATCCAGATCATCCTCGCGCGGCAATTCGCGAGCACCCTTGCCATGCCGATCCTCATCGTGGACACGGAAGGCACTCTCATCTTCTTCAACGAGTCGGCCGAGGTGATTCTCGGCCGGCGCTTCGAGGAAACCGGCGAGATCGCCGCCGACACGTGGAGCACGCTGTTCGCGATGGAGGATGAGGAGAGGAAGCCAATCGCCCAGGAAGCCCGCCCCACCATGCTGGCGCTCTCGGAGAGGAAGCCTTTCTCGCGGACGGTATGGATGCGGTGCGGGAACCGGGAGTGGCGGCACGTGAACATCACCGCGTTCCCGGTGATCGGCGAGACGCGGCAGTTCCTCGGCGCGCAGATGATCTTCTGGGAAGTCTGAGGTGCGCGTCACGCTGTGGGGCACGCGCGGCTCGCTCGCCACCCCGGACCCGGACATGGCGCGTTACGGCGGCAACACCTCGTGCGTGGGCGTCTACGGGCGCCAGGGCACGATGCTGGTTCTCGACGCTGGCACCGGGATCCGCCGCATGGCCGCCTCGATTCCGGAATCGGTGCGCCGCGTGGACATTCTCCTCACGCACCTGCACATGGACCACATCCAGGGGCTCGGTTTTTTCGCGCCGCTCTACCGGCCCGACTTCGATGTGCACGTGTGGGGGCCGGGCAGCGCCACTCTCGGTTTACAGGCGCGCCTGCGACGCTATCTCTCGGCGCCGCTCTTCCCGGTGAATCTCAACGAGCTGCCGTGCAAGCTCACCTTCCACGAGGTCGCGCATGGCGAGTGCGACATCGGGGAGTTCCAGGTGTGCTCCGCGCTCGTGTGCCATCCCGGGCCGACCGTCGGATATCGCATCACGTCGCCGGAGAAGCGCGTGCTTACCTACCTGCCGGATCACGAGCCGGCGCTCGCGGCGCTGCGCTTTCCGTCCCTGCCGCGCGAGTGGACTTCCGGCGGCACGCTCGCGGCCAACGCGGACCTCCTCATCCACGACGGCCAGTACAGCTCCCCGGAGTACGCATGCCACTGCGGCTGGGGACACAGCTCGCTCAGCCAGGCCCTGGCCTTCGGCTCGCTCGCCGAGGTGCGGCAGCTCGTGCCGTTCCACCACGACCCTTCGCACACCGATGGTGTCCTCGACAAGCTCATCGCGCAGGCGGTCGAGGAGACCAAGCCGGGATATCGTGTAACCCCCGGACTCGAGGGTTCGGTATTCGATCTCTAGGAGATGACCGCATGAAGCTCTACTACTCGCCGGGCGCCTGCTCGCTCTCGCCCCATATCGTCGCCAAGGAGGCCGGCATCGCGCTCGACCTCGTCAAGGTCGACACGAAGAGCCACAGTATCGTCGACGGGAACGACTACTACGCCGTAAATCCGAAGGGCTACGTCCCCGCGCTCGAGATCGCGCCGGGCGAGGTCCTCACCGAGGGGCCCGCGATCGTGCAGTACCTCGCCGACCTGAAGCCGGCATCCGGGCTCGTGCCCGCCTGCGGCACGCTCGAGCGCTCGCGCGTGCAGGAAATGCTGGGCTACATCAATTCCGAGATCCACAAGTCGTATTCCCCGCTCTTCAGCGATAAGACCACGCCGGAAGCGCGCTCCGAGAAGCTGGAATACCTCGCCCGGCGCTATGCGCTCGTCGAAAAGCAGCTCGCCGGCCGCGACTACCTTTTCGGAAATGGCTTCTCGGTGGCCGACGCGTACCTCTTCACGGTCACCAACTGGGCGCGCCACGTGAAGCTCGACCTGTCCGCGTTCCCCAACCTGCTGGCGTTCCAGAAGCGCGTGGCCGCGCGTCCCGCGGTGCAGGCCGCCATGAAGGAAGAAAACCTCATCAAGTAAGAATCCAATTCCGGCCGGGCGCGCGTCCAACCTGGCATCCCATCCAAGGATTGCCCATGCACACGATTCGACTCGCCCTGGCCGCCTCTTCCCTGGTGCTTCTCGCCGCGTGCGGCACGGCGCCCGTGGCCGAGAAGGTCGCCGTCCCGCAGCAATTCCCGCTGCGCGACTTCTTCAGCAATCCGGAGCGCTCCACGTTCCGCCTGAGCGACGACGGCAGGACGCTGGGCTTCATGCAGCCGGTCGCGATCGACGGCGCCAAGCGCCGCCTCAACATCCACGTGCAGCCGCTCGAAGGCAGCCGGCCCGTGGGCGAAGCGCGCAAGCTGACCAGCGAGACCGCGCGCGACATCAACGCCTACTACTGGAAGGGCAGCGACACCATCCTCTACGAGAAGGACTTCGGCGGGGACGAGAATTTCCACGTGGTCGCGGTGGACGTGAAGAGCGGCCGCGTCACCGACCTCACGCCGTACGAGAAGACGCGCGCCGGCATCATCGACGACCTGCCCGACGACCCCGGCCATATCCTCGTGCAGCACAATCGCCGCAATCCGGAGGTCTTCGACGTCTATCGCTACGACCTCGCCACCGGCAAGGAAGAGCTGGTCGCGCAGAACCCGGGCGACATCCTGGGCTGGCAGACCGACCACGCAGGGCGCGTGCGCATGGCGCAGCGCGCGCAGGGGCTGCATACGATCCTCCTCTACCGCGCGGACGAGAAAAGCGAATTCAGGCCGATCCTCGATACCGACTACCGCACCGAGGTGGACCCCTTGTTCTTTACCGCCGACGACAGCAAGGTCTACATGCTGAGCAACCACGGGCGCGACAAGAAGGCGGTGGTGATGATCGATCCCGCGCGGCCCGACGCGGAAGAGGTGCTGTCCGTCGATGCGGAGGTCGACGCCGGCGGCGCGGACTGGTCGCGCGCGCGCAAGCGCCTCACGATGGTCACTTACGAAAGGGAAAAGACCGAGCGCAGGTTCTTCGATCCATACATGGAAAACGTCTTTGCCCGGTTGAAGGCGAAGCTGCCGGGGATGGAATTCAACCTGCAGAACGCCACGAAGGCAGAGGACAAGTACATCGTCGCCGCCTTCAACGACCGCACGCCCGGCGCGCGCTATATCTTCGACGTGAAGGCGGACACGCTCTTCAAGCTGGGCGACATCAACGCGAATATCCCGGCCGAGGCGATGGCGCCGGTGAAACCGATCCAATACCGGAGCCGCGACGGGCTCACCATCCACGGCTATCTCACGCTGCCGGTCGGCCGCGAGCCGAAGAACCTCGCATGCATCGTCAATCCCCACGGCGGGCCATGGGCGCGGGACGGATGGAGCTATACCGCCGAGATCCAGTTCCTCGCCAACCGCGGTTTCTGCATCCTGCAGATGAATTTCCGCGGCTCGACCGGCTACGGGCGCAAGTTCTGGGAGGCGTCCTTCGGCCAGTGGGGCCTGAAGATGCAGGATGACATCACCGACGGCGCAGGCTGGCTGGTCGCGCAGGGCATCGCGGATCCGAAGCGGCTGGGCATCTACGGAGGCAGCTATGGCGGCTACGCGACGCTCGCGGGCGTCGTATACACACCCGAGCTCTACGCCGCGGCGGTGGACTATGTCGGCGTGGCGAACCTCTTCACCTTCATGAACACGATCCCGCCCTACTGGAAACCGCACCTGGCGAAATTCCATGACATGGTGGGCGATCCGGAAAAGGACGTCGAGCGCATGACGGCGACCTCGCCCGTGCTGCACGCCGATCGCATCCGCACGCCGCTCTTCATCGCGCAGGGCGCGCGCGACCCGCGCGTCAACAAGGCGGAGAGCGACCAGGTGGTGGAGGCGCTGCGCAAACGCGGCGTCGAGGTGCACTACATGGTGAAGGACGACGAGGGCCACGGCTTCCGCGGCGAGGACAACCAGTTCGAGTTCTACGCGGCGATGGAGAAATTCTTCGCGGAGCACCTGAGGCCGTAAAATCGGCGGAATGAAGGACCTCACGCAAGGCCCGATTCCCCGGCATATCGTGCAGATGGCCGTCCCGATCGCCTTCGGGATGCTGCTGCAGACGCTCTACTACTTCGTCGACTCTACTTCGTCGCGAGGCTGGGCGACGCCGCGCTCGCGGGCGTAAGCGCCGCGGGCAATGTCATGTTCGTGGTGTTCGCGCTCACCCAGATGCTGGGCGTGGGCACCGTCGCGCTGGTCTCGCACGCCGTGGGCCGCAAGGACCACGAGGACGCCAACCACGTCTTCAACCAGTCGGTTGTCCTCGCCCTAGCGTGCGCCGCGGTGACCTTCGCCGGCGGGTACGCCTTTGCCGGCGCGTACATGGGGTTCCTTGGCGCGGACGTGCCCACCATCTCCGCGGGCACGACCTTCCTCCACTGGTTCATCCCGGGCCTCGCGCTGCAGTTCGCGCTCGTGGTGATGGGCTCGGCGTTGCGTGGTACCGGCATCGTCAAGCCGACCATGGTGGTGCAGATGCTCACCGTGCTGCTGAACGCGGCGCTCGCTCCCGTGCTGATCGCGGGGTGGGGCACCGGGAAGCCGATGGGCGTCGCCGGGGCGGCCCTCGCGAGCAGTGTCTCGGTCGCGGTCGGGGTCGTCGTGATGTCGGTCTACTTCGTGCGCCTCGAGAAGTACGTGGCGTTCGACGCGGGCCAGTGGCGTCCACGGTTGGCGACGTGGAGGAAGCTTCTCAACATCGGGCTGCCCGCGGGCGGGGAGTTCTTCCTGATTGCGGTATTCACCGGCATCGTCTATTGGATCGTGCGCGACTTCGGCGCCGCGGCCCAGGCGGGCTTCGGCATCGGCTCGCGCATCATGCAGATGATCTTCCTGCCGGCGATGGCGGTGGCTTTCGCCGCGGCGCCGATCGCGGGGCAAAACTACGGCGCGAAGCTCTTCGAGCGCGTGCGCAAGACCTTCAGCTGCGCCACGCTCGCGAGCTGCGCGATCATGGCCACCGCCACGATCCTCGCCAAGTGGCAGGGCGAAGCGATGATCTCGTTCTTCACGCAGGAGCCCGAGGTGATCGCGGTGGCGACCCGGTTCCTCAACCTCATCTCGTGGAATTTCGTGGCGATGGGCGTGGTGTTTACCTGCTCCAGCCTGTTCCAGGCGCTCGGCAACACCTGGCCCGCACTCGCGAGCACGGCGCTGCGCCTCGCGATCTTCGCCGTGCCTGCGATCTGGCTATCGCGGCAGCCGGGCTTCCAGCTCGTGCATGTGTGGTACCTGTCGGTAGGGACGGTGCTGGTGCAGGCGCTCGCGAGCTACGCTCTCCTGCGGCGGGAGTTCCGCCGCCTGCGGCTCGTCATTCCCGCGTAGGCGAGGATCCAGTCATCCGGGCGAGCCCGTAGCCCACCACGAGTCCCGCGGCCATCGCGCCCAAGGCGAGCATCCACGGCTTGACCAGCGGCACGTCGCTCGTCGACGAAAAGCTCGAAGGCGCGAAGGCGAGCGGATCGACGTCGTTGGGCAGCGCGCCCAGCTCCTTCACCTGCCCGCTCTTCGGGTCGATCACGATGAGCGCCGACTTGGCCGGCGCGCCGAGGTTGGAGTTCACCGCATGCAGCACGCCCGCGGGCGAAAAGGCCAACGAGCTGATCGAGCTGAGGTAGGGCGCCCCGATGATTCGCGGACCAACGGTCACGTGGCCGGTGGCGAGGTCGACGCGATCGAGCGTGCCGGCCGCGTTGGTCGCTGAGACGTAGAAGGAGCCCTCGCGGTCGATCCCGAGGCCACCGCCCAGGGTCGCCGAATATCCCGAGCTGCCGATCGGCGTGGCCGCGCCGGTGCCGACGTCGATGGTGCCGACCCCGGGCGGGTCGTTCAGCCACACGTACAACGTCCCCTTGCCGTCGAAGCGGATGTCGCTGCCTTCGTGGCCCAGGCTTCCCACCAGCGTGGTGTTGCCGTTCTTGGGATCGATGGTGACGAGCGAGCGCGGAATCTGCGACGACAGCCCCGCGGTGATTCCGTAGAAGACGCCGGTGCGCGGGTGGATCGCGAGTCCCGTGAGCCCGATCGGGATCGCGCCGCCCACGCGCAGCGGCGCCATCAGGGTGGACTTGCCGGTGTTGGAATCGACGCTGTAGAGCGCGCCGCCGACGCCGCTCAAATCCTTGTTCGAATAGTCGCGCAGCGTCGCGACGTAAAGTGTTTCGGCCCAGGCGCAAGAAGCCGCGAGGGAGACGATGGCGAGAGCGAAACGAGGGAGGCGGGAGCGCGTCGGGGAGGCCATGCGCCACATTATCCGCCAAAGCTTAAGCGGACCTTGCACTGACCTGAAGCGTGCTGGAGGCTCAGGCTTTCAGCGACCCGGATGCGATGAGCCGCTCGAGGTCGCTTGCGCCTCCCACCAGCACGCCCTTCACGAAGACCATCGGAAACGTGGGCCAGCCGCTCCACATCTTGAGCGCGCTGCGCGGGCGCCATTCGCCGAGATAGCTGCCGTAGCCCAGGTATTTGTAGGCAAGCCCCGCGGAGTCGAGGAGTTTGCGCGCCTTGCGCGGGAAGGGGTTGATGCCCATGCCGACCACGACGATCTCGTTGGCGGCGATCGCGGCTTCGACTTCCTTCACGATGCCGGCGTGAAATCCCGCGACTTTGTCGCGGATCGCGGGATGGACGCGGCTTTCTTGCAGGATGGTGCGCGGCATGATTTTCCTCTCAAGGGCGGGCAGCGGGCTTGCGGCTTTCGTAAAGCTGCGCATCGGAATAGATCTGGATCAGCTTGCCGGTCTCCGACAAGTGCTTGGCGATGGCGATCGTGAGCTCGACCGACTTCGAGCCCACCAGCACGCTCACGTGTGTGAGGTCTTTCTGGTTGAGCGCGAAGAAGCGTGTCCAGTCGCGGCTCACGCTCACCGCGGGCATGGAAGCCTCGCCGTGCCGAGCTGGCCCTTGTCGATGCCGGAGATGGTGAGCTCGACCACGCCCCGCCCGATGCGCCTGAAGGTGAAACGGCAGCGTGAGTCCCGCAGGACTACGCTGCCGTCGCCTTGGAGCTCACGCGTGACCTCGATGCCCGTCGTCATGCGGGAATTTTACGGAGGCCCGCTAGCGGTCCTGCCCGCGGCCTTCGTGCTGGCCGCGATTGCCTTCGCCGTGGTTGCGTTCGCCGCGGTTGCCTTCGCCGCGGTTGCCTTCGCCGCGGCCCTGGCCGCGCTCGTCACGTTGCGCCTGCTGGATGCCCTGCTGCTGGTAGTGCTCGCGCACCGCCTGCTCGCGCGGCTGGTAGCGGTAATTCTGCGAGTGGAGCTGCGCCTGTTGCTCGGCCTGCGGATAGCGGTTGCCCGAGTACTGGCGTTGATAGGTGGGCAGCGGCGCGGGCGAATAGCGGGCGCGGTGGTCGCGGTGATCCCAGCCGACGTGGCGATCCTGCCAATCGCGGCCCCAATGATCGCCCCAACGCGGCGCGGCATCGCGGCGCCATGATTGGAAATACGTGGGCGGACGGCGGTAGTAGCGAACCGGCACCTGCCAGAGGTAGGTGGGCACGAATTGCGGCCCCACCGAGCGCCACGGGCCGTTGTACCAGGCACTCGACGACCACTGGTCGCCGTCGAAGACCCAGTAGAGGCCATCGTAGAAGAAGTAGTTGGCGTCCACGGTGGGCGCGTAGTACACGGCGGAGCCGGGCACGGCGAGAAGGCGCGGATAGGTCGGGATGTTGATCCCGATGCTCACGTTCACCGCGGCGTGTGCCGCGCTCGCGGCGGTAAGGGCCATCAACAATCCGATCAGTGCCTTGCGCATTTGTCCTCCGGTTTGTTCGTGCACCTGAATCAACGATTGTAGTACTGGTGTCGTTGACCGGAGGCTCGCCAAAAAAAAGCCCCGCATCGCGGGGCTTTCTCATCGGACTGTATCTGCTTAACGCCAACGCCTGTAGTGGGAGCGGCCGAAGAAGTATCGCGGATACGCTAGCGCCCCGATGGCCACCGCGGCCAGCGCGGGCCCGTAGTAGTACGAGGGCGGCGGCGCGTAATACGCCGGCGCGGGGTAGTACGCCGGCGCGGGTTGGTAGTACCCGCGGGCCGGCGGCGCAGCGTAGTACGAATTGTCCGCGTACTGGTATTGGGGGGCCTGTTCGTAGCGGCGATCGACGTACTCGCGCGAGGCTTCGTAGCGGCGATCGACGTATTCGCGCGGCGCTTCGTAGCTGCGCTCGGCGTACGCACGCGGCCGCTCGTAGTAGCCGCGGTCGTTGTAGCCACTACGCTCGACATAGCGCGGCTCGCTGCCGTACGCATAGCAGGGGGCGCTGCCGGTGATCATGGACCCGATCACGGCGCCGACGGCCGCGCCGGGTGCATTGCCGACAGCGGCGCCGATGCCGCCGCCGATGAGGGCGCCCGGGACGGGGTCGCAGGCAGAAGCAGGGATCGCAGCCAAAGCCAGCGCGCCGGCCAATGCGGCGGTCAATAAGGGCTTGTTCATAGGGACTCCTTGCATGGAACGTGCATTATGTTTACCGAAATTTTCCAGGCCTCGCAAGGGCTGTTACAAGTGGAAAAACCCTGCGGGTATAGTTAACGCCCCTCATGCGCTTTGGTTGACAGGATTGCCCCCAATGTTCCGCGCCAAATACCTCGATTTCGCCGAGCTGACCGAGCAGATTTCCCAGTGGGCGAAGGCCCATCCGGCCATCGTGCGCCTCTCCTCCATCGGAACTACGCCCGAAGGCCGAGAAATCCCGATGCTCACCATCGGGCGCAACCCCGACGAGGCGCGTCCGGCGGTGTGGGTGGACGGCAACATGCACGCGACCGAGGTGTGCGGCTCGAGCGTGGCGCTCGCCATCGCGGAGGACGTCATCAATATCCACCTCGGCGCGACCGACCGGGTTCCCGCCCACATGGCGGAGGCGATTCGCGAGTCGCTCTTCTACGTGGTGCCGCGCATCTCCCCGGACGGCGCCGAAGCGGTGCTGAAGAGCGGGCGCTACGTGCGCTCGAGCCCGGTCGACGCGCGCCTGCACAAGGGCCACGCCTATTGGGAGGCGCAGGACTTCGACGGCGACGGCAAGATCGGCTTCATGCGCCAGGCGTGCGACGACGGCGAGCTGGTGGAGCTCGCCGATTTTCCGGGCGTGATGGTGCCGCGCGCGCCGGAGGATCCGCCGCCCTACTACAAGCTCTATCCCGAGGGGCGCATCGCCAACTACGACGGCCGGCGCGTGCCCGATCCCTATTTCCTCTCGGACAACCAGTACGACTTCAACCGCAATTTCCCCTATAGCTGGGCGCCGGATCACGAGCAGGAGGGCGCGGGCCACTATCCGGGCAGCGCCCCCGAGACGCGCGCGATCCTGGACTTCGCCACCGCGCACCCGGAGATCATGTGCTGGTTGAATCTCCATACGTTCGGCGGCGTGCTGATCCGTCCTCTCGGCGACAACCCCGACAGCAAGATGGACCAGCAGGACCTCGCGATCTACCGCCAGGTCGAGGCGTGGATGACGGAGTTCACCGGCTATCCCACGGTGAGCGGCTTCCACGAGTTCCTCTACCAGCCGGACAAGCCGCTGAAGGGCGACCTCACCGACTACGCGTATCACCAGCGCGGCGCCCTCGCCTATGTGATCGAGCTCTGGGACCTGTTCACGCAGATCGGCCTCGAGAGGAAGAAGCCGTTCGTGGACGTGTACTCGCGTCTCGACCGCAAGGACTTCATCGCGCTCGCCAAGTGGGACCGTGAGGTGAACAAGGGCCGCGTGTTCGGGCAGTGGCGCAGGGTGAAGCACCCGCAGCTGGGCGACGTGGATGTCGGCGGACTCGATACGCTGGTCGGCATTTCCAATCCTCCCTACGAGAAGATCGCGGAAGTGTGCGATTCGCAGAGCCGCGCTTTCCTGCGCGTGGCCGCTCTCGTTCCGCGCGTCGCGATCGAGGTTGTCCGCAAGGAGAAGCTGGGCGGCGAGCACACGCGCATCGAGCTTCGCATCGTGAATCGCGGCTACCTCGGCACCTACGGGCTCACGTCGGCCAGGAAGCTGCCGATCTCGGAGCCGATGCGGCTTACCGCCGCGGGCGGCGCGGGGGTGAAGATCGAGGCGCCCGCGGAGTCGGTGGTGGAGGTCGGGCACCTCGACGGCTGGGGGCAGGGACTCTATAGCGGCGTCAGCATCTTCTTCCCGTGGACGCGCGGCAACGTGCACGAGAAGTTCGTGACGCTGGTGGCGGCGGGCAAGGGCACTCTCAAGGTGAAGGTGGGCAGCGTGCGCGTGGGCTACCGGACGCTGGACATCAAGCTGTGAAGCTCGCGTCGTCCGCGCTCCGCCACGCAATGGCAGCGCACAACCCGCTATCCGCGCGCCTCGCCGAACGCGCGGGGTTCGACGCCATCTGGGGGAGCGGCTTCGAGCTGTCCGCGAGCTACGGCGTGCCCGATGCGAGCCTGCTATCGATGTCGGTCCACCTGGAGATGACACGCGCGATCGCTGCCGCCGTTTCCATTCCGCTCATCGCCGACATCGACACCGGTTTCGGCAATGCGGTGAACGTGAGCTATGTGGTGCCGCAGTTCGAAGCGGCGGGCGCATCGGCCATCGTGATGGAGGACAAGACCTTTCCGAAGGACACGAGCCTTCGCGCGGACGGCCGGCAGGAGCTGGTGCGCATGGAGGAGTTCCAGGGGAAGGTGGCCGCCGCTTGCGCCGCGCGCGCGGATGCAGGCTTTACCGTGATCGCGCGCGTGGAGGCGCTGATCGCGGGCCTCGGGCAGGCGGAGGCGATGCGTCGTGCCTGCGCATACGTCGAGGCCGGCGCCGACGCGATCCTGATCCATTCGAAGCAGCAGACGCCCGACGAGATCCTCGAGTTCGTGCGCGCGTGGAAGGGCTCGGTGCCGCTGGTGCTGGTTCCGACCGCCTATCCCCAGCTCACCGAGCGCGACATTGCCGCGCTCGGCAAGGTGGGCCTGGTGATCTACGGCAACCACGCGATCCGCGCGGCGGTGGGCGCCATGCAGAGCGTGTTCGCGCAGATCCGCCGCGACGGCGGCATCGCCGCCGTGGACGCCACGCTGCCCTCCGTCAAGGAGATCATCGAGCTACAGGGGGACGCTCACATGCGCGAGCTCGAATCCAGCTACCTGCGATGAAAAGTGGTGTCAGGTACCGAGTAGGTGCTCACTCGGTACCTGACACCACTTTTTGGGGCTTTTGCCTGAGGGCCTCTTCCAGCACGGTGTCGATGCCGGCGCGATAGTCCGCGAAGCGCCACGGCGTCAATTGCTTCGGCGAGAGCGAGCCGGCGGGCACGTCGAAGGGAATGTTCACCCAGAAGCAACGGCCAAGATCCTTCCAGCCGCAGCCTTCGTTCCAGTCGTGGTAGCCAGTCGCGAAGTAGATGTGGATCCTGGAGTTGGGCAGCTCGATCGCCTTGCCGCCTTCGGCCCAGAAGCGCTCGCGGTCGCCGACCCGCTCGCCGAGGATCACCGCGCGTGAGCCGCCGAAGTACTTGGCGCGCGCCGTGGTGACGATGGCCGCGGAGAAAGTGGTGTTGTCGGTGAGGATGAAGAGCCTGCCGTCGGGCGCGATGCGCTTGGGGAGATCCCTGGTGAAGCCCAGTGTTTTGGTGTAGTCGCCGCCACCGTCGAAGCGCATATCGAGGATCGCGTAGCGCAGCGAGGCGGGCTTGATCGCATCCAGGATAGCCGCGAGCTGCGTCGAGAGCTCGCCACGCTCGTCGCCCATCACGTTCGAGATGTGGATGTAGAGGCCGGCGTCGTCGTCCAGTTTCTTCACGTACACGCTCGCGTCGGGATCGCGCAGCACCAGCGGCAGCTCGCGCATCGTGCCAAGGAGGTTCGCCCACGGGGCGCCCTCGTTCTCCAGGGGCTGCGGGGCGAGGTCGCGCGAGGGGTCGACGTATGGCGCCTTCGCCTGGTAGCCGGCGCCCGCGAGCGTGACGGTGATGGCGGCTCCCGCCTGCGGCTGCAGCACGTAGGTCGCGCGCTCCGTGCTCATCGCCGGCCAAACGCCGGCCAGCGCGTACGGCGATTCGAGAAAGAACGGGCTCGTGGACTTGGCGTGCTCCGCGGGACCGCTCACGTAGGGGGTGAGTGCCGCGAGCATTTCCTCGGGTGTCTTGCCGTTGATGCTCGCGACGCGCGTGCCGACGAGCCTCGCGTGCTCCGGGTCCGCACGCACGACGAAGAGACCTTCGGCGAACCATGCGAGGCGGATCGGCACGCGATTGATGCGGCGCAGCATTCGCCCGACGGTGGTGTGACCGTTGCCGGCCAGCGCGACCAGGCGCGAAACCTGCATCTCGAGGGCTTGCGGCGTGAGCGTGTCCGCGTCCTCGATGAGACGCATGCGCTCGACTTCGAAGCGCGTGCGCGCGTCGGCCGAGAAGCTGCGATCGTAGTCGAGGAGTCGGCCCAGCACCGTAAGGTCCTGGCGCACCGCCTCGGCGCGGTCCTTCGCCTTCGGCATCTCCGCGATCACCGGGTCGGGTTGGAAGCGAGCGACGAACGCGTACGAGACGATGCCCGCCAGCGCGGCAAGCACGCCAATCGCCACCCCGATCGCGGTGAGCACGCGCAGCGCTTTTCGGCCGCGCCGGGGCAGGGTCGGGACGGCGGCCTCCTCGGCGGCAAGAGAGATCATTTCTCTTGGACGCGCCGCCCGCCCCGCGCGGATTCAACCGGGGACAGACCGGGGACAGACCGGGGGCAGACCGGGGTCAGAGCGGGGTCTGACCCCGGTGGAGTCGGGTGGAGTCAGGTGACGACGATCTTCCCAGACATGGTTTCGTGCCCATCGCCGCAGAAGATGTCGCACAGAAAGGGAAAGGTGCCCGCGCGGTCGGGCGTGAGGCGCACGCGCATCACCTTTCCGGGAACGATGTCGCTCCTCACCTTGAAGTCGGGCGCGTTGAAGCCCATGAACACGTCCTCGGTGGAAAGCTCGATCGTCACTGGCTCGCCCTTCGCGAGCGTGATCTGCGTGGGGGTGAAGAGGAACTTGCGCGCGGACACCTTGACCACGCGCTCGCTTTCCTGCGCGAGCACCCCCGCGCCCGCCCCGGCGAGGAGCGTCGCGCCCGCGACCAGCAAACGGCGTCTCGAGATCGCCATCGCTAGCCTTTCACCACCGGCAGCTCGGTGATCTCGTACTTCTTCGCTTCGGCCTTCACCTCGCGGAAGCCCAGGCCTCGGTACGGTTGCGCGGGATCCCACTTGATCGGCTCGCGCTTCGGCTGCGAGCCCGGCGCGGGCAGCGGGAAGATCAGCGACTTCGCCGAGTGATGCGCGATGTGGCCGGTCATGTGGTGGTTCTCCTGGTGGATGTGGCCGTAGAACACGGTCACGTTGGAATGGGGCATCAACAGGTCGATCGCCTGTGCCCCGTCGCGCGTCGCCCAGTCCCACGCGGGCGCGAGGTCGAAGAGCGGGCGGTGCGTGAGGACCACGACGCGGGCGTCCTTCGGCTGCCTGGCGAGGTCCGCCGCGAGCCACGCGAGCTGCTCCTCGCCGATGCGCGCGGCGGGATCGGAGACGTTGTCGAGCGCGACGAAGTGCACGCCCTTGTGGTCGAACGTGTAGTAGCTTGGCCCGAAGAATTCCTTCCACGCCGCGCCGTTGTCGAGGGATGCGTCGTGCTCGCCCGCCATGAAGTGTACGTTTTTGTTCTTCAATCCGGACGCGATCTCCTTGAATTCGGCGAGGCGCCTGCGCCGCTCGACGCCGTCGTCGGTGGTGTGCGTGAGGTCGCCGGTGAAAACGATGAAGTCGGGCTGCACGGCGAGCGCATTCACCGCGGCGATCGCCTTGGGCAATGTGCCGCGCGCATCGGGGTTCACCGCGGGGCCGTTGAATCCCCAATGTGTATCGGAAAGCTGCACGAAGTAGAAATCGTCGTGCGCGGCGCCGGCGCCGAGGCTCGCGCAACCGGAAAGGCTGGAGGCGAGCACCGCGCCTCCGCCGAGGGCGGAGAGTTTCAGGAACTGCCTGCGATCGATGGCCATGCGCGACTCCTCTGGTGGGTGTACCTGCAATACCGCGCGAGGCGCGCCGATATTCCTCGCATAATGCGAATTCGCCGGGAATAAACGCGTCCCGGCGGCAGTCATCTCCATGGGACCCCATGACTCGCCTCGCACGCTTCGAGAAGAGCGTCCTGCCGCACCTGGATGCCGCATACAACCTGGCGCGGTGGCTCACTCGCAACGACCACGACGCCGAGGACGTCGTGCAGGAGGCATGCCTGCGCGCATTCCGCTTCTACGAGGGCATGCACGGCGCCGACGCGCGGCCCTGGCTCCTCGCGATCGTGCGCAACACCGGCTACACGTGGCTCGAGAAGAACCGTCCCTCGGACCTGGTCACGCTCGATGACGCGGGGGCCGTGTCGAGCGAGTCGGAGAGCGCCGGGCACGAGGCGCCCGCCGAATCGAATCCCGAGGTGATCCTGCTGCAGAGCGCCAATCGCAAGCTGGTGAACCTGGCGCTCGAGGAGCTGCCGGTCGGATTTCGCGAGGTCGTGGTGATGCGCGAGATCGAGGACCTGAGCTACAAGGAGATCGCCGTCATCGCCCACATCCCGATCGGCACCGTCATGTCGCGGCTCGCCCGCGGACGCGAGATGCTGCGGCGGCTCATCGAGATCCGCATGAGAAAGGCTTCCTGATGGCGCAGAAGAACGATCCGGTCCCCGAGCCGATGGTGGCGCGCGATGCGACCTACCACCGCGCGCCCGACGCGCTGCGCGAGAGGGTGCGCGTGTCGCTCGCGAAAGCCGCCGGCGAGGAGCGCCGCCCGTCGATGGGACGCATGTTCGGCCTGGTGGCGGCGTTCGCGACCGTGGCGCTGGTGAGCTGGAGCATCGCGGTCTTCCACATGGAGCCGCTGCGCGACGACCTCATCGCGCGCGACGTGGTGACGGCACACGTGCGCTCGCTGATGGGCGAGCATCGCCTGAACGACGTCGAGTCCACCGACCAGCACACGGTGAAGCCGTGGTTCAGCGGCAAGCTCGATTTCGCGCCGCCCGTGCAGGATCGCGCCAATGCGGGGTTCGCCCTCTCCGGCGGCAGGCTCGACTACGTGAACGGCCGCGCGGTCGCCGCGCTCACCTATCGCAGCCGCCAGCACGTCGTGAACCTGTTCGAGTGGCCGTCTTCGGCGCCCGACTCCGCCCCCGCGACCCTCACGCGCCAGGGCTACGCGATCTTGCGCTGGCACCGCGACGGGATGGAGCACTGGGCAGTTTCCGACATGTCGCCCGCGCTCCTCGCACCGCTGGCCGAATAGCTTTTTAGCGGAACACCGCCTCGCAGGGGTCGCTGTTGCGGGCCTGCTCGGCCTGCGCTTCGGCGGTGCCCTTGGCGCTGAGTCCCAGCGTCAGGATGGCCGCGGCGCCGCGCGCGATGACGGCGGGCGTGGAGACCGGATCGAGGCTCGCGTGGGGCGCGCGCAGCTTGCCGGCGATCCGGATGTCGCTGGCGATCGCGGACAGGCCCACCTTGCCGGTGCGCGACTTCAGGCGCCCGCGCAGTTCCACCGACTCCTCCCGCAAGTCCACGTAGCCGGAGGTGAGCAGGCTGCTCGCGGGGCTGCGCGCGCCGACCAGCGCGTCGGCCTGCGCGCGGCCCGACACGAATGGCAGCGACGCGCCGATGCATTCGAAATCCATCGACGTGGAGTTCTTCGCCGAGAAGGCGCTCCCCATGACGTCCTCCGCGTGCCCGGCCTTCTCCGAGGCCCACACTCCGGGCCCGGCGCGGATCGCCACCGGGCCGGTGATCGACGCCGCCAGCGCCTTCATCGAGTCGCCCGTCGCGGTAATCGTCGCCTTCACCTTCATCGGGCCGCCGTTGAAGGGGACCTTGCTGCCGCGCTCGCGGAACCAGCGTTCGAGAAGGAGATTGGACCCTTCGAAATTCACCTGCACGCTCTTCTTGCGTCCCTCGAAGGCGAGGCTGCCGCTCGCCGATCCGCCCAATAACTCCACCGAGAAAGGTTTCAAGTTGAGGCGATCGCCCGCCAGCGTGGCGTGCGCTTTCACGTTCTTCATCTCGACGCCGTTCCTCAGCACGAGGCCGGCGAGCTTGATGTCGATCGCGCCCTCGGTGCCGTCCAGCGATGCGAGGAGCGGCCATGCGAGCGGGTTGTCGTGGAAGAGCTCCTCCGGGGGGAGCGGGGGCAACGGCGGGTTGCCCAGCTCGAGGAGCGCCTTCTCCCAGTCGAGGCGCCCGCCCTCGATCCGCCCGGTCACGACGCTCTTCGCGCCCGCGTATGCGAGCCGCGCGTTGCCGTTGAAAGCGTGCTTGCCGATCGTCGCGGAGAATTCGCCGATATCGATCACGCCATCGGCCTCGCGCGCGGTGAAATGCGCGGCGGCCGGCGCGGTCGGGAGGCGGTTGTCGCCGAAGAACGCGAACATGTCGTGCATCGACGTCGCCTTCAGGTCTCCGGTGACGGCGTAGCCCTTGAGCGCGGCGTCGATCGGCAGGCGCCCGGCGATGGCGAGGTGCGTCTTGCCCCAGTCGAAATCGAGCTTGCCGTCGGTCGTCGCGCCGGCCACTCCGAGGCCCGAGAGATCGTTGAATGTGCCTTGCAGGGTGAGCGGCCTCCTGTTTCGCGAGACCTTGGCCTCGAAGCGCACGTCATGCAGTCGCGCGCCGGCCTCGGCCGTCGCATCGTCGATGTGGAAAACGGTCGCCACGCCCTTCGCGCGCTGGGTGAGCTCGGCGTTATGGACGGTGAGCGCGGTGAGGTTGAGGAAGTCGCTTTCCCCGGCGCCGCCGCCCTTGGGCTTGGCGCTCGCGGAGCCGCTGGAAAGATCCCAGCTCTTCACGCCGTCGGCGTTGGTCTCGAGGTTCACGCGCACGCCGTCCAGATCGAGGCTCTTGACGCGCACCTTGCCGACCATCAACGGGAGGAGCTCGAGGCGCGCGTCCACGCTCTCGGCGGTCATCAGCTGCTTGGACTTCGCCCAAGCCGGATTGGCGAGCGCGATTCCCCCGGCATGCAGGGTGGGAAGGGGCCAGAGCTGGAAATCGATGTCGCCGATCGCAAGCTCGCGCGACCAGGACGCCTGCGCCTTGTCATGCGCCAGTTGCTTGAGGTGCGCGGGATCGACGAATGCCCGCAAGGCGAAAGACGCGGCAACCACGATGATCACCGCGGCTGCCGCGACTGCGAGGAGGTTCCGAAGCCAACGTTTCATGGGGGTGAGACCCTGCCGGCAAGAGCATCGTTCGGCAGGAGCTTACCCAATCAGGCCGCGGACCCCGATTTGCGCCCGATCAGCCGGGGTTCTTGTTGAGGGTGTTGGCGCCGATCGGCCCGGTGGCGGAAACCGGCATCAGGACCTTGTCGACCACCAGGATCACGCCGTTCGACTGGGTGACGTCCGCGACGGTGACGTGCGCGGTGTGGCCCTTGGCGTCGGCCACGACCAGCATGCCGTTTTCCGACATCACGCAGAGATTCTCTCCCTCGACCGTCTTCAGCCACGCCTTGCCGCCATGGGCCTTCATGTTCGCCTCGAGCGCGGCGGTGTCCCACTTGCCGGGCACCACGTGATAGGTGAGGACCTGCTTGAGCATCGGCTTGTTGCGCGGCTCGAGCAGCTTGTCCACGGTGCCGGCGGGAAGTTCAGCGAAGGCGGCGTTGGTCGGCGCGAAAACGGTGAACGGGCCCGCGCCTTTCAGCGTCGGCACCAGGTCGGCGGCCTTCACGGCGGCGACCAGCGTGGTGTGGTCCTGCGACTTCATCGCGTTGTCGATGATGTCCATGTTGGCGTACATGGGGGCGCCGCCGACTGTTACTTGCGCGGCCGCCGACAGGGATGCGAGGGCCAGAGCTACGCCCAGGGCCAGGAGATTGCGATTTTTCATGTGGATTCCTCGAAAGTTGAGCCGCGAACGTTTGATCGCGGCGTGCATGCACTCGAGGACTTACTCGGCGCGCCGCTTTTTGGATGTGCGGCGCGCCGAATGGAGCATCACTTCTTCGTGGAGCCGGTCTCGCGCTTCCCCGCGCGCTTGGCATCGTGCGCGATGTCGCTGGTGGCGAGCGCCGCCTCCAGGTGCGTCTGCAGCGTCTTCGCCGCGAACGCCTTTACGTCGCTGTCCTTGCGCGCGCTCGCGTGTTCCTTGAACTCGTGCACATCGTGCCGGTGGTCGGCCACCATGCGTTTCATGTAGGCGCGGTCGAACGCCGTGGCCGCCCGCCACGGCCTTCACCTCGTCCCAGGACCGGGCTCGGCGGCGCGAGTTCAGGAGCTGCAGGAAAGCATCGAGCAGCCGGCGCGGTCGCGCGCCCAGTCGGGCCGGCGTTTCGCGAAAGCCTCGCGCCCGGGCTGCTCGTCGTACGGGCGGCGCAGCACGTCGAGGAGCTCGCCGATCCCCGCGCTGTCGCCCTGCTCGGCGCGGTCGATGGCCTGCTGCGCGAGGTAGTTGCGAAGGACGTAGCGTGGATTGGCCCTGTTCATCCGGGCGCGGCGCTCCTCGGCCGGCAGGGGATCGTTGCGCAGCCGCAGGGCATATCGAGCGAGCCACAAGTTGAATTCGCTTTCGTGCACGCTCCTCTTCGCCTCGTCGTAGAAGGCGTCGTCGAAAGGGGCGAGAGTCGGCACGCGCAGGTCGACACGCGCGAGCGCGCGAAAGAAGATCGTCATGTCGGCTTCCGCCGCCCGCAGCAGCGCGTGGAGCGACTGGATCAGCTCGAGGTCCTCGTCCATGCATTCGGCCAGGCCGAGCTTCGCCGCGACGTTGCCGCGATCGGCGGCGTTGAAGGCGTCCTCGTATCTGTCGAGCCCTGCGTGCAGGGCATCGTGCGTCGCGAAGGCGGGCACCAGCGCGCTCGCGAGCCGGGCGAGGTTCCAGTGCGCGACGTGCGGCTGGTGGCCGAAGCGGTAGCGCTTGCCGCCGGCGTCCGTGGTATTGGGCGTCCAGTCGAGGTCGAAGTCGTCGATCCAGCCGTAGGGGCCGTAGTCGATGGTGAGCCCGAGGATCGACATGTTGTCGGTGTTCATCACGCCATGAACGAATCCCACGCGCATCCAGTGCGCCACCATTCGCGCGGTGCGCTCGCACACCTGCGCGAACCACTCCGCGCGCACTGCCTCGTCGATTTCCTTCCCGCCCGCGACGAGCTCGGGAAAATCGCGGCGGATGGTGAACTCGATCAGCTTCCCGAGGAGCGCCTCGTCGCCGCGCGAGGTCGGCAGCTCGAAGTTGCCGAAGCGCAGGAACGAGGGCGCGACGCGGCATACGATGGCTCCCGGCTCCATCTTCGGGCGGCCGTCGTAGAACATGTCGCGCTCGACCTTCTCGCCGGTGGCGACCAGGCACAGCGCCCGGGTTGTCGGAACGCCGAGGTGGTGCATCGCCTCGCTGCACAGGAATTCGCGGATGGACGAGCGCAGCACCGCGCGCCCGTCGGCGGTGCGCGAGTAGGGCGTCGGGCCCGCGCCCTTCAACTGCAGCTCCCAGCGCTCGCCCGCGGCGTTCACGATTTCGCCGAGCGAGATGGCGCGCCCGTCGCCGAGCTGCCCCGCCCAGTTGCCGAACTGGTGGCCGCCGTAGTTGGCCGCGAAGGGCTGCATGCCTTCCACCAGCGCGTTGCCGCCGAAGACCTGCGCGAAATCGGGCGCTTCGATGTCGGCTTGCGTGAGGCCGAGTGTCGCCGCCATCTCGCGCGACCAGGCGATCACGCTCGGTTGCGCAACGGGTGTCGGACGCACGTGCGAGAAGAGCGCGCCGTGCACCTGGCGCCGGCGCGGGTCGCCTTCCGGGTCGGCGGGCAGCTCGCGCACGAAAGCGTTGTCGAACCGCAGCGCGCGCATCTACTCCTGGGCCTCCAGGCGTCCAATCTGCCGGAATCTCTCGTCGACGATGGCGTCGCCGATCTCCCGCACTACGCCCTCCAGGTCCACTTCCTTCTCGACGCGCTCGAAGCGGCCGGTGAGGATGCTCTCGGGCGTGAGCGTGCCCGCCTCGTAGAGCGACCACATCTCGCCGGCGTAATCGGTCGCGAGGATCTCGGGAGCGAAGCGGCCAAAGAAGTTGCGCAGGTTGCCCACGTCGCGCTCGAGCATCTTCTGCGCGTGGTTGTTGCCCGCGGCATCCACCGCCTGCGGCAGGTCGATGATGACCGGGCCGTCCGCGCCGAGGAGGATGTTGAATTCGCTCAAGTCGCCGTGGATCAGCCCCGCGCTCAGCATGCGCACCACTTCTGTCACCAGCCCCAAGTGGTGGCGCGTGGCCTCCTCGGCGGTGAACTCCACGTCGTTCAGGCGCGGCGCCGCGTCGCCGTGCGCGTCGGTGACGAGCTCCATCAGCAGCACGCCCTCGTGGAAATTGAACGGCTTGGGCACGCGCACCCCGGCCGCGGCGAGGCGATAGAGCGCGTCGACCTCCGCGCTTTGCCAGGCGCGCTCCTGCGCCTCGCGCCCAAAGCGCGTGCCCTTGGCCATCGCGCGCGCCTGGCGCGAGTTCTTGGTCTTGCGGTTCTCGGTGTAGTCGACCGCCTGGCGAAAGCTCCTCTTGTCGGCTTCCTTGTAGACCTTGGCGCAGCGCACCTCTTCCCCGCAACGCACGACGAACACCATCGCCTCCTTGCCGCTCATCAGCTGGCGCACGACCGCGTCGATCACGCCGTCCTCGATGAGGGGAAGAAGCCGTTTCGGGGTTTTCATGGTGCTATTGTGACAGGGCCCATACAACATGAATGTAAGACGTGGCTGACCTCACCCTGTGATACGCGCTGGCATCCCTGCGCGGGGTTCTCGACGAGAATCCTCCCTATGACTTTCGCTTCCCGAACGCGCGTCCTGTGGAGGGTCCTCCCCCTCGTGGCTTTCGCTGCCGCGAGCACCGGCCTCGAGGCGCGCGCGGAGAAGAAGACGGTGTGCACCATCACCGTCAATTCCTCCGACGAGAAAGAGGCGTTCCGGCGCTTCCTGCCCAACGATGATTACCAGTTCGTCGAGCTGGTCGAGAAGGGCCGCACCGACTGGCTCGCGAGCTCGTGCCAGAAGGGCGTGCAGTGCGACGTCCTCATCGTTTCGGGGCACTTCAACGCCGGCGAGACGTTCTACTCGGACAAGGTCGAGAACGGCGATTTCCTCAAGGTGGACGAGCTCGAGCGCGCCTCGTGCAGCAATTCCTGCCCGGGAATGTTCGCGAAGCTGAAGGAGGTCTATCTATTCGGCTGCGAGAGCCTCAACCCCGACGCGACCAAGTACTCCTCGGCGTACGGGGAGAGCGGGCGCGAGCGCATGCGCCGGCTCTTCGCCGGCGTGCCGGTGATCTACGGCTTCTCGGGGGCGGCGCCGGTGGGCCCGACCGCGGGCGGCGTCCTGTCGCGCTTCTTCGGCGCCGGGGGCGCGCGCGACATCGCGACCGGCCGCCCCAGCGCGCTGATGCTCGCGAAGTTCGCCCAGAACCGCATGGTGTACGTCCCCGGGATGCGCGAGAGCGATCCGGGCGCGCAGCACCGCCGCGACGTGTGCGAGTTCTACGACGAGCGCCGCGAGGCCGCCGAGAAGCTCGCCTTCGTGCACGGAATCCTGCGCCGCGACTCGCGCGAGGTGCGTGCCTTCTTCGAGCGGATCGAGAAGCTGCTTGCGAGCGTGGACGACATCGACCGCCAGTCGCCTACGTACCTCAAGGCGATGGGCGAGATCACCGGCGACCGCCAGGCGCGCGAGCGCTTCGTCGCGTTCTCGCACCAGGCCGCGCCGCCCGACATCCGCTCGCGCATGTTGCTGGTCGCCGCCCAGCTGGGTTGGCTCACGCCCGCCGAGCTGCACGCCGAGCAGATGGTCATGGTGAACGACCTCATCGCGAAAAACGCCGTCGGCTTCGCGGAAGTGGACATGATCTGCTCGATCAGCGCGGGCGGCGAGCTTGCCGAGGACTTCAAGCGCTCGAGCCTGGCGCGGATGCGCCCGGTGCGGGTCGCGCAGTCCGCGGCGCTCGCCTGCCTGGGGAGCAGCGAGGCGCGCGCGCAGGTCATCGACGCAGTGGGAAGCCAGGACGACAGGGACGTGCAGGTGGCCCAAGCCTACCTGCGCAACCGCCCCCTCAGGGCGGCCGAGCTGCGCACGGTCGCAGCGGACATCACGCGCATGCCCGAGTCGCGCGCGCAGATCCGTGCCCTCGACACGCTCGGCCGCCACGCCATCTCCGAACGCGAGATCCTCGACGAGCTCGCGCGCGCGTTCGCCTCCGCCCGCACCATCGGCGTGCAGCGCGCCATCGCCGAAGTCTTCATCCGCTCCGACCGCAAGAACATCGACAGGCCGCAGCTCGCCAGCATGCTGCGCGAGCATCGCCTCAAGTCTCCCGACGGGTGCGACCTCATCGACGATCTCATCGGACGCCTTCAGGGGTCCTGATCCTCGCGTGGGCGCGTAGCACGAAATCGCTTTCATTTCCATCCTACTTACCCGGGTAGGATTTGGAATTTCGATCGACCCGAGCACTGCGGATTCGTTCAGACTCCAGCCGGACAGGCGAGGAGGGGGCGATGGCGTTCCGGTTTGTTTCGTGGTTTCTGGCGTTGTTTGCAATCGCACTGGGCGCGCTTGCCGCGCCCCCCGGAATCGGGTGGATCCCCTGTCCAAGCTGGGCGACGATCGGCACATACGGCAACGCGGGCCCGGTGGACGCCGTTGTTCGCCAAGCCAGGCTTACGGTAGGTGTCTGCACCTTCCAGATCGGCCTTTGCATCGCTGCCTCCGACACCGACTATCCGAATCCCACTGGCTACACCTGCCCCGTCACGTTCAGCGGAGGCGTCGGCTGCGTCAACGGAAACAGCGCTGGCAGTACTTACGCGACCATTATTGGTCCGAACCCCAGCAGCTTCGCGCCTATAGACCCCGAGTCGCAGGGCTCGCCGTTCTACCACTGCTCTGTGCATTTCTCAGGGCCGGACCCGCGAAAGAACAAGGGCACGCCTCCCTGCCCCGATTGCGGCAATCCTCCTCTCAACTCGAATCCAGTCAATCTCGGCACCGGCAACAAATTTCAGAAGGAGGTTGATGTCGCGCCGCAGGGTGAAGGCGGCCTCGGGTTCTACCGCGTGTACAACTCGATGTACCCGGGCATGAGCAACATGGGCAATGGGTGGACTCACAACTGGGGCCGCTCCGTGAGGATGATGGCCACCAACGAGGCTCACGCGTTTCGGGAGGACGGCAGTATCTTCACGTTCCAGTTGTCCGGGGGCAATTGGTACGCCGACTCGGGAGTTCCGGAAACCCTTTCCGGTAATGCGTCGGCCGGTTGGACCTTGAAGCTGCGCAATGACGACACGGAGCAATACGATGCTTCCGGAAACCTGCTCTCCGTGACGAGCATGCACGGCCGAGTGACCACCCTCACTTACGCCGACGGTGTCGGGGGTGCGGGGACGTTCTACAGGGCACCCGACGGAAGCGTTACGGCCTATCCGCTTCGCAAAGGGCTGCTCTGGAAGGTCACCGACTTTCGCGGCCGCTCGATGCAATTCCAGTACACCATCGAATCGGCCGGTGCGCCGTGGCGGATGATCGATCCCGCGGGTCAGATTCATGAGTACCGGTACGACTCCCAGGGAAATCTCCAATCGGTGCTTTATCCGCCTGATCCGTTGCACCCGAATCCGCTGCGCACATATGTCTACAACGAGCCGGCCAACACGATGCAGGTCTCGCAGTCCATGGCCCTCACCGGCATCGTCGATGAGAACCAGGCGCGGTTCGCTACCTATCAATATTCCTCGCCAACGGACAGCACGGGATCGCCGGGGAAAGCGACTTCAAGCTCGCATGCGGGCGGCGCCGACGCGTTCACCTTCACTTATGGGGCCACATCGACGACCTATGTGGATCCTCTTGGAAGCTCGCACCTCTCCACGGTCGGTGTGATCCAGGACATTGCCCAGGTTACCGATACCACCCATACATGCGCGGGGGTGCGGGAACGCCAGGGAAGCCTACACATTCGATCCGTTCCGAAATGTGGACAGCTACAAGGATTTCAACGGCAATCTCACCTGCTATACCCACCAGGGCCAGCGGCTCCTCGAAACCTCCCGAGTGGAAGGCCTGACCGGGCCCGACTGCGCTCACCGGGTCACCGTGGCGAACGTCACACGAACGAAGACCACCGATTGGCGTATCGACTTGCGTCTTCCGACGAAAATCGCCGAACCGCTGCGCATCACGGCATATAGCTACAACGGCGACGGGGTCATATGTGCTCCCTTTGGGCCCACCACCCTGGAAGTGCTCTGCAGGAAGCAAGTCCAGGCGACGACGGACGCGGACGGGTCGATGGTGTGGAGCGCAACGCCGGACGGACCGGCGCGGGTATGGAGCTACACATACAACGGCGACGGGCAGGTCCTCACCATCGACGGTCCGCGCGCCGAGACGCCCAACGACATCACGACATTCACCTATTACCTCGCCGATGATCCGGTCGGGAACTACAAGAAGGGCGACCTCGCATCGACCACGAACGCCAAGGGTCACGTCACCTCGTTCACGCACTACGACGGCGTAGGCCGCCTGGCGAGGTCTGTCGATCCCAATGGCCTCGAGACTCTTCTCGACTATTACCCGCGCGGATGGTTGAAAACGAAACGCATCGGAACGACAGCAGTCGGGTATGAAACGACCACGTACGAATACGATTCCCTTGGCCAGCTGAAAAAGGTGACGCTGCCCGATCTCAGCTTCACCAGCTATGACTACGACGCCGCTCACCGCCTCACCGACGTTCGCGACGGCCTCAACAACCACATCCACTACACG
Source organism: Burkholderiales bacterium (assembly GCA_038227085.1). Taxonomy (GTDB): domain Bacteria; phylum Pseudomonadota; class Gammaproteobacteria; order Burkholderiales; family Usitatibacteraceae; genus Usitatibacter. The sequence goes on along the minus strand of JBBRQA010000003.1, from coordinate 25,054 downwards.
CTCGATCCCATGGGCAATCGGATCGTCGAGCAGGCGTACGACTCCGCCAACACGCTCGTGCGAGTCCATTCCCGTACTCCAGACGCGCTGAACCGCGTCTGGAAGGACATCGGCGGCACGATTCCGGCCACGCAAGTGACGGTGAGCCTGTACGACGACAACGGCAATCTGAAGACTGTCGAGGATCCTCTTCATCGAGTGACCACGCAGTTCTACGACCAGCGCAATCGCCTCAAGGAGACGCAGTCCCTGTTCAACGGCGCGATCGCTTCGACGAAATACGGCTACAACGGGCTGGACGGGATGACATCAGTCACCGATCCCAACAATCTCGTCACGACCTACGTCCTGAATGGGCACGGTGAAGTGGTGAGCCAGACCAGCCCGGACACGGGCTTGACCACTTTCCCGATCTACGACGCCGCATCGAATCTCAAGAAAAAGACCGACCCCCGGCCGCAGGACACGCTTTACGTGTACGACGAGCTGAATCGCGTACAAACGATCACCTACTCGGATGAGCTGGTCACGTACACGTACGACAGCTGCGTCAACGGTATCGGGCACTTGTGCCAGGTCTCGGACCGGAGTGGAAGCACATCGTACTCATACGACGTGAAGGGGCGCGTGACCTCCAAGACCCAGAACGTCAATGTCGCAAGCGGCACGAGCCGACCATACACGATGGCCTACTCTTACAACCCCGCTGGACAGCTCGAACGCGTGACCACCCCGGGCGGGCGGCAGATCAGCTACGGCTTTCAGAACAACAGGCCCGTCTCGATATCCGTGAATGGCGCATCGGTGTTGAGCGGCACCTTTTACGAGCCATTCGGCCCTAACGGAGGATGGGTGTGGGGCAATAGCAGCCAAAGCGCCGTGAATACGCATGCGCGGGTCTACGACCTGGACTTCCGCGCGAAGAGCGTGTCCTCGGACTTGCCGAGCGTCGCACCTAGTGTCGGCGCATTCTCCAGAAGATTCCTGTGGGACGAGGCCAGCAGATTGCGCCAAGTCACGGACGACGCGAACAGCCTTCTCACGTCGGTTCACGACTACGACGACCTCGATCACCTCAAGCTCTTCCAGGCGAACGGTGCGAGCAAGACCTACTCGTACGACGCGATAGGAAACCGGCAGACCGACAGCGCCGGGGGCTACACCTATTTCGCCGGCACCAATCGCGTTCAGTCCGGTCCCGGTGCACAGTCCTTCACTTACGATCCGGCCGGCAATCAGTTGGTGAAAGGCTCTACGAGCCGGGCCTATACCGGAAACAATCGCGCGTATCAGGCCGTGGACTCCTCGCTCCCCGTGGCCGCGGTGTACACCGTGAACGCACTCGGCCAGCGCGTCATGAAGGAGAACAGCGCCGGCGAGAAGACCATATTTGTCTATGACGAGTCGGGGAGGCTGTCGGGCGAATACGACTCGAATGGCACGCCTCTCACCGAAACCGTGTGGCTCGAAGAGCTTCCCGTTGCCGTGCTCAAGTGAGGACACGATGAACATCGATATGAAATCCCGCGCGTCCCTTCTCTCGCGGATTCTCGCGGCCCTGGCGTTCGTTTCGGCGTCACCGGCGGCAAGCGCGGCGTTCAATGTCACGGTTACCGATACGTGCGGCAATTCGCTCGCCGGTTCAGGAGTGACGACCAGCGTGGGATCGAATGGCGACGTCACTCTCTCGGGCGTCACCGCCCCCTACGCGGCGCTCCTCGGGTGCGAATCTCCGGCGCCTGCGACGCCTCAGTGCTCGCTGAGCGCTTCGCAGACGTTGGTCGGGACGAATGTGCCGGTGACTCTGGTAGCCAAGTGCTCGAATGCAACTTCGTGGTCCTGGGCCTCGCCCCCGAATACTCCGGTCATTCCGACGGGCCGCTCGGTGACGATGCAGTTCCCGAACCCGGGCGCATACACATATTCCGTCTCCGGCAACAGCGGGGTCTTTGGCCCGCGCAGCAATCAACTCACGATCCTGGTCGGCGACGCGGGTACGCCGCCCGTTTGCACACTGACCGCTTCACCGACGTCGATTTTTCTCAACGGGACGAGCCGCCTCCAGGTGGTCTGCAATCCGACGCAGTCTTCACACGTGTGGACCGGCGGCGGCGGGGGCGCAGCGCTGCCTGCATCCGGCGACCCCGGAGGGCTCCTCACCTTCACGAATCCAGGCACCGTCGTTTTCCAAGTCCAGGGAGTGGGCCCCGGAGGTACGGGACCCCTGGCCACGGCCGCCGTGACCGTGGGAAGCTCACTCAGCGCGAGCGCGTCGCTGACACCCGCGAGCATTGGTACATCCGCGCCGTCCTTATTCACGGTCACGATCTCGAACCAGAATGGCGTGGCCGCTTCCGGGGTGGCATTCACCGCCACCTATCCGGCGAACTTAGTGAACGCGTCGCGGGCAGGCGGTTCGACCACCTGCACGAATGGCACGGTCACCGCGGCCAACAACGGCACGAGCCTTGCGCTTTCCGGAGCTTCGCTGGGCGCGGGAGCGAGCTGCACGGTGACCGTCAATGTGACGAGCGCGGTGGTCGGAACGTTCAGCGTGTCGACCGGCACGGTGACTTCGACGAATCTGGGAAGCGGACCTGGAGCGTCAGCTTTCGTGACAGTCCTGAATCACCCGACGATTACAAAAGCGTTTTCGCCGGCAAGCGTTGCTGCCAATGCAACCTCCACGTTGACTCTGACCATTTCCAATCCCAACTCTGGTGCCGCGCTTTCCGGCATCGCTGTGACCGATTCCTATCCTGCGGGCCTGGTCAACGGACCGGCGAGTCCCATCACGAATTGCCCCTCGGGAACCGTTACAGCGGTGAGCGGCGGGTCCAGCCTCTACTTGTCTGGAGCGACAATTAGTGGGATCGGTACTTGCACCGTCAGCGTCGGCGTGCAATCGCCCGCGAGCGGCGCATACCAAAACACAATCGTTGCGGGAACGCTGACCACGGCCAACGCAGGCTCCAACCTGAGCAGCCCGACGGCGGTGCTCACTGTCGGTTGCCCTGCACCCGGATACGAACAAGGCCCCATCGCATTTCCGCCGATCAACGGCGCCGTCGATCATGTGCTAAACGGCATCCAGCGAATTACGTATAGCTTCAGCATGACGAGCGGGGAGCGGCAAATAACCCTTGGGCCGTCCTCTCTGGGGACTTCGCCGTCGAGGGCGATTTTCAGTGTTTCGACAACGCCTGGCGATTTCAGTGTCACCGGCGCTTGCTACGGCTTCCTTGGCACGACGTTGTTCGTGGCCCCGTACACGACGGACCCCAGCTACTGCAAGATAAACCCCGGCGTGACCTACTACGTAAATGTGCGCCACGTGAACGACCGATGCAGCACGGTCTCCGCATGCACGGATCCATCCGGTTCGTGCGCCAGCCGCCTGTCGAACTGAACGCTCGTCGCCATGTCGCAGAGCCAATTTGAAAAGAGCATGCTCCGGGGACTACGGACCGCCGCGGTATTGGCGGTGCTGTTCACCGGTTTGGCGAGTGCCTCGTCCTTGACGGTGAATGGGTCGCTATCCCCTCAGGGCAGCAACAACTATTGCGCATACACGGGCATCAGCGAGGATGCGGGCGGGAACTGGAGTGTCACCTGCGGAGCCGGCCCGAAGACGATCTCTTTCAATCCGCCGCTCTTCGGCCAAACGTGCAATTCATATGCCGCGATGAGCGAGGGCGGCTCCGGAAACTGGACTGTCTCGAATTGCGTTTCCTCAGCGGTGCCGGCCACCGTGTATTACGTGCATCCGGATAATCTCGGCACGCCCCGAATGATCACTCGGCCCACCGACAACGCGATCGTTTGGCGGTGGGACAACAACGAGCCGTTCGGGGTTGGAGCAGCGAATGAGAGCGTGAGCGGAACTACGTTCAAGTACAACCTGAGGTTTCCTGGGCAGTATTATGATTGGGAGACGGGGACGCATTACAACTACTTCAGAGACTATGATCCCTCGATTGGCAGGTACATCGAGAGCGACCCAATCGGGCTGGGTGGCGGAACAAACACCTACGGCTACGTGCTTGCGAATCCGATTGCCTTTGCTGACCCTCTAGGACTTGAAGCATGTGCGGGCACATGGAGTCGTGCACACACGACTTTCGATAGGCTCGAGCGCATTCAGTATCCGACTTGTAGTTGCTACTGGCTGTGCATGCCGTGTAGTGGTTCTGTTGCTTGGTCTGGGAATGCACTCGGGCTGCCGAAGACCACAGGCATGTCCTTCGTCTCATACTCGACCGGCGGCAACAGCCTAAGTATTGGTACTGGTGGAGGAGCTGGAAGGCTCACCACTAACCGGGAAGGTTGGGGTGGGGGGCGTGGGAGTCTAGGGGCTGGTGCTGGTGGGCGTGGGAGCGCAGGGGCCGGTGGTGGAGGCGCAGCCGGCGGCGGACTCGTGTGCATTTGCCCCCAGCCCGGCCCAGACGGGTGTTTTTCGTGCCCAGTTCCAAGATCCTGACGAAGGGAATAATGATGGTGGACGTGCGCGTGCTAGTAGTCTGTTTTCTTGCGGCTAGTTTGTTCGGATGTGAATCGAAGGGCCTGCACGAGGCGTCAAGATCGAGCGCCGCGCAAGGAAGCTATGACTTCGCGCTGCCTTCCGACGCTCTTAACGCCACAAAGACTTCCGTTGGGAAGAGCGAGCAACTCGCGTTTATTGTCCAGCGCAAATACCCAGCATTTGCCTTTCCTGACGAAGTTCTTGCCAAGCTAGGGAAGGATGGTTGGAAAAGGTGCCCTTCGTCGTCGGATGAGTGGTCATCGTTCGTCGATGCCGCGTCAGGTCCGCTTACACGTGTGCACCAGAGGATCCTCCACATTAGGAGGGCGGATACGGTCTTGGTGCTAGCCGGCCGATACGTTACGCCTTTGCCCGCCGGTACTCCTATCGACGCGCCCGCACCTCCAAGCTCTGACCAACAAATGGGCAATATTCTTGCGCTCACGGGTTCTTCTGCGGAGTTGGATGAAGCATTGAAAGTGTTCAAGGCGCGGTGTTAGCCCTATACCAGCCAACCAGTCCGATTGATCAGCGCACTGGCAACGGAGATAGCTAGAGATTGGGCTTCGAATTGTGCTGCCCTCCAGCATGCAGGCGCGCGCGGTAGCGCGCGGCAAAGCGAATCTAAGTGGGGCGGGTGGGCGGGGCAGATGTGCACGACGAGCCGGGCCACGGAGAGCGTGCGGGGTTGTAGCGAAGCGCGATCGCGCGGAGCGTGGCCGAGGCGGGCCCGGGCGCCCGACATAACGCGCGGTTATGCGTTGCGGGATAGCGATGAGCGTTGAGAGCCGCGACGCATAATCGCCGCGTTATGTGAACCTGGCCCTTGCTCCGCCCTTTAGCTGCACGACTCTCTCCGAAGCCACAAGAGCAAGGGCCAGTTCCCCGGGCCTGCCGAGAAGAGCGCGGTGTATCCGAAGCTGCGGCGCTCGCAGAATCCCGCTGCTCGCACACTCGACGACGTAGTGAAGGCGCGGGGCTTGCTGCTCTTCATTGCAAGCCACGTGCCTGAGCGGTCCAAGGGCTGGCGCTCTATTCCTTGTTGAGCAGCGCTGTTCGGATCGTGACCGTGATCTCTTCGAGCTGAGCCGCGGTCGGTGGGTCGTCCGGCATCTTCCTCGAGGCAATCACCTGGTCGAGCTCGCGGGGCGACCCGCAAACCCGTGATGGAAGTATCGACTAGGGTGGCCAGTCACTCCTTGGGGGCAGGTCACGTTGACTCTACGTCTCTTGAGGGCAATTGGCTAAGGCGGCGGCGACGCTTCACGGTAAAGTAGATGAAATGAATACGTTCAAATTCCAGGGAGCGCACGCGCTGGTGCAATCGCTGCGCGCCTTCGGAGTGCGCCGCATCTTCACGCTCTCGGGCAACCACATCATGCCGGTGTTCGATGCCGCGCTCGACGCGGGCATCGAGCTCATCCACGTGCGCCACGAAGCGGCCGCCGTGCACATGGCCGACGCATACGCGCGTCTCACCGGCGAGCCCGGCATCGCAATGGTGACCGGCGGGCCCGGGCATGCGAACGCGGTGGGCGCGCTCTACACCGCGGCGATGGGCGAATCGCCCGTGGTGCTCCTCTCCGGGCATGCGCCGATCGAGCAGCTCGGCATGGGTGCCTTCCAGGAGATGCGGCAGGCGGACATCGCCGCGCCGCTGACGAAGGCATCGTGGATGTGCGAGGGCGCCGAGAGGGTCGCCGACGACATCGGCCGCGCCATCGCCATCGCCCTCGCGGGGCGTCCCGGCCCCGTGCACCTCAGCTTGCCGAGCGGTTGCCTCGAAGGCGAGGCCGCCGCGAGCCACTCCCGTACCGGGGTCGGAGCGGGGTCTGACCCCGGTTCGTTCGATGCCCGGTCGTTCGTGGAAAAATTGCGCGCGGCGAAGCGGCCGTTGATCCTCACCGGGCCGGTGAGCCTCACGCGCCACGGGCGCGAGCGCATGGCGCGGCTCGAGGCGGCCACCGGCATCGCGACGGTGGGCATGGAGAGCCCTCGCGGCATCGCGGACCCGAGCCTCGGCGCGTTCGCGGAAGTGCTCGCGCAATCCGATTGCGTGCTCCTCCTGGGCAAGCGCCTCGACTTCACGCTCAAGTTCGGACGCGCGCCGGCCTTTGCCGCGTCATGCGAGTTTCTGCAGATCGACGTGGAGGCCGAAGAGATCGAACGCACGCGCCGCGCGGTGGGTTCGCGGCTTACCGTTTCGGCGAGCGCGGCGGCCTTTCCCGCGGCGGATGCGTTGATCAGCGCGGCGAATAAGCAACCTCCCCAGGCGAGCGACTGGCTTCAGGAAGTGCGCGCTGCGGTCGCCTACCGTCCCGCGGCGTGGGACACGCTTGCATCCGATGAAGCGGGGCGAGTGCACCCGGTGCAGGCGCTGCGGCCTTTGCAGGCGCTCCTCGATTCGCATCCCGAATCCGTCTTCATCTCCGACGGCGGCGAGATCGGCCAGTGGGCGCAGGCCTGCCTCAACGCGCCGCATCGCGTGATCAACGGCGTCGCGGGATCGATCGGCGCGGCGCTGCCTTTCGCGCTCGCGGCGCGCGTCGCGCAACCGGATGCGCCGATCGTCGCCGTGATGGGCGACGGCACCTTCGGCTTCCATCCCGCGGAGATCGACACGGCGGTGCGCTATGGCCTGCCGTTCGTGCTCGTGGTCGGCAACGATGCGCGCTGGAACGCCGAATACCAGATCCAGGTGCGCGAATACGGGCGCGATCGCGCCAAGGGCTGCGAGCTCCTCCCCGCGCGCTACGACCAGGTGGCGGCCGCCTTCGGCGGATACGGCGAGCTCGTCACCGAGGCGAAGGAAGTCCTCCCCGCCGCGCGACGCGCGCAGGCCTCCGGGCTGCCGGCGTGCCTTAACATCATGATCGAAGGCCTCGCGGCCCCCACCATCAAGCGCACTTAGGAGGAAGCATGGAACAGCTCGACAACGACGCGATGGCGCAGGTCGTCGCCATCATGCTCATCGCGGTGAGCCGCCAGTTGGATAGCGAGCAGTTGAAGGAGGACATGCTGCTCCTCGCCGACGCGCCCGGGCCCGACGCGCTGCCCGGCGTGAAGCAGGTGATCACCGCCATGACGAAACTCATTTCCACGCAATAGAGAGCGCTACGACGAGTACACGCTCCAGATCGCGGCGGTGTTCCATGCGCCGTGCATGACGATGAGCGGCCACAGGTTGCGGCCGAGGAGGAGATAGAAGAGGCCGCTCGAGACGGCGAGGGTGGCCGCGAACACGAAGGCGAACGCGCCCGCGTAGAGGTGCAGCGCGCCGAACAGCAGCGCCTGGGCGACGATGCCCACCGCCAGGCCCAGCGCCGGATCGGCGAAGAGCCGCGATACGCGCGTGAGGAGGAAGCCGCGAAAGAGCACCTCCTCCATGAAGCCGCCCACGATCCAGCCGATCGCGACCCAGGAGAGGAATGCCGCGGTGTTGCCGCGGACATAGCCGAGGAACGAGGGCTGCGCAACCGGATGGATGAGCTCGGCGAGGAGCGGCACCGCCCATTGCGAGAGCGCCCAATTGACCGCATAGAGCGCCACGGCGCCCGCGATCGCGATCCAGATATTGGCGGGCCGGCGCAATCCAAGCGAACCGAATCCCGAGCCGCGGTGATAGAGCAGCGCGCACGCCGCGAGGAAGCCGAGGATCGGGCGCAGGATCGCCGGGAAATTCTCCGGGATGCCGAGCGCGGGGTAGAGGGCGAGGCGTGTGATCGCCCACGCGGCCACGATGGCGGCGAGGACGATCGTGATGTCGAATGCCGCCTCTCGCCGGGTCATGCCGGCATCCTAACCCAAACGCTCTAGCGGGCGCGGCGCTCCACGGTGATCTGCTCGACCTCCACGCGCCGGTTGGGCTCGAGGCAGGCGATGAGGTCGGCCATCTTCTTGTCCCCGCATTGCACCACCGGATCGGACTCGCCCTTGCCCACCGCCACCAGGCGGCCCGCGGCGACGCCCTGGGAGACGAGGTAGCTCCTGACCGACTCGGCGCGGCGCTGGGAGAGCTTGTTGTTGTACGACTGGGTGCCGATGCGGTCGGTGTAGCCGGTGATGCGCACCTTGTCGATCTCGGGATGGCGCTTCATGAGCCCGGCGATCTCGTCCAGGCGCGGCTGCGGCGGGTGCAGCTTCGCCTCGTTGAACGCGAAGAGCTCCTTGGCGGAGAGCGTGATTCGCTCCATGCGCGGGGCGGCGGGGCGCTGCGGCTCGGGCGGCGCGGCTTGCGCGTAGGAGCGCTCCTCGTAGCTGTATTGCGGCTGCCGGGGCGGCGCCTCCTCGATGTAATAGCGCTCGACATACGTGGGCGGCGGCGGCCCGTACACCGTGTACGGGTACGGGTAATAGGGCGCGATGTAGTAGGGCGAGCGGTAGATCGGGTAGGGCGCGTAGAAATGCGGTGCGGCGTGCCCCCAGCCATGGCCGCCGCCGTGATGCTGCGCTAGGGCGGCGTTGCTGGCGAGGAGTGGCGCGGCGAAGGCTGCTGCGAGGAGGAGGGCGCGCTTCATCGGGATCTTTCTGGGCGAGACCCCGTTCAACGCGCGACGCGCCCCGTTGTTGACCCGGCCCATGGTCCGAATCGACTATGCTTGCGGCCATGGTGAAGCTGGTCCCGATGACCGACACCGAGTTCGCCGAATACCTCGCGACCGCGGTCGAGCTCTACGCACAGGCGCACATCAAGGCCGGCGATTGCGACGCCTCGGAAGCGCTCGAGCTCGCCCAGGCCGACTACGCGGCGCTCCTTCCGAAAGGGCTCGCCACGCGCGACCAGCATCTCTACTCGGTGCTGGACGAGGCGACCGACGTGCTCGTGGGCATGATCTGGATCGCGTTGAAGGAGCGCGCCGGCAAGAAGTCCGCCTTCATCTACGACTTCGCGATTCGCGAGGAGCACCGCAACAAGGGATATGGCGCGCAGACGCTCTCGAAAGTCGACCGCACGGTCGAGAAGATGGGCGCCTCGCGCATCGGCCTCAACGTGATGGGTCACAACCACGTGGCGCGCGCGCTCTACGAGAAGAGCGGCTACGAGATCGCCGGGATCGGGATGATGAAGCGGCTGGGGCCGCGCTGACTACTTGCGAAGCGGGCGGGTGATGGCCTCGACTTCGTGCTCGGGCGGTAGCTGCGGGCGGTCGCGATCCGCGGCGACCAGGCAGAGGAACCCGAGGGGCTCGTCCTTCGCCGCGTGGAACTGGTGCCACGTCATCGGCGGCACGTTGACCAGGTCGTGGGTGGCGATTTCGTGGGCCTCGTCGCCCACCAGGCACTGGCCCTTGCCGCGGATCACCATCACCGCGTGCACATGCTCGTGGCGCTCCAGCGTCGTGTAGCCGCCGGGAGCGACCTCGAAATAGCGCAGCTGCGCGGGCAGCTCGCCGCCCTCGAACAGCACCTGGCGCGTGACGTCCTTGAAAGGCACGCCCGGACCCTGCTTGTATGCGAGCACGTCGACGTCCTGCCAGCGGAAATCGCCGGAATGCCTGCGCACGAGAGGGGAAGCACTCATCGGGCGATTTTACCGTTGAACGCTCGGCTGGTGCGGGGTGTCCTTAGTAACCCCCTGTTTCATCTCCTCGCAAGGTTCATCGAACATGTCGCCGAATCCCAAGAAGCCCGCTCCCCCCGCCAAGAAATCCCCCGCGAAGGCCACCGCCAAGTCCACCGCGGGTGGCTCGCGCAAAGGTACCGCCGCCGCGCGCAGCGACGATCCTGCCGCCTTGAAGATGGCGGCGACCAACGAGACGGCCGCGGCATTCCCGTTCAACGAAGCCAAGGCCGCCGAGCACGGCGATGCCGCGGTGGCCCCGCCCGAGGGCGCGCACGTCGATCCGCCCGACGTTTCCGTCGGCGGCAGCACGCTCACCGAGACCACCGCGTCGAAAAAGGTGGGCGGCGGCGAGCCCAACCTCGGCAGGAACCCCGGCAACGATCCCCTCGATCGCGTGCGCGTCGACAGCAGCGGGCGCGGGCTCACCACCAACTTTGGCGTGCCGGTCGCCGACAACCAGAATTCGCTGAAGGCGGGCCTGCGCGGCCCGACGCTCATGGAGGACTTCATCCTCCGCGAGAAGATCACCCATTTCGACCACGAGAGGATTCCCGAGCGCATCGTGCACGCACGCGGGTCGGCCGCGCACGGCTTCTTCGAGTGCTACCAGCCGATGACGAAGTTGACGCGCGCCTCGTTCCTCGCCGAGAAGGGCAAGCGCACTCCGGTGTTCGTGCGCTTCTCGACGGTGGCGGGCGAACGCGGATCGGCGGATCTCGCGCGCGACGTGCGCGGCTTCGCGGTCAAGTTCTACACCGACGAAGGCAACTACGACATCGTGGGCAACAACATCCCGGTGTTCTTCATCCAGGACGCGATGAAATTCCCCGACCTCGTCCACTCGGTGAAGCCCGAGCCGCACCACGGCATGCCGCAGGCGGCTAGCGCGCACGACACCTTCTGGGACTTCGTGTCGCTGATGCCCGAATCCACCCACATGTTGATGTGGGTCATGAGCGATCGCGCCATCCCCCGCAGCCTTGCGATGATGCAGGGCTTCGGCGTGCACACCTTCCGGTTGGTGGACGCGCGCGGCGAATCGCGCTTCGTGAAGTTCCACTGGAATCCCCTGCGCGGCACGCATTCCGTCGATTGGGACGAGGCGGTCAAGATCAACGGCGCCGACTCCGATTTCCACCGGCGCGACCTGTGGGAATCGATCGAGGCGGGCGTGTTTCCCGAGTGGGAGCTGGGCTTCCAGGTGTTCACGGAGGAGCAGGCCGAGGAATTCTCCTTCGACGTCCTCGATCCGACCAAGATCGTGCCCGAGGAACTGGTGCCGGTGACCCCCGTCGGGCGCATGGTGCTGAACCGCAACCCGGACAACTTCTTCGCCGAGACCGAGCAGGTCGCCTTCGGCGTGCAGAACCTGGTTCCCGGCATCGATTTTTCCAACGACCCGCTGCTCGCCGGGCGCATCCATTCGTATTTCGATACGCAGATCTCGCGCCTGGGCGGGGCCAACTTCCACGAGATCCCGATCAACTCGTCAGTGGCGGAGGTTCACAACAACCAGCGTGACGGCATGCATCGCCAGGCGATTCCCCGCGGCCGCGTCGCCTACGAGCCGAATTCGCTCGGTGGCGGATGCCCGTTCCAGCAGGGCGTGCCGCGCGGGTTCACGTCGTTCCCGCAGCCGATAGCCGACGACAAGGTGCGCGGCAAGCCGGAGAAATTCGCCGATCATTACACGCAGGCGACGCTCTTCTGGAATTCGCAGACACCGGTGGAGCAGGCTCACATCGTGCGCGGCTTCCGCTTCGAGCTTTCGAAGGTGCAGACGCCCGCGGTGCGCGAGCGCGTGCTCGCGATGATCGCCAACGTGGACGCGGACCTCGTGGCGCAGGTGGCCGCGGGGCTCGGTGTCAAAGTACCGCCGGCGCTGCCTCTCGCGATCGACCCTGAGGAGCCCGAGGTGACAGTGTCCCCGTCGCTCTCGCTCTTCGCGCGGCCGGGCGATGGCGGCATCGCGGGGCGCAAGGTCGCGATCCTGGTCGCGGCGGGCGTCGATGGCGCGGGCGCGATGGAGATCCACAAGGCTCTTACCGACAAGGGTGCGGTGCCGCGCATCGTGGCGGCCCGGCTGGGCGCGGTGAAGAGCGCAAGCGGCGGCTCGCTCGAGGTCGACGCGACCTTCGAGACCATGCCCTCGGTGCTGTTCGACGCGGTGGTGATCGCGGACGGCGCAGAGGCCGCGCGCGCCCTCGCCGCGCTCGGCCATGCTCAGGAGTTCGTGAAGGACCAGTTCCGCCATTGCAAGGCGATTCTCGCGCTGGGCGCGGGCCGTGCGCTGCTCGAGAAGGCCGGCATTCCTCTCGATGGCAAGGACGCCGCGCTCATCGTGACCACGCCCGCCAAGGGCGCGCAGGGCCTCAAGGCCTTCCTCGCGGCACTCGCCGCCCACCGCAACTGGGACCGCGGCCTCGACCCCCCTCCGGTCTGAAAACCACCACCGGGGTCAGACCCCGCACTGACCCCGGTCTGTCCCCGGTCTGTCCCCGATCAGGATTTGACGGAGGCGACGAAGGCGCGGCTCTTTTCCAGCAGGCGCTCGCGCGCCGCGAGGAGCCCGCCGCCGATGAGGAGGATGGTGTCGGCGCCGTAGCCGCGCAGCATCTCCTCGACGCGCTCGACGGTCATGCCGCCCGCGGGGACGGGGAAGGCGGGGCGCACGTCGTGCCACGGCGCGCGCGCTTCCCTCGCGATCGCAAGGCAGGTGTCGCGACTGACGCTGAAGCGCCCGCCATGATTGGGGAAGATGGTCGCGTCGGCCCCGAACAGGCGGAAAAGCTTGCCAAGCAGCACCGCGGGAGCGATGCGCGCGGCGCCGGCGAGCGCGGGATGGGCCATCAGCGGGATGTCGAGGACGGCCTGCATCTCGACGAACGCGGGAAGTCCGACCAGCATCGGCGCCACCAGCGCCATCCTGACCGCGTTGTCGCGCGCCACCTTCGCCTGGCTTGCGAGCGAGTGGCCGCCCCCGGAGAACGTCGGCGCGTAGACCGTGTTGCCGCCGGTCTCGCGATTGGCTTCCGCGATCGCCTTTTGCACCGCCGGCACGCGCGCGTCGAATGGGTGGCACGCCTGGTTCGCGATGCCGTGGTCGTCCTTGATGATGTCGATCCCGGCGAGGGCGAAAGTGCGCGCGAGGTGCGCGAGGTACTCCACCGAAGAGCCCTGCGGCTTCAACGCCGTGCACGTGAGCGCGCGGCCGTGCACGCCGGTGATGGCGCGGATCCCCTCGATGCCGAAGCGCGGCCCGGGGAACGCTTTCTCGAAGCCCGCCGGGAACTCCACGTCGACGAGCTCGATCTCGGGCTGCAGCGAGCAGTTGCCGAACAGCATGTTCATGAGCTGCGAGGCTTCGTTGCCCGTGGTGGCGGGCGCGATGCCGAGCACGACGTCGAAGTGTCCCGCGTGCGGCCTGATCGATTCTACCGTCGCGACCACTTCGCGCAGCACCTGCTCGTCGCCGATCGCCGCAATCGGCATCTCCACGCTTTGCTCGGCGGCCAGCGCCTCGGCGCGCACGCGACTTTCCGATTCCGAGGCGGTGATGCGATAGGTGGCGAGGATGCGGCTCATGCGGCCCTCAGGGAATCGACGATCTCGAGGCGCGCGGCGCGCACGCTGGGCAGGAACCCACCGACCAGCCCCATGAACACCGAGAAGGCCATCGTAGTGACCACGATCGAGAGCGTCAGGTGGAAGCCGAAGGCGAGCTGGCTGAACGATTGCCAGTTCATCGTGGTGATGGTGAAGGCCTGCAGGAACGACGCCATGGCGAGGCCCATCACGCCGCCCACCAGCGCCAGCAGGATCGACTCGATCATGAACGCCCAGAGGATCGCCGACCTGCGAAACCCCAGCGCCCGCAGCGTGCCGATCTCGCCGGTGCGGTTGGCGACCGCGGCGTACATAGTGATCATCGCGCCGATCATCGCGCCGATCGAGAAGATCACCGACAGCGTGATGCCGAGGATGCTGATGAATTGCGAGAGCGTCTTCGACTGCTCCTCGTAGAAGGCGGGCTCGGACTTCACGTCGAGGATCAGGCGCTGGTCGGCCTCGATCTGCTTCTTCAGTGCCGCGAGGTCGCCGCGGTCCTGCAGGCGCACGATCACCGACGAGTACGTGGTGCGGCGGAAGGCCTGCATCATCTGCTCGACGTCGCCCCACATCTCGGAGTCGAACCCCGATTTGGCGCCGTCGAAGGTGCCGACGACGGTCCACTCGCGCCCCGCGAAGCGCTGCCGCTCGCCGATGCTCACCCCTTCGAAGCCCTCCGAGATGCTCTTGCCGACGATCACTTCGGAGGTGCCGGGGCGGAACATGCGCCCGTCGATGATCTTCACCTGGGGGCGCAGCGCCACGCCCATCGGCGGCAGCCCACGCACCACCACGTTCTGCGGCCGGTCGCTGCCGCGCTTGGGAATCTGCGTGAGGACGAGCGTCTCCTTGGAGACCAGCGCCTCGCCATTCACGCCGTGGGCCACCTCCGGCAGCGTCTCGACGAGCGAGGCCTGGTCGCGATACACCGAGCTCTGGATCTCCGTCTGCGACGATTGCCTGAGCAGGATCGCGTTGTCGAGGCTGCCGGTGGCGACCAGCGTCTTCTTCAGCCCCGCGTCGAGCATCAGCACCGCGGCGAACACGAACACCACCAGCGCCATCCCGCCCGCGGTGAGGAGCGTCGTGAGCTTGCGCGTCCAGAGGTTGCGGAAAATATAGGAGAACGGGATATTCATCCGGCGAATCGCAATCCGTCGACGATCTTCACCCGTGCCGCGCGGATCGAAGGCAGGATGCCCGCGAGGATTCCCACGCACGCGCACGCCGCCACCTGCATCAACACGGTCTCCTTCGTCACGTAGAACACCGGGAACATCGATCCCATCGCCGCCTTGAAGCCCGCCGCCACCGGGAAGGTGAGCGCGATGCCGATCGCCCCGCCCAGCACGGAGATCATGATCGACTCGCCCATGATGAGCGCCATCACGAAGCCGGGATGGAACCCGAGGGCCTTCAGCGTCGCGTATTCGGCGAGGCGCTCGCGCGCTGTCATCGCCATCGTGTTGGCGACCACCGCGAAGATGATGACGATCACCACGAAGGAGACGATGCGCACCGCGGTCACGATCGCCTCGGTCTGCGCCACGAACCCGAGCGAGAACGCCTTCTCGGTCTCGGTGAGCGTCTCGGCGAGGGAATTCCTGAACTCCTTGTCGATAGCCTGGCTGATCTCGGCCGCGCGCCCGCCGTCGGCGATCTGCACGACGAACACCCCTGCGGACTCGGCGCGCCTGGGGAAGCGCTTCTTCATCTGCTCGTTGATGTAGTCCCAGTGGAAGTACAGCTGGCGCGTGACGGTGGTCTCGTCCTTGGGCTCGAAGATGCCGCGCACGGTGAACTCCCACGTGCCGCCCCCGTAAATGGGGCTGGTCATCGGGATCACGTCGCCCACCTTGAAGCCTTGCTGGTCGGCGATGAGGCGTCCCACCATGGCGCCGCGTCGGTCCTTCTTGAAGGCGAGGAGCTCGCCGGGAGTCACCTTGAACTCGGGGTACAGGTCGAAGAAGTTGTCGTGGTCGACGCCGAAGGTGGCGAAGAAATTCTTGAAGCTCTGGTCCTTGTAGATGCCGCCGAACCAGTTGGAGATCGCGACCGCGGTGACGCCGTCGATGGCGCGGATGCGCTCGCGGTAATAGGCGGGGAGCGCGAACACCAGCGAGGTAGCGTTGCGCGTGATGAGGCGGTTGGCCGACGCCATGTCCGCACCCGCGTACCAGGCGTGCACCACCGTCTGCAGCAGCCCGAACGCGAGGATCGCGACCACCAGGCCCACGATGGTCAGGAGGCTCCGCAGCCGGTGGCGGAAGATGTTCTTGAAGATGAGCTTGAGGTAATGCATCAGCCCGCCAGCAGCTCGCCTTTGTCGAGATGCGTCACATGGCGCGCCGACTGCACCGCGTGGCCATCGTGGGACACCATGATGATGGTCTTGCCCATCTCGCTGTTCAAGCGGCTCAGGAGGCCGAGGACATCCTCCGCGCTCTTGCGGTCGAGGTCGCCGGTAGGCTCGTCGGCGACGATGATGGTGGGATCGGTGATGAACGCGCGCGCGATCGCCACGCGCTGCTGCTGGCCCCCGGACAGCTCGTTGGGGTAGTGGTCCATGCGGTCGGAGAGCCCGACCAGCGCCAGCGCCGTCTCGACCCGCTCGCGCCGGTCGCGCTTGCCGAGCGAGGTGAGCAGCAACGGCAGCTCCACGTTCTCGAAGGCGTTCAGCACCGGCATCAGGTTGTAGAACTGGAAGATGAAGCCGACGTTCGAGGCCCTCCAGTCGGCGAGGTCGGCTTCGCCCAGGCGCGTGATGTCCTCGCCGCCCACCAGCAGCTCGCCGCCGTCGGGCTTGTCGATGCCGGCGATGAGATTCAGGAGCGTGGACTTTCCCGAGCCCGATGGGCCCATCAGCGCGATGAAGTCGCCCTCCGGAATGGAGAGCGTGATGTCGCGCAGCACCTCCACCACCTGGTCGCCGCGCCGGTAGCTCTTGGTGAGGTGCGCGATGCTGACGATCGGCCGGTCGGCCATGGGTTACTTCTTGGCGAGCGCGATGGTCGCGCCGTCCTTCAGGCGCTCCGGCGGGCTCAGCACGAGCTTGTCGCCGGCCTTCACCCCGGAGATCTGCGTGAGGTCGCCGAGCTTCCCGGGCTTGCCGACCGCGACCTCCTTCACCACGTTGTTGTCTCCGATGAGGTAGACCACGCTCTTGCCG
The DNA here is from genome assembly GCA_038227085.1 of Burkholderiales bacterium. GTDB lineage: Bacteria > Pseudomonadota > Gammaproteobacteria > Burkholderiales > Usitatibacteraceae > Usitatibacter. The sequence continues at coordinate 8,191 of JBBRQA010000003.1, read as the reverse complement.
CCGCGCGTCACCACCGCTTCCGGGCGCACGGCGGTGACGGGCTTCCTGTCCTCGGAGTTGGGAGCGCGCGCGAGGAACGCCACCTTGGAGCTCATGTCCGGCAGCACGCGCTCGTCCTTCTCGACGAACTTCACCTTGACCAGCAGCGTCGCCTTGGTGCGATCGACTGTCGGCACCACGCGCGAGACTTCACCGAGGAGGCGCACGTCGGGGTATGCATCGAGCTGGATCTCGGTAGGCATGCCGACAATCACCTTGGAGAGGGAGGCTTCCGAGACGTCGGCCTCGACCTCGAGCGTCTCCATGTCGGCCATGTTGACCACCGCGCCCTTGGAGTCGGTCGCCGACGAGAACGGCGTGATGATGTCGCCCACGTTGGCGTTCTTGGTGAGGACGACGCCGTCGAAGGGCGCGCGGATGAGGGTTTGCTCGACGGATACGCCCGCCTGGCGCGCGTTGGCTTCCGCCACGCCGATGGCCGCCCGCAGCGACGACACCGCCGCCTTGGCCTTCTCCGAGCGCGCGCGCGCGGTGTCGAGCGTGGACTCGGAGATGAACTTCTTGTCGTAGAGGTCCTGCGAACGCTTGTAGCTGGAGTCGGCGTCGCGCCGCTCGGCTTCGCCCTGCTCGAGGTTGGCGCGCGCGGCGGTGGTATTGGCGAGCGCCGAATCGCGCGCCGCCGAGACATCGAGATTTTCCAGGCGCGCGATCACCTCGCCCTGCTTCACGCGCGTGCCTTCCTGCACGCCCAGCCACTCGAGCCGGCCGGTCGCCTTGGTGGATACCGCGGCCTTGCGCCACGCGGACACGCGCCCAGTCGCATTGAGGACCGTGATCGCGGCGGTGGGATAGGCGGTGGTGACGGTCGCCGTCTCCACCGTCGCCGGCGCGTTCGCCGAGCGCATCGCCATCGCCGCCGCGGCGATCACGATCACGGCGAGTCCGATCGTCCACTTGTTGATCCAGCGGCGCGCGCGCTTCGGCGCGAACGACTTCGACCCGCGGTCGATGGTGAGCTTGCTGAGGTCGGGAGCGGACATGGGGCGATTTTACAGGGGCCCCGAAAAAGTCGTGCCTGACACCACTTTTCTAGAACAGCGCGAGCGTGGCGTCGTAGAGCGGCTGCCCGCGTTCGGCCAAGGAGTCGACGATGCTGAAGTGGTGGAGGCCCGGCAGGAGCATGAGGCGGGTTTGCGGCGCCCAGGCGGCAGCGAGGTCACGCGATTGTCGCTGGAACTCGGAGCTCTCGGCGGCGCCGGCGGCGACGACCAGCGGAGCCTTCACCGTGGGCTTGCGGCCCGCGAGCGCGAGCCGCGCGCAGGAGCCGGCGTCGAGCCTGAGGTCCGTGTTGTAGCTGTGCTGCAGGAGCGGTGTGAAATCGAAGATGCCGCTGAAAGGCACGCCGCCCGCGATACGCGCGGGATCGAAAGCGAGGCGGCTCGGCGGCGCGGCGAAAATAGCCGCGGTGAGATGCCCGCCCGCCGAGTGCCCGGAGAGCACCACGCGCTCGGTCGCGATCGAGTGCCTCGCGCCGTCGGCGAAGAGCCAGTTGGTTGCCGCGACCATGTCGTCGACGATGTCCTCGACCGCGACATGCGGGGCGAAGCGATAGTTGGGCATCGCGACGCTCACGCCGGCGGCGACCCACGACGCCGCGAGCCACGAGAACATGCTCTTGTCGAGCGAGCGCCAGTAGCCGCCGTGAATGAAGACGAGCGTGCCGCGTGCATCGGCCGCGGGGAACAGATCGATCCGATGGCGCGCGTCGGGGCCGTAAGCGACGTCGATCTCGCACGGGAGAACCGAGCGCACATACGCCGAATCCTTCTCCCAGCGCGCGAAGTAGGCGGCGTAGTCGGGTACGAGCGCGCGGTTGTTGTACTCGCGCTCGAAAAAATCGGCCCCCTGCGTCACGGCCGCGCGGAGGGAGAGCGGATCGCCGTGGCGATGTCTCCCGCGACCTTCTCGATCGCGCGGCTCTGCGCCGCCGCCATCGATTGCGGATCGCCCGCGCCGGCCGGCTCGCGCACGTGCGCATGACCGGTGCGCAGAGTCGAATCCTTCGCGCCGCGAAGCGTCCACGTCGCGTCCACCGCCGCGCCTTCGCCCGCCGAGAAATCGAAGCGATCGATGTCGATCGCCACGCGGAAGTCGAAGTCGAGCGTCGCCGATTGCCGGCTGGTCATCACGTCGGACGGCGCGAGCTGGCGCGTGAGCGTCTCGGCGACGAGGCGCGGGATCGCCGCCTTGAGGGGCTCTCCCCAGCGGTCCAGGTCGTCGATCTGCACCTGGTTGGGCGACGTGCGCAGCACCATCTGCGGGCGGTCAACGCCTTCCGGGATCGTGACCGGGCCGACGAAGATCTTCAGCGCGCGCGCATCCGCGAGGGAGCCCTTGACGGCGTCCTGCGCGGTGAGCGTGTAGTAGTTGAGCTTGGCCGGCGTTCCGCACGCCGCGAGGAGCGTCGCCGCGCACGCCATGATCAGTCGTTTCATCGTGTCGACCTCTTGCCGCGGATGAGCGAATCGGGCTGGCGCTCGATCGAGTCCACCAGCGCGCGCAGCGCCTCCGACGCGCGGCTGACTTCCTGCAGCGCCGCGCGCAGGTCGCTCTGCACCGGCGAATCCTGCGCGAGCGTCTTCTGCGCCGAGTCGAAGGTCTTGCGCGCGTTCTCGAGGGTGGCCTTCAGCTCCGGGATCACCTCGCTGTCGACGTGGCCCGCGGTCTTCTCGACCGCCTTCAGGGTGGCGTCGAGGCTCACGAGCGCCTTCTGCAGCTCCTGGCCGATGGTGTCGAAGGGGATCTTCTCGAGTCTCTTCAGGATGCGCCCGAGCGACTCCTGCAGCTCGGCGAGGCTGCCGGCCACCGTCGGGATCTCCGGCGGCGTGTGGTTGAAGTCCATGCTCGCGTGCGCTGCCCCCGGGAAGAAGTCGAGCGCGACGTAGAGCTGGCCGGTGAGGAGGTTGCCGTTGCGAAGCTGGGCGCGCATGCCGTTGGCGACGAATTTCTGCATGCGCAGGCGCGAATCGGCGAGCTCCTCGGTCACCCGGTCCGGCTTCCTCGAGCGCGATTGCAGGCGCTCCGGGAAGAGGCGGATCTGCACCACGGTCTTGAAGTTCACGCGCGCCGGGTCGTACTCGAGGTCGATCGACGACACCTCGCCCAGCGTCACGCCGCGGAAGTCCACCGCGGCTCCGACGCTCAGCCCGCGCACCGAATCCGGGAAGCGCGTCACGTAGGTCTCGACTATCGACTCGCGCGGCTTCAACGCCTCGCCGCGATTGCCCCACAGCACGAACGTGGTGTTGGCCGCGGCGCGCGGCTGCGGCGGCATGTCCGCATCCGTGGGCGTGTCGAACGCGATGCCGCCCACCAGCACCGTCGCGATCGACTGGGTGTTGAGCTTCACGCCGGTCGCGTCGAGCGAGAGATCCACGCCGCTCGCGTTCCACCAGCGCGAGTTGGCCGCGACGAAGCGGTCGAAGGGCGTGTCGATGAAGACCTTCACCAGTACCTGCTTGCCGTCGGGGGGGACTACGGTGCTCACCACCTGCCCGGCGGTCACGCCGCGGAAGTAGACCGGCGAGCCCACGTCGACCGAGCCCAGCTCCTCGGAGCCCAGCACGAAGTAGCGCCCCGGCACATCGGAGGCCACGATCTGCGGCGTCTCGAGGCCGGAGAAGTGGCGCCGCTCGGTCTGCGACTTGCCGGGATCGACGCCGATGTGCGAGCCCGCGAGGAGAGTGCCCAGCCCGGACACGTGGCCCCCGGAGATGCGCGGGCGCACTACCCAGAAGCGCGTGTCTTCGACCAGCAGACCGCTCGAGGCCTGGCGCGTCATCTGCGCGAACACCACCACGCCCTTCTTCTCCTCGTCCAGCTCGATCGCCTTCACGATGCCGATGTCGACGTCCTTGTACTTGATGCGCGTCTTGTGGGCCTCGAGGCCTTCGGCGCTGCGGAAGCGGATGGTGATCATGGGGCCGCTCTCCAGCACGTGCTGGACCAGCAGCCACGCGCCCACCAGGGCGGCCACGATCGGGATGATCCAGATGGGCTGCAGCCAACGCACGCCGGGCTTGCGCGGCACTGCCTGCGGAAGCGCCTCGCCGGTTGGTTGCCGCGGCTCTTCGCCGTCCTCGGGCCTATTCGACATAGCCATCCACCGGATCCCAGATGAGGCGCGGATCGAAGCTCATCGACGCGAACATGGTAAAGAGCACCACCGCGGCGAACGCGGTTGCGCCGGGGCCCGCCTCGATCTGCGCCAGCGTCTTGAACTGGACCAGCGCCACCAGGACGGCAGCCACGAAGATGTCCACCATCGACCAGCGCCCCACGGACTCCAGGGTGCGGTAGATGGCGGCGCGGAATTCCGGGCGCCAGGTGGAGCGGCGCTGCGTGGTGACGAGGAGCACGGAGAGCCCGACGATCTTGACCCCGGGAAGGATGATGCTCGCGATGAAGATGATCGCCGCGATGAACCAGTCGCCGCCGTCCCAGAGGAAGCGCACGCCGCTCATGATGGTGTCGTTGTGCGAGTCGAAGAGCGAGCCGCTCTCCAGCACCGGCAGCAGGTTGGCGGGCAGGTAGAGCGCCGCCGCGGTGGCGAGCAGCACCCAGGAATTGAGGAGGCTGTCGGGCTTCCTCCAGTGCAGGACCGCGCCGCAACGCGCGCATCCCATGCGGGAAAGCTCGCCGCAGGGGAGCTGGATCTGCGCGCACGCGTGGCACACGAGGAGTCCCGCGCGCGCGGCGGTGGCGGTCATGCCCGCACCTCGCGCGCGCGCACCCAGAGCTGGCGCGGCTCGAACGCCGCCTCGCTCGCGGTGAGCATCATGATCAACGCGCCGAGGGAATAGAGTGCCAGCCCCGGGATCACGGTGGCGAGGTTATGCAGCTTCGCCAGCGACACCAGCGTACCCAGCACGAAGACCGAGATCATGCCCCAGGGCTTGATCGCCTCGACCAGGCGGAAGGTGGGCGCGAAAGCCTGCGGCAGGCGCCCGAACTTGAGACCGAGGAGGAGGTAGAGCATCGCGGCGATCTCCAACCCGGGAAAGAGGATGGTGGTCATGAAGACCAGCACCGCCAGGTACTGGTCGCCACCCAGGAAGAGCGCATGCGAGGCGCCGAAGAGGGTCGTGGTGGTGCGCACGCCCTGGGTGTCGAGCGACATGAGCGGGAACGAGTTGCCGACCACGAAGAAGATCGCCGCCGCGCCGAGGAAGGCGAGCGTATGGTCGAGGCTCGCCGGCTTGTTGCGGAAGAGCTCCGCCCCGCAGCGCACACATTGCGCCTCTCCGTGCAGCGGGGGCGTGACCTCGCGCTGCAGGAGGTCGCATTCACGGCAGGCGATGATCGTGTCCTGGTTGGTCATTGTTCTGGGCTACACTCCACCGCGCTCTCGAAGACTAAATGCATGGAAGCCACGACTTTCGATCCCGCCATCGGCCGGGAGTTCATCGACCGGGTGCAATCCCTTGCCCGGAACAGCGACTCGACGGCGCATTACACACGAACTTACCTCACCGCGGCACATCTCGCGGCCGCGCGCCAGATCGCCGAATGGATGCGTGCCGCCGGAATGGCAGTGCGCGTGGATGCTGTGGGGAGCGTGATCGGCCGCTACGAGGCCGCCGCCTCAGGGGCGAAGACGCTCCTCCTCGGCTCGCACTTCGATTCGGTGCGCAACGGCGGCAAGTATGACGGAGTGCTGGGAATCCTCGTTCCGATCGCCTGCGTGGGCGAGCTTCACCGCCGCGGCGAGCGCCTCGCGGTGGCGATCGAGGTCGCCGCCTTCGCCGACGAGGAGGGCGCGCGCTTCCAGACGAGCTTCCTCGCGAGCCGAGCGATGCTCGAGGGCGCGGCAGCGCTGGAACCGCTCCTCGGGCGCCGCGACGCGGACGGCACCACGCTGCGCGACGCCATGCTCGGGGCGGGGCTCGATCCCGCGCGCGCCGATGGCGACCGCGTCGATCCCGCGACGCTCGCCGCATACGTCGAAATCCATATCGAGCAGGGGCCGGTGCTGCTGGACGAGGGGCATGCGCTGGGCGTTGTGACGAGCATCGCCGCGGGCACGCGCCATCTCCTCCGGGTGAAGGGCGAGGCCGGCCACGCGGGTACGGTGCCGATGGCGATGCGCCACGATGCGTTGGCCGCGGCGGCCGAGATGGTGCTCGCGATCGAGCGCGGAGCGCGGGCGCCGCTGGTGGCGACGGTGGGCGTCCTGCGCGTGAAGGACGGGACCGGGAACGTGATCCCCGGCGAGGTCGAGTTCACCGCCGACGTGCGCGCGCCCGAGGGTGACGCTCTTCGCGTGGGGCGCGAGGCGATGTTCGCGGCGTGCCGCGAGATCGCGCTGCGGCGCGGCGTGGCGCTCGAGATCGACAAGACCCACGAAGTCCCGGCCGCACCCTGCGCTCCTCGCCTGCAGGACCGCATCGCCGCTTCCATCGAGCGCGTGATCCCCGGCAAGCCCGCGCGCCGGCTCCCCAGCGGCGCGGGGCACGACGCGATGATCCTCGCCCAGGCGACCGACGTCGGGATGATGTTCGTGCGGTGCGGTGCGGGGGGCGTTTCGCACAATCCCGCGGAGACCGTGAGCGCCGAAGACGCCGCGCTCGCTATCGCGGCGCTTCTGGATTTTCTTCGGCACTACCGCTGACCGCTGGCGGCAGGCGGGGTCACGCCTTGTTGGGCGTCGCGTTGGAGGACACGAGCTTCAAGCCGGGCCGCCCGGCGTTGGCGGCGGTGCGACAGTGCTCCACGATCAGGGTCACCTGGCGCGCGAGCGCCACGGGCGCGCGGATCTTTCCGTCGAGCACATCGCTCGTCCACTGCGCGGTAGCCGCTGCTTCGCGCGAGGGGAGCGCGTAGTCGGCGTCGCCATCGCCGATCAGGTGCGTCACGGGCGCGCCGTCGGCGCGCATCTCCTCGATGGGCTGCGGGGTATGCAGGCGCACCACCGCTTCGCCCTCGACGCCGCGCATGAGGAAAACGTTCGCGGGGTTGGCGGTGTAGTAGTCGCGCAGGAGCTTGAGGAAATCGGGGTGGGTGACGGCGATCAACCGGCAGGCCGCGCCCGGCGCCACGCCGTTCGGGACCATGAGCTTGGCGAGCGTGTGGCCGCTGTTGCGAACGCCGGTGGCCATGCGCACGTCGATCAGTTTCGCGAGGTCGGGTGAGAGCACGCTCACCGGCACGCAGGCGAGCTTCACCGCGTCGAGACGATCCTCCGCCTCGTCGATGGTGGCGACGCCCCGGTGGCCGAGCGCTTCCAGGATCTCGAAGGTGCCGACGCGCGAGGTCTCCTGGTGCACGCCGTGGATCACCACTGGCACGTCCTCGCGCGCAAGGAGGAGCGCCAGCAGCGGCACCAGGTTGGCGATCTTGCGCGCGCCGTTGTAGCTCGGGATCAGCACCGGGATGGCGCGCCGGGCGGGGAGCTCCATGGGGCGGATGTGCGGCTGGAGCGCGTCCATCATGCCGGCCAGCTCATCCAGGCTCTCGCCTTTCAGGCGCAGGGCCACGAGGAGCGCTCCCAGGGCGACGTCGGCGAGCTCGCCCGCGAACACCGCCGAGAAGAGCGTGCGTGCCTGCTCGCGGGTGAGGTCGCGGGCGCCGTTCTTGCCGCGCGCGAGCTCCTTCAGGTAGGGCTTGGGGTCGAACATGCCCCATTCTGAAGCAATCGCGGCCGTTTCATTATCCGGAATGCTGAAAATTCGGCAGAAGGCCCCCGGGACGCGTGCTATCGTGTTTTCGCAGTTCAACCCCGTTGGAGACCAGAATGGCGACGAAAGAAAAGAACAGGCAGGACGGCGAGCTCTCCGAGCAGCAGTTGGACAAGGTTGCCGGTGGCCAGGAAGTGCGCAAGATGGAAACCATCTACGTGACGGCCAAGCGCCCGCAGAAGGTTGTCAAGATGGAGACGATCGTCGTGACGGCGTCGCGCGACAAGCCCGACCTCGCGGGCACCAACCTCGCGCAGGCCGATACCAAGACCAAGAAAAACTAGCGCTTCAGCGAGATCTCGGGCCCCGGCCACGGCTGGGGCCTTGTCTTTCTAGGCCACCTGGCGCGCGAGCATCGCGCTGAACGGTCCGGCCTCCGCGGCGAGCTTCTCGAACGTGCCCTGCTGCACGATGCGGCCGCGCTCCAGCACCACGATGCGGTCGGCGTTGCGCAC
>JBBRQA010000002.1:0-54306 GCA_038227085.1 Burkholderiales bacterium | reverse complement strand
GCTTTCGGTGATGCTGCAGTACCGCTTCGCGATGGCGCTCGCCTTTTACGTGCCGCCGGGCGCCTTCACGCCGCCGCCGAAAGTCGATTCCGCGGTGGTGGTGATGAAGCCGCTCGCCGCCGATCGGCCGCGCGCTCGCGACGAGGAGCTCTTCGCGAAGATCGTGATGGCGGCTTTCTCCCAGCGGCGCAAGACCTTGCGCAATGCCGTGCGCGCCCTCGTGGGGGACGAAGCGTTCGTGAAGGCCGGGATCGATCCCCAGCGGCGCGGGGAGACTCTGTCCGTCGCGGAGTTCATCGCGCTTTCAGATGCCGCCTTGTCGCTGCCGCAGTTACAGCGCTGAACCACGAAGGCCACGAAGGCCACGAAGGGGGCGATGCCCGAACTACCGCAAGTGGGCGAGCAAGACCACCACAGCGAGGATCGCGAGCAGTGCGATGCCGATGGCGAGGATCACGCCGATCGCCCACCACGGCAAGCGCTCGACGACGCTCCACTCCGGAAAGATGATCCACGAGGCATGGCCCATCGCCTCGTTGTCGCGGCGCTGCGCGAAGAGCGCCGCGAAGAGGATCATCGAGCCGCCGATCACGAGAATCGTGCCGAGCCCCGAGCGCGAGCGCACGATGCCCCAGTGCCATACCGAGAGGAGCCCGACGACGCCGCCGAAGATCACGCCGAACAGGATGCGAAAATGGCGCTCGCCTTTCTCGCGGCGCGCCACCCACTGGGCGTCGGTGAGCCCGTCGATGGGCGAACCCTCCGCGGCGGACGGCCCAAGCTCGTCGAAGGAAGGCGATCGCTCGCGCCGGTCGCTCAAGAGCGCTGGATGAACTCGATCTTGTAGCCGTCCGGATCCTCGACGAAGGCGATCACGGTGGTGCCATGCTTCATCGGCCCTGCTTCGCGCGTCACCCTGCCCCCGCCGGCCCTCACCTCCTCGCATGCCTTGTACGCGTCGGGCACCGACACGGCGAGGTGGCCGAAACCGTTGCCGAGGTCGTAGGACCTGGTATCCCAATTGTGCGTGAGCTCGATGACCGCGGTGTCGCTCTCGTCACCGTAGCCCACGAAGGCCAGCGTGAACTTGCCGTCGGGATAATCCTTGCGGCGGAGAAGCTTCATGCCGAGGACGCCGGTATAGAAGGCGATCGACTTGTCGAGGTCGCCAACGCGGATCATGGTGTGGAGCAGTCGCATGGAGCCTCCCTCAGAACGAACGATAGAGATGGTCGGTGCCGAAAAGCTCGGCGCGCAGGCGCTTGTAGTCGGGGCTCTGGCGCTCGACCTCGGCCCAGAAGCGCGGCGAGTGGTTCATGTGCCGCAGGTGCGCGAGCTCGTGGCAGATCACGTAGTCGACCAGATGCAGCGGGGCCTTCACCAGCCGCCACGCGAGGCGCACCTCGCGGCGCGTGTTGCAGCTTCCCCAGCGCGCCATCGCCGACGAGATCATGACCTTTGGCGGCGCGATTGCGGCGCGCTCCGAGAGAAGGCGCGTGCGCTCGCCTAGCCACTCGTGCGCGGCGCGCCGGTACCAGCGCACCACCGCGCGCCGGATCTCGCCTTCCTCCCCCGTGCGCGCGGTGACCCGCAGCTCGCCCCCAGCGAGCTCCACGTGCGAGCGCTTGCCGGGAACGATCGCGAGCGTCACGATCTCGCCGAGGAAATGCAGGGGGGCGCCGTGGCGCCAGGCGTGTGGCGGCACCTGGCGAGTGCTCCACTCGGCGATCTTGCGCACGATCCAGCGTTCGCTCTCGCGCGCGAGCGCCTCGACGCGGGAGCGGGGCATGGTGAGCGGGGCGCTCACCGTGAGCCCGCCCTCGTCCACCTTGAGCCCCACGCCACGGCGGCCGCGGCGGCGCACGAGCAAGTAGTCGATCGGGCCCGTGGCGAGGTCCATGCGGTGCGCGTCGCGCGTCACGAGGTCACGCGACGCCATGGCGCTCCGGCGAGATCGCGCGCATCTGCGCCTCGATCCATCCCCGCACGTCGTTGTTGACCGAGACCACGTCGCGTCCCGCGGTCGCGATGAGCGGGCCGATCACGACCTTCACCGTGCCAGCTCTCTTGCGGAACGCGTAGCGCGGCCAGTATTCGCCGGCGTTGTGCGCGATCGGCAGGATCGGCGTGCCAGTTCGCGTGGCCAGGAGCGAGCCGCCGACGCCATAGCGGCCGACCTTGCCCGGCGCGATGCGCGTGCCCTCGGGAAAGATCGTCACCCAGTGGCCTTCCTTCAGGCGCTGCGCGCCCTGCTCGACGATCTGCTCGCGCGCGCTGCTGCCGCTCGAGCGGTCGATGGCGATGGCGCGGATCGCCATCAGGCCCCAGCCGACGAAGGGCAGCCAGAGCAGCTCCTTCTTCACGATCCAGCACTGCGAGGGAAAGGCGCTCTCGATGAAGATCGTCTCCCACGCCGACTGGTGCTTGGCCATGATGACCACCGGGAACTTCGGCACATGCTCCCAGCCGCTCACCTCGTAGGTGATGCCGCAGCTCACCTCCACCCACTTCAACATGACCTGCGTGTACAGGCGCGCGAGAGTGAACGGAGGCTCGCTTCCGAAGATCCGGCCGAGGGGCACCAGGAAACCGAATGGCACCGTGATGACGAGCGCGCCGACGAGGAACAGCACGGAGCGGATCAGCGTCATGGGTGCGCGATGAGGTGGCGGCTCGCCTCGGCGAGGTCGTCGAACACGATCGCCTTCTTGGGGAACCCGCCCTCTTCGCGGGTTTTCTTGCCCTTGCCAGTCAGCACCAGGATTGGCTGCGCGCCCACCGCGTCGGCCGCCTGCAGGTCCTTCAGGCTGTCGCCGATCGAGGGCACGCCCTTCAGCTCGGTGTGGAAGCGCGCGGCGATTTCCTCCAGCATGCCGGTGCGCGGCTTCCTGCACGAGCACGCCTCGACCGCGGTGTGCGGGCAGAAGAAGAGCGCGTCGATGCGCCCGCCCTGGCGGAACACCATCTCCATCATCTTGTCGTTGATCGCGTTCAGCGTCGCCATGTCGAAGAGGCCCCGCCCGATACCCGACTGGTTGGTGGCCACCGCGATGCGATAGCCGCTCTGGTTCAGGCGCGCGATGGCCTCGATGGAGCCCGGGATCGGGCGCCATTCCGCGGGCGACTTGATGTACTGGTCGCTGTCGAAATTGATGACGCCGTCGCGGTCGAGTATGACGAGCTTCATGACGCCAGCTTCGAAATGTCGGCGATGCGATTCATCGCCAGCCGCAGGTCGGACAGGAGAGCCAACCGGTTCTGACGAAGTATCGGATCCTCCGCCATCACCATGACGTCGTCGAAGAACCTATCGACCGGCTGCTTGAGCATCGCAAATGCCGTCAAGTACCCGCTGTAGTCTCCCTTGTCGAAAAGAGCATTCGCCGCGCGTGAGGCGACACCCAGATCCTTGAAGAGATCGAGTTCCGCCGGCTCCTTCAGAACGCCGGCGTCGGCATTCACGAACGACTCGCCTTTCGCGGCGGCTTGGCGAAGGATGTTCGCGACCCTCTTGTTCGCGGCCACCAGGCTCCCGGCTTCGGGCAAGCTCATGAAATCTCGAACGGCTGCGAGTTGTCGTGGTATGGGACTGAGAACCCCGGGGTTCGTTGAAAGTATCGACTCCACCTCGTTGGCCGAGTAGCCCTGCTCTCGCAAGTATCCCCTCAGCCGCTCTTGCACGAAGATTTCCACATCGGTGTGTGCATCGCCCAGCATCCCTCGCGGGAATACGTCGAAGGCGTGATTCACGAGAATTGAAAGCGAGAGATCCAGGCCCCCTTCGACTAGGATCCGAACGATCCCGATCGCGTGTCGACGCAGCGCAAAGGGGTCCTTGTCCCCCGTCGGCTGTTGGCCGATACCGAACATTCCGACGATTGTTTCCAATTTATCCGCGAGTGCCACCGCGACGCTTACGTCGCCGACCGGGAGCTTGTCCCCGGCAAATCGGGGCCAATAATGCTGTTCGATCGCGCGCACGACGGAAGGCTCTTCGCCGTCAGCCTCGGCGTAATACTTTCCCATCACACCTTGTAGTTCCGGGAATTCGCCGACCATGAGCGTCACCAGGTCCGCCTTCGCCAATTGTGCCGCGCGATCTGCGTAGGGTTTTCCTTTGTCGCCTCGAGGCAACATCGCCTGAATCCGCGTAGCCAACTTGCGCAGGCGTTCGACGCGCTCAAGCTGGGTGCCGAGCTTGTTGTGATAGACGATGGAAGCGAGTTGCGACACGCGGTCGGCAAGCTTCACTTTCTTGTCGGTCTCGAAGAAGAAGCGCGCGTCGGAAAGGCGCGGGCGAACCACGCGCTCGTTACCCTGCACGATGTTGGAGGGATCGTCGAGGCGCAGGTTCGACACGATGAGGAAACTGGGCGTGAGCTTGCCGTCCGCCCGCACCAGCGGGAAGTACTTCTGGTTCTGCTGCATGGTGAGGACCAGCACTTCCTGCGGCACGGCGAGGAACTCCTCCTCGAAGCGCCCGGCATAGACGGCAGGCCATTCCACCAGCGCGGTCACCTCATCGAGGAGCGCGTCCTGGGGAATGAAGTCCTTCGCGATCGGCGCGGCCTTCTCGGCGAGCTGCCTCGCGATCTCGGCGCGGCGCTTGCCGAAGCTGGCGATCACCTTGCCTTCGCTTTCGAGCGATGCTTCGTAGGATTCGGCATGGGGCAGGCTCACATCGTGCGCGCCCTGGAATCGATGGCCGTGGGTGACGCGCCCGGCCTTCAGGCCCAACGCCTCGATCGCGACGATTTCGGTGCCGTGCAGCGCGACCAGGCCGTGGGCCGGACGCACGAACTGCACCGTCGTCTCTCCGTCGGCCAGCTGGTAGCTCATCACTTTCGGGATCGGCAGCCCGGCGATGGCTTCCTCGAGCGCGGCCTGCAGCGCCCTGGCGAGCGGCACCGCGGGTGTCGTCGCGTCGGCGAACAGCATCTCGGACTTGCCGTCCAGGCGGCGGCGCAGCGTCGCGGGATCGGTGCCCGCGAGACCCGCCGCCTCGAGCTTCTTGAGAAGCGCCGGCGTGGCCTTGCCAGACGCGTCGAGACCCACCGCGACCGGCATGAGCTTCACCTCGACCTGCCTCGCCTCCGAGGCGGCCTTCACGTCGGGGATGAGGACCGCGAGTCGCCGCGGAGTCGCGAAGGCGCTGCAGTCGGCACTGCCGACGAACGCGCGTTTCGCGAGCCCGTTCACGATCCCGGCAGCGAACGATTCCCCGAGCTTGCGCAACGCCCTGGGTGGGAGCTCCTCGCAGAACAGCTCGACCAGCAGCGGCGCGTTCATTTACGCCGCCTTCCTGGGCAACATCGGGAAGCCGAGGCGCTCACGCGATTCGTAGTAGCTCGACGCGACCGCTTTCGCGAGGTTGCGGATACGCCCGATGTATCCCGCACGCTCGGTGACCGAGATCGCCCCGCGAGCGTCCAGCAGGTTGAAAGCGTGCGCGGCCTTCAGCACCTGCTCGTAGGCCGGCAGCGCGAGCTGCGCTTCCATGAGGCGCTTCGCCCCCGCCTCGTAGTCGGCGAAATGGCGGAAGAGCGCCGCGGCGTCGGAATGCTCGAAGTTGTAGGTCGACTGCTCCACCTCGTTCTGGTGGAACACGTCGCCATAGGTGAGCTTCCGCGCGCGGCCCAGGGGATCAGTCCACTCGGTCCACACCAGGTCGAACACGTTCTCGACGCCCTGCAGGTACATCGCGAGGCGCTCGAGGCCGTAGGTGATCTCGCCGGTGATGGGCTTGCAGTCGAGGCCGCCCACTTGCTGGAAGTAGGTGAACTGCGTGACCTCCATGCCGTTCATCCACACTTCCCAGCCCAGTCCCCACGCGCCGAGAGTGGGGTTCTCCCAATCGTCTTCGACGAAACGCACGTCGTTCTTCGCGAGGTCGAACCCGATCGCCTCGAGCGATCCTAGATAGAGATCGAGGATGTCCGGCGGCGAAGGCTTGAGAACTACCTGGAACTGGTAGTAGTGCTGCATGCGGTTGGGGTTGTCGCCGTAGCGCCCATCCTTGGGTCGGCGCGAAGGCTGGACGTAGGCAGCGCGCCACGGCTCCGGGCCCAGGGCGCGCAGGAAGGTCGCGGTATGCGAAGTGCCCGCGCCCACCTCCATGTCGTAGGGCTGGAGAATGGCGCAGCCCTTCTGGTCCCAGTAGTCCTGGAGCTTCAGGACCAGTTGCTGGAATGTCGGCATGCGGGAAGCGTTTTCAAAACACAGATTATAGGCGACACTCCCGCGGTGACGTCCGAAACCGCCGGGCTTCCGTGGCAAACCAGCCTTGACTACGCGAGCCAGGCGGCCACGCATTATCCGGACACCCCGAACCTGGCGCTCTTCGACGTCATCGTCGAAGCGCCGCGCAAGGTCCTCGAGCTGGGCTGCGCGAGCGGCGCTTTCGGCGCCGCGCTGAAGGCGCGCTACCCGCAGGCCACGGTGGTCGGCATCGAGGCGGGCCGCGCAGCCGCGCAGGCAGCCGCCGCGCGCATCGATCGAGTGATCGTCTCGCGCATCGAGGACCTCGATTTCGAGGCCGCGGGCCTCACCGGCGCGCAGTTCGACACCCTGGTCGTGGCCGACATCCTCGAGCACCTGCTCAATCCCTGGGAGACCCTGGTGCGATTGAAGGCGCTGCTCGCCCCGGGCGCGCAGGTGCTGGCGAGCATCCCGAACGTCCGCAACGCGATCCTCATCGCGGCGCTCGCGGTCAACGGGCGCTGGCAGTATCGCGAGCGCGGGCTCCTCGACATCACGCACCTGCGCTTCTTCACGCTCGAGGAGATCCGGCGGATGTTCGCGGAGACCGGCTTCGCCTACGAGCGGCACACGGTGAAGCTCTCGCCGCCCCTATCCGAGTTCTACCGCCAGCACGCCGGGCGCGAGAAGGTGACCCTCCAGCTGGGCCGCCTCACCCTCGCGGACTTGACGCCCGCTGAGCTTGCCGAGCTGTGTGCAGAGCAGTTCGTCGTGCGCGCGCGCCTGCCAGGAACACCATCGCCATGAGGACGAACGCCGCGAGGTTGCCCCACCAGGCGTAGGGCGTCATGCCCTTGTATGGCGTGACGGTGGCCATGAGCGTCCCCTTGGTGAAGCCGGGAAGGCGCGCGACCACGCGCCCCTTCTCGTCGATGGCGGCGGTGGCGCCGGTGTTGGTCGCGCGCACCACCCAGCGCCCGGTCTCCAGCGCCCTCGCCTGCGAGGCCTGCAGGTGCTGCGAAGGCGCGAGGGAATCCCCGAACCACGCCATGTTGCTCACGTTGAGGAGCACCTGCGCGGCGGGAAGGAAGTCGATCATCTCCTCGCCGAAGAGATCCTCGTAGCAGATGGCGACCCCGAAGCGCGTGCCGCCCGCCTCGATGGGAGGCTGATGCGCGGCGCCGCGCGCCATGTCACCCAGGGGAATCTTGAGGAAGGCATAGACCCACCCGAACCCGATCGGGATGAACTCCCCGAACACCACGAGGTGGTGCTTACGGTACGTGGACGCGCCCGCGCCGCCCAGCCGCACGACGCTGTTGTAGTACTTTTCCTCGAGCCCGCTCGTGTCGCGCTCAACGGTGCCGAGCAGGATCTCCTTCCCGGTCTGGCGCGCGTGCTCGAGGAGGCCCTGCACGTACTCGGGCGGAAGCTGGTCGAAGAAGGCCGGAAGCGCCGTCTCTGGGAGGACGACCACCTTCGCGTCCGCGGCGAAAATCATGCGGCGATAGTCGAGGAGCGTCTGCATGCGGGTCTCGTCGCGCCACTTGAGCTCCTGCGGCACGTTGCCCTGCAGGAGCGCCACCGTGACCGGCGCGCCCGCGGGCTCGGTCCAGTCCACCGCGCGCAGCGCCGCGCCCGCTACGAACATCGCCGCGATCGCCGCGACAAGCGCCAGCCGCGCGCGCGACAGCGCGTAGCTTCCGATCAACGCGACCACCAGCGCCGCGACCCCCGCCACCGCGAGCGAGACGCCGTAGACGCCGACGACGGGCACGAAACCAGCGAGCGGGCTCGCCGGCACCTGCGAGGTTCCGATGGTGTTCCACGGAAAGCCGGTGAAGATCCAGCCGCGAATCCACTCGCACGCCATGAACGCGGCGGGCGAGATGGCCAGGCGCGCGCGGCGATCGTCGCGCCCGAAGCGCACAGTGATCCATCCGGCGAGCGCCGGGGCGAGCGCGATGAACGCGCAGAAGAGGAACGTCGCCGCCGCCGCGAGCGCCGCGGGCATGTCGCCGTAGTAATGAAGGCTCACGTAGACCCAGGAGACGCCCGCGAGGAAGAACCCCAGGCCGAACGCGAACCCGGAAAGCGCCGCCTGGCGCGCCGTGGCGCTGCGCTCCCACGCGGCGAAGAGAACGGCGAGCGCGGCGATCGGCACGGGCCACGCGTAGAACGGGGCGAAACCGAGCACGCAGAGCGCGCCGGCCACGGCGGGCGCGATGAGGCCGAGCGCAAGGATCCGCGCCGCCGGCAACTTCGCCGGCGCCTGCCGCCCCGCGGGGGTCACTGCGGCTCCTTCTGCTTCGGCCGCTCTACGAGGAGGGAATGGACCTTGCGGCTATCGGCGCGCAGGACCTGGAAGGTGAACCCGTCCACCACGATGTTCTCGCCGCGCTTGGGCAGGCGCCCGAAGCGCCCGACCACCATGCCGCCCACCGTGTCGTAGTCCTCGTCGGAGAAGTTGCTGTTGAAGTGGTTGTTGAAGTCGCCGATCTCGGTGATCGCCTTCACGCGGTAGCGCCCGCTCTTGTCCACGAGGATGTTGTCCTCGGTCTCGTCGAAGTCGTACTCGTCCTCGATGTCGCCGACGATCTGCTCGATCACGTCCTCGATGGTGATGAGGCCCGACACGCCGCCGTACTCGTCGACGACGATCGCGATGTGGTTCCTGTTGGCGCGGAACTCCTTCAGCAGCACGTTCAGGCGCTTGGCCTCGGGCACGAACACCGCGGGGCGCAGCATCTCGCGGACGTTGAACTCCTCCTCGGCGTAGAAGCGCAGCAGGTCCTTGGCGAGGAGGATGCCGATCACGTTGTCGCGGTTGTCCTCGAACACCGGGAAACGCGAGTGCGAGGTCTCGATCACGAACGGGATGAACTCGCCGGGGCTGTCGGCCACGTCGAGCATGTCCATCTGCGAGCGCGGGATCATCACGTCGCGCACCTGCGTCTCGGAAACCTGCAGCACGCCCTCGATCATCGAGAGCGCTTCGGCGTCGAGGAGGCGCCTCTCGAACGCCGAGTGCAGGAGCTGGACCAGCTGCTCGCGGTCTTCGGGCTCGCGCAGCAGGATCGAGGAAAGGCGCTCGAGCAGGCTCGGCTTGGGGGGGTCGTTCACTCTGGAAAGGGGGGATGCAACGCCGATACTCTAATACGGATCGGGAAATCCCAGCTTTTCGAGGAGGCGCCGCTCGTGGCGTTCCATGCGCCGGGCGTCCGCGTCGCGCTCGTGGTCGAAGCCCTGCAGGTGCAGCATGCCGTGCACGAACAGGTGCGCGTGGTGCGCGGCGATCTCCTTGTCCTGCTCCTTCGCCTCGCGCGCGACCACGGGGGCGCAGATCACGATGTCTCCGGACAGCGGGGCTGTTTCGTAGATGAAAGTCAGCACGTTGGTTGGATAATTCTTGCCGCGGAACTCGCGATTGAGCCGCCGCCCTTCGGCCTCCGCGACATAGCGGACGGTCACCGAGGCCTCGCGCGCGAGCGCGACGTGCGCCCACCTCCTCAAAGTCGCGTCGGCGGGGATATGAGAGGCCCGCGAGGCCCGCTGGATGGCGATCACTTCTTCGCTTTTTCGCGGCGATCGTAGGCGTCCACGATCGCCTGCACCAGCGGGTGGCGCACCACGTCCTCGCTCTGGAACTCGGTGACCGCGATGCCGCGTACGCCGTCCAGCACGATGCGCGCGTCGTTGAGCCCCGAGGCCTGGCCCTTGGCGAGGTCGGTCTGCGTCTCGTCGCCGGTGACGACCGCCTTCGAGCCGAAGCCGATGCGCGTAAGGAACATCTTCATCTGCTCGGGAGTGGTGTTCTGCGCCTCGTCGAGGATCACGAACGAGTGATTCAACGTGCGCCCGCGCATGAAGGCGAGCGGTGCGATCTCGATGGCGCCGCGCTCGAAGGCGCGGTTCACCCGGTCGTAGCCCATCAAATCGTAGAGGGCATCGTAGAGCGGGCGCAGGTACGGATCGACCTTGGCCGCGAGATCGCCGGGGAGGAATCCCAGCTTCTCGCCCGCTTCCACTGCCGGGCGCGTGAGCACGATGCGTTTGACCGAGTCGCGCTCGAGCGCGTCGACCGCGCCCGCCACCGCGAGGAATGTCTTGCCCGTGCCCGCGGGCCCCACGCAGAAAGTGATGTCGAAGGCGCGCATCTGATGCAGGTACTGCGCCTGGCGCGGCGTGCGCGCGGTGAGCTCGGTGCGCCGAGGAATCATCAGCACCGGCGCCGGCACGTCGCTCGCCTTGCGCGGGTGGGCGATCTCCACCAGCCCCAGCTGGATATCCTCGACGGTGAGCTCGCGACCCGAGGAGTGCTCGTAGAAGCGGCGCAGCGCCTGCGCCGCCTGCGCGGCTTGCTCGTGGGGGCCGGCCACGGTGAAGCGCTCTCCGCGACGGGAGATCGCCACGTCGAGCGCGTTCTCGATCTGGCGCAGGTTCGCGTCCACCGGCCCGCAGAGGGCGGCCAGCCGGACGTTGTCCACCGGGTCGAAGACGACCTCGACGGACGCCCGGCGCCGCGAGCTCAAGGCGCTCCCATCAGCTCATGCGCTGCATGGGCGCGCGCAACGCTTCCTCGAGCGTGTTGAGGCTGTCGGCCACGTGGGCGCGCGCTTCCTTCGAAAGCCCGGGGCGCGACTGCGCGGCCTTCAAGCTCGCGATCAAGGCACGTGCATTCTCGCGCTGCAACGCGCGCGCGTCGGCGGGCGCCGCGGCGCTCGCGCGCGTGAGCATCGCGGTCATGATCTTGACGTGCTCGCGCTGCAGGTTGCGGCGCATGAGCGTTATATCGCCGGCACCCTTGAGGTCGCTCCAGATCGCCGCTTGCAGCGTGTCGTAGAGATCGGAGAGCGAGAGCGACTTGCGCGGGTCCCCGGTCTTCAGGCTCGAATCGAGAAGGCGCGCGGCCACCGCGTCGCTCATGAGGCGGTCGAGTGCCTGCTTCTGCACCGCGAGCACGCGCGAGGCGAGCGTGAAGTTGGCGCGCTCCCCGGCGCCGCCCTCGAACGGATCGGCCGCGACGCGCGTCAGGAACTCCGGCTTGAAGCGGAAGCTGTCGGGCTGGAAGAGGCCATCGGTGACCAGCTTCAGCGCCTCCCGCTGGCGCGCCGGCTCCACCGGCGTGAACGAGGCGCGCGGGCTGCCCGCGTAGTCGCGCACGTAGACCACGCCGCCCACGTACTTGCTGGCGACCTGCGTGGCGAGCGCGTACTGCGCGAATCCGGACACGACGTTGCGATACAGGACCTCGCGGCTGTCGTCGGGGCCGAGCTTCCTCGCCTGCCAGCGGTCCCACAGCTCGCGCGACAGCTGCATGCGCCGGCGCGCGAAGGCGAGCGGGTCGCTGCCCAGGTCGCGCTGATTCACCTGCGGATCCATCGCGTCCGCGGGTGTCTCGTCGTCGGTGGCGAAAGCGAGCAGCGGATCGCTGCTGCGCGCGGCGATCCGGGCGAGGTCCTCCTTCTCGCTCGCCGCGGGGATCGGCTTGTAAGCGTACTCGATCGCCCAGTAGTCGTACGGGCCGAGCGTGCTCATCACGTATTCGCCCTGCTTCTCCTTGTCGAGGGCGATGTTCCAGGCGTTGTAGTCCATCACCGAGCCTCCGAGACCGTTCTTGCGCGTGAACTCCGGATCCGCGAGCTGCTTCTCGGTGTAGATCGTCGAGGCTCGGAAGTTGTGGCGCAGGCCGAGCGTGTGTCCCACCTCGTGGGTGATCACGTCCTTCAGCGTGGCCTTCACGATGGCCTCGGCTTCGGGGCTGTTCGGATCGATGTCGCCACGCGCTTCGAGAAGGCCGACGGCGAACGACGCCTCCTGCAGCGCCTCGTTGCCGTACATGCACAACATGTCGTCCTGGCCCTGGATGCCGACCGGCATGGGGCGCGGGAACTGCTCGCCGGAGAGGCGCCGCGGAAGGCGCGTCCAGCCCTGCGAGACGCCGATGTCGGCGTCGAGGATCTCGCCGGTGCGCGGATCGACGCGCGAAGGGCCGATGGCGAGCGCGCCGTCGCTGGTGTCGAGGTACCAGCGAACCGAGGCATGGCGCAGATCCGCGGTGTCGAACTCCGCATTGTCGGGCTGCACCTCGACGTGGATCGCGTCCTTGAAGCCGATGCGCTCGAAGGCCTTGTTCCACTCGAGGATGCCGGCCTTCACCGTGTCGCGATACTCGACCGGGACGTTGCGGTCCATCCAGAAGACGATGGGCTGCCTGGGCTCGGAGAGCTCGGCGGCCGGGTCCTTCTTCTCGAGGCGCCACCGATTGACGAAATACTGGCGCGGGAACGGCGCCTTGTCGTCGGTGAATTCGGTGTGGCGCGTGGCGAAATGGCCGATGCGCGGATCGGCGCGGCGCGTGGCCATCGGCTCCGCGGGGAGTCTGGCGAGGCTGTAGTGGTAGCCGAGGAACATGCTGCGCACGTCCTCGAGCGTCTGGGGCAGCGGCACCGGCGGCGAGACGGGATTGGGCGTCTGCGGCGGGGCGGGCACTTTCGGAAGCGCGAAGTGCGCGGAGACCTGGAAGGTCGCCATGTCGTCGGTGGCGCGCACCTTCTCGAAGCTCGAGTTGCGCTGGTCGAACGCGTACGGCGCTCGGTAGGTGGCCTCGAGCACCGTGGAGTCGCCCGGGATGTCGGCGAGGAAGAGGCCGTTGGCCTCGATCAGCACCGACTTGCGATCGGGATGCGGCTGGCTCGCCACGGTGGCGGCGCCGAGGAGGCTGTCGGTGAAGCTCTGGTGCGCGGCGAGCGCGAGCGGCGTGCCCTCCTTCGCCTGGTAGCGCTGGTTCATGGCGATCATCTGCACCAGCGGGCCGATCTTGTGGAACTCCACGATGTAGCCGCGCACCATGAAGGGGAACACGAAGCCTTCACCAAGCCCGCGCGTGCGGTTGATCGAAAGATAGAAGGGCTTGTCGAGCTGCTCTGGCTTCAGCTCGATCCACACCTTCTCATCCTTCTCGTACAGCGTGAAGTAGCCGGGCAGCTCTTTCGCGCCCTTGATCACTTCGGCGAAAGGCTTCGCCTGCGGGATCGGCGGCGAGGTCTGCGGCGTGCCGGGGAGCGTGGTCGGCACGGACACCGTGGCCGCGGTGGGCGGAGACGACTGCGGCGCGGGCGGCGTGGTAGGCGTGGGCGGAGGCGGCGCG
The DNA here is from genome assembly GCA_038227085.1 of Burkholderiales bacterium. Classification (GTDB taxonomy): domain Bacteria; phylum Pseudomonadota; class Gammaproteobacteria; order Burkholderiales; family Usitatibacteraceae; genus Usitatibacter. The sequence goes on along the minus strand of JBBRQA010000002.1, from coordinate 40,958 downwards.
GGCTGCCCCGACGTGAGCCCGCTGGCACCTAAGACGAGTGCGATCGCCGGAGCCAGGACCGCCTTGCGAAAGGTTTTTTTCATGAAAGCTCCTGAAGGGCGGGGGTCGACCCGCGAGTTTCCGAAATGACGGCACGGCCGCGCAGGCTGTGCGGATAGGCGAACGTGATGTCGAGCTCCACGAACTCGCCGATGAGCCGGGGATTGCCGGCGAAGTTGACCACACGATTGTTGTCGGTGCGGGCGGCGAGCTCGTGGGCGTCCTTCCTTGAAACGCCCTCCACCAGCACCCGTTGACGCGTGCCCACCATCGCCTGCGAATACTCCTCGGAGAATTCCTGGATGCGCTTCTGCAGGCGCATGAGGCGCGCGAGCTTCACCGCGCGCGGTGTCTCATCGGGGAGGTTCGCCGCGGGCGTGCCGGGGCGCGGAGAGTAGATGAAGCTGAACGAGCCGTCGAAACGCACGTCCTCGACCAGCTTCATGGTCTGCTCGAAATCGTGGTCGGTCTCGCCCGGGAAGCCGATGATGAAGTCGCTCGAGATGGAGATGTCCGGGCGCGCGGCGCGCAGGCGGCGGATGATCGAGCGGTACTCCATCGCCGTGTAGTTGCGCTTCATCGCGGCAAGCACGCGGTCCGAGCCCGATTGCACCGGCAGGTGCACCTGCGAGACGAGCATGGGGATCTTCGTATAGGCGTCGATCAGGCGCTGCGTGAATTCGAGCGGATGCGACGTCGTGTAGCGGATGCGCTCAAGGCCCGCGATCTTGGAAACCTGCGAGAGGAGGAGCGCGAAATCCGCGGCCTCGCCGTCGGGAAGCGCGCCGACGTACGCGTTCACGTTCTGCCCGAGGAGCGTCACCTCCTTCACGCCACGCGAGGCAAGGTGGCGGACCTCCGCGAGCACGTCGCCCATCGGGCGCGAAACCTCTTCACCGCGCGTGTAGGGGACGACGCAGAAGCTGCAGTACTTGCTGCAGCCCTCCATGATCGAGACGAACGCGGAAGATCCCTCGACGCGCGCCGGCGGCAGGTGGTCGAACTTCTCGATTTCCGGGAAGGAGATGTCCACCTGGGACTTGCCGGTCTGGTGGCGCCGCGCGAGGAGCTCGGGGAGGCGGTGCAGTGTCTGCGGGCCGAAGACGAGATCGACATAGGGCGCGCGCTTCACGATCTCCGCGCCTTCCTGGCTCGCGACGCATCCGCCGACGCCGATCAGCACGCCCGGGCGCGCCTGCTTGTACTCGCGCACGCGGCCGAGGTCCGCGAAGACCTTCTCCTGCGCCTTCTCGCGCACCGAGCACGTGTTGAAGAGGATGAGGTCCGCCTCGGCGGGATCGCCGGTCTTCTCGTAGCCATCGGACGCGGCGAGCACGTCGGCCATCTTGTCCGAGTCGTACTCGTTCATCTGGCACCCGAAGGTGCGGATGAAAACTTTCTTCGGTGGGGTCATGCGGTCCTGGGGGCGGAGGTGAATCCGGGCAGGTAGGAATCGGATGACAAATCTTACCGCGATTCCCAAGGCAAGAAACCGTTACAAGGTGCAACTCCCCGGAACCCTGGTAAACGCACTACATCGAAGTTCACGACGAGCAGCGCGAGCTCGGACTCGCGAACTCCTGGCGGACGATCGGTTTCACGTGATCGACGCCGTCCATGCGATAGGAGAGCACGCCTTCATCGGAGCTCGAGAAGGCGAGCGACATGTCGCCGATCTCCTGCACGCTTCCGGCGGGCGCGCGGTATAGCGATCCAGAGAACTCACCGAGGGACTTGCGTGCGCCGTTCGCCATCACCGTCCACGAGGCGCGGTTCGAAGCGTCGTAGCCGAAGAGCACGCCGAACGTCGTGTCGCCCTGCTGCGAGACCGCGAGCCCCCAGCCTGGCTCCGCCGGGCTCCACCACAGTGACGTGAAGTTGCGGGACGTATCGAGCGTGGACTTGCGCGAATCCAGGGTCCAGGCGCAGGTGCGCGGCGATGCGCTGAAGGTGAGGCGCGTCACCGCCTTCGAGAACGACGCTCCATCGGCAACGTACGAGAGCGTGGCGCTGTTCGAATTCGCCGCGTCGAACCGCATCGTGCCGACCACGGCGGCGCTGTCCACCGCGTGCGCGATCGGGCCCTGCGTGCGATACAGCGCACCGGTGAAGGAGCCATCGGCCTGGCGCGCTCCGTTCGGCATCGCGAGCCACGCGGGACTTCCGGAAGCATCGTGCGCGAAGAGTGCCGCGAAAAGCGTCGCGCCCTGCTGCTGCACGAACACGCCCCACCCCGGCTCCGCGGCGCTCGACCAGAGATCCGTGAGATTCACGATTTCGGCGCGGGCCGTGGCCTCGTGCCGCAGGATCGAGACCGACCCGTCCTGGATGTTGGTTGCGTACGCGTTACCCATGGCGTCGACGCTGATCGAAGCCGGGCCTCCGAGCGTTCCGCTCTCGGGCGCGTGCGCGATGGGGACCGTGTCGAGTCGATCTCCCGCGAGCGAGTGGATCGCGGCCTCCCCCCGCAGCGGAAGCGAAACGAGGACCGTCTGCGCCACCGGGTTCACCGCGATCGCGGTACCGACGCTCTCGAGCTGGATCTCGCGCACGGCACCCGTGGCGGGATTCACCACGGAGAACCGGCGGTTGAAGCTGTCGAGCACGTGGACCGCGTTCGCCGACGCGTCGAGCGCGGCCTCGCCGGTGATCATGGGCCCGTTGAGATCGAGGCTCGTCGTGTCCGGCAGGTCGATGGCGCGCTTCACGGCGAGCGATGCCGCGTCGATGGCGAAGAGCGCGGGACGGATGCTCTTGCGGCGAAGGGTGTCTTCCGCGGGAAGATCAGCCCGTGTGAAATCCACATGGCCGACGACATAGACCTCGTGGGCGGTGTCGGACACGACGATGTGGCGCGCTTCGCGCCCGATTGCAGTCGGGCTCCCGACCACCGCCTTCGACGCGACGTCGAATACCTGAACCCACCCGAGCTTCCATTCCGCGAATCCGCCCTGGGTCGTGCCGCTGACGTAGAGCCGCGTGCCCGCCGCGTTGGCGGCGAAGTCGCCGACGCCCATGGTCGGCACCGGATGCGTCGAGGATGTTCCCGCGCGCAGGTCGATCGCGGTGATCGTGCCGGTGCCCGCGATGCCGCCGAGGGATCCCGTGTTGAGCACGTACGCGAAGCCGGTGGACTCGACGACGAGCACACGCAGGGGGTTGGTGCCGGAGGCGACGGTACGCGTTGCCAGCGTATCGGCATCGATGATCAACGCGCAGTCGCAGCCCGTCTGCGCGACCACCGCCTTGCGCAGGGAGGCGCTGACCGCGATGCCGCTCGGAAATCCCGGCGTCGAAAGATTCGTGTGTGTTCCGTCGCGCTCGAGCACGCCGACGGAATAGCCGTATCCGGCGCGGCCCATGCCGGCGTTGGACACGAACACCCGCCCGGTCGCGGAGTCGCTCGCCGAGAAGACCGGTGAGTTTCCGATCGGAACGGTCTCGGATTGCTGGAGGGATGCCACGGCGCACGCGGCGTGGAGGAAAGAAATACCGGCGAAAAGCACTGGCCGGAAACGTTTCATGGAGTGGACCTCCGTTGAAATGCGTGCGCGCGATTCATCGTGGACGAAACTTACCGAAATTACACCCATCCCGCATGTCCCGCAAGATTTGAGACAATCGTTTTCCCGCCAGGAGGACTCGCCCCATGAAGAGAATCATCGCCGCCGCCGCCCTCGCGGCCTCGGCCCTCGCCCTGCACGTGCAGGCGGCACCCACGATCACCGCCGCCGACCTTCCGCCGCGCGTCCAGGCGCCGACCGACACCGCCGCCTTCCGCCGCTTCACGCTCGACAACGGCATGCGCGTGCTGCTGGTCTCGGATCCCAAGTTCAACAAGTCTGGCGCCTCGCTGGTGGTGAACACCGGCCAGATCGACGATCCGCGCGAGACCGAGGGCCTCGCGCACTTCCTCGAGCACATGCTCTTCCTCGGCACCGAGAAGTATCCGGAGGTGACCGAGTACGGGAACTTCATCAAGTCCAACGGCGGATACAACAACGCGTACACGTCCACCGACCACACCAACTTCCAGTTCGAGGTGCGCCACGCTGCATTCGAGGGCGCGCTCGACCGCTTCTCGCAGTTCTTCATCGCGCCGAAATTCAATCCCGACTTCACCGGCCGCGAGGTGAACGCGGTGCACAACGAGGCGATGCGGCACGTGCAGAACGACTTCCGCCGCCAGCTCAACGTCTCGCGCGAGCTCTACGACCCGGCGAGCGGCGAGAGCAAGTTCTCGACCGGGAACAAGGACACGCTGGCGGGTGCGACGCCGGCCGCGGTACGCGCCTTCTACGAAGCGAACTACAGCGCCGACCATATGGCCCTCTCGCTTGCCGGCCGCGCATCGCTGGACGAGCTCGAGAAGCTCGCGCGCCAGGATTTCTCCGCGGTTCCGAAGCGAGCCATCCCCGCCGTGACGCGCGAGGCGAAGTTCCTGCCGCGCAAGGCGGCGCTGCGCATGGCATTCGTCGAGCCCATCAAGGAGGTGCGCCAGCTCTCCTTCGAGTTCGCGATCCCGCCGACGCGCCCCGACTTCGTCTCCAGGCCCGACACGCTCCTCGAGGGCCTCATCAGCTACCCGGGACCCGGCGGCCTCCTCGATACGCTGAAGAAGGAGGGCCTGGTCAACAAGCTGGGCGCCTTCACGTGGGAGCGCACCGGCGACTACGGCTCGCTTTTCATCCAGGCCGACCTCACGCCCGAGGGCAAGGAGCAGTACCCGCGCGTGATGGCGGAGATCTTCGCCTACCTCGATTTCCTGCGCGCCTCGCCCTTCCCGGCCGCCTTCTACCAGGATCGCGCGCGCATCGCCGCGCTGAGCGAGACGTATTCGGACCGCGGCGAGGGCGCGGCGCTCGCGACCAAGCTCGCCAACCAGGCCCTCTTCTATCCGCTCGACGTCGCGGAGCGCGCGACCGACATCTGGGGGAAGCCCGACGAGGCCGCCTATCGGCGCCTGCTGAATTCGCTCACGCCGGACAACATGCTCGCGACGCTGATGGCCAAGGGCGTGCCGACGGACAAGAAGGAGCGCATCTACAGCACGGCGTATTCGTATCGTGAGGAATCCGGCGCGGCGTACGCGGCGCTCGCCAGGCCCGCGAAGGTCGCGGCCTTCGCGCTTCCAGGCACGAATCGCTTCATGCCCGCTGCGGCCGAGGTCCTTCCCGAGCGCCCGCTCGCCTTGATCACGGAGCCCGGCGTGCAGCTCTACTACGCGGAAGACACGGAATTCCAACGGCCGTCGACGACGCTGATATTCCGGTTCGTGCCGACGCGTGACATGGGCACCGCTGACTCGGCGGCGATGCTGCGCCTCTACGCCGCGGCGCTCGACGACTTCCTCGAGCCCGCGGTGGGCGACGCACAGCTCGCGGGAGTGGAGGTCTCCACCGACGTCTCGCTGGAAGGCGTCAAGTTGAGCGTCTCGGGCTTCGGCGATTCGCCGGTGCGCTTCGCGAGCTACCTCGCATCGCAGCTGCGCACCTTCACACCCACGCCGCAACGCTTCGAGGCCACCAAGGAGCTGCTGCTGCGCGGGCTCAAGAGTTACGGCCAGGTCGAGGCCTACGTCCTTGCGCGCGATCGCCGCGAGGCGCTTTCGCGCGAGTTCTACTACCTTCCCAGCCAGCTGGTGAAGCGCATCGAGGCCGCGAAGTGGCCCGACGTGCAGGCCTTTGCGCGCCGTTACTTCGCGCGCGGCAAGGTAGAAGCCCTTGTGCACGGCCACATCACCCCGGAAAACGCGGTCGCCGTCACGCGTGAGATCGTCTCTCGCATCGGCGCGGCCCCGGCTGCGGGCGCGCAGCTCCTGCGCCGCCGCCATCTCGATATCGCGGCGCGGGAGAATGTCGTCGACGCGGGCGAGATCGCGGGGGTCAATTCCGCTTTCATCACCGACTACGTGCTGCCCGACGACTCGGCGGCCACGCGCGCGGCGGCGATCGTGGCCGCCAATTTCCTCAGCGAGCCCTTCTATTCGGAGCTGCGTACGCGCCAGCAGCTGGGCTATATCGTCGCCTCCGCCGCCTCGGCGTCGCTGCGCCAGCGCTACTTCACCTTCATCGTGCAGTCGAGCGTCTACCCGCCCGACGAGGTGCGCACGCGTGCGGAGAAGGTCATCGCTACCCTCCCCGCCGCGCTGGCCGCGACCACCGACGAGCAGTGGAAGACGCTGGTGGCCGGGGCCCGCTCGACGCTCGAGGAGAAGACCAAGAGCATCAGCGAGAAGGCACAGCTCTTCTTTGCCGAGGCTTACGAGTACGGCGGCGACTGGTCGCGGCGCCAGGATGCGTTGGCGGCGCTCGACAATCTCACGCGGGAGAAAGCAGTTGCGTTGCTGACCACGGCGCTCGCACCCGAAACCGCGCGCCGCCGCACCGTGCTCCTCTATACGAAGGCGAAGCCGCCGGCCACGGAGCTGAAGCCGATGTTCGCCGAGCGCGAGGCGTGGAAGTCGACGCGGCGCTACCAATAGGCCGGCGTGGACGGACGTCTTCCCTGCCATTGATGGCAAGGCATCGAAATCCTACCTGCGCAGGTAGGATCCGCCGCACCTCGGAATCGCTCCTGCAAGGGCACAGGCACAAATGTGAACTAGTTAACACCGTCCATCACGATAATTCACATTCCGGCTGCGCCGCGTACTGCTAGGCTCATGGGTCGCAATGCCGCGATTGTCGCAAGTCGACTTCCCAAGGCATTCACAGGGCGACAAAAAAACAGAAGAGGGGCTCCAGATGAAGCAGGCACTTGCCGCGCTGTCCGCGAACGCGCGCGCGTACATGGCGATCGCCATCGCGGTCGGCTGTCTCCACGCCGGCGCGGCGAATGGTCAGGGCGTTACTGCTTCCGAAATCCTGATCGGGCAGGTTGCGGATTTCACCGGCCCGCTCGCAGGCAACGTGAAGGAAGGCACGGACGTCGTGCGCGCGTATTTCGATTCGGTCAACAAGTCGGGAGGCATCAACGGGCGAAAAATCGTCCTGGTCTCTCTGGACGACGGCTACGATCCCAAGAAAACAGTCGCCCTGGCGAAGACGCTGATCCAATCCAAGGGCGTCCTCGCGTTGATACTCGGCCGCGGAACCTCCAACGCCGAGGCGATCATGCCGTTGCTTCTGGCGGATCACGTGCCCATGGTGGGATTCGCCGGCGGATCCGTCGCCATGCACACGCCTCCGAACCGATACATGTTCAACCTTCGCCCGCCGTACCGCATCGAGGCGCAGCGGGCCGCCGAGCAGCTGGGCGCGCAGGGAGTGACCACGATCGCCGCCGTCTACACCGATGATGCCTTCGGAAAAGACGCGATCGTGGGGTTCGACGCGGTCGCGCGAGACAACAAATTGAAATTGACCGACAGCATCGCGCTGCCGCGCGGCAGCGTCGAGGTCGCGCCGGCGATCGCCAAGATCATGGCCAGCAATCCCCAGGCTGTCATAGCGATTTGCGTGGTGAAGCCTTGTGCCGCGCTCAGGAAGGGCTTGCATGCCGCAGGCTACCTGGGCTCGTTCCTCACTTTGTCGAACACCAGCTCCAGCGTCTTCGTGCAGGAGCTGGGAGACGCCGCCCGAGGGGTGATCGTCACCCAGGTGTTCCCCGCCCCGGACACCCAGTCGAGCGTCGTGTCGTCGGATTTCCAGAAATTGGCCGCCGAGTACAAGCTTCCGAAGAGCTACACGGCCATGGAAGGATTCGTGTACGCACGAGTGCTCGTGGAAGCGATCAAACGAACCGGCGCCAAGCTGTCGCGCGAATCGCTGACCGAAACCCTGCAATCGCACAAGCCGTTCGATCTGGGCGGCTACACGATTTCCTTCGACCCGAAGAACAGGACCGGATCGACCGTCGTGGACCTCACGATGATCACCAAGAACGGCCGGTTCATGCGGTAGGGGGCGCGGTTTCGAGCAGCTTCAGCCGCTGGACTTTCCCGGACGGGCCGCGCGGCAGGTCGTGAACGAACCGGAAGTACCTGGGCGTCTTGTAAATGCCCAGCTCGCGCTCGCAGTGCGCCCGCAACTCCGCTTCGGTGCAGGTGGCCTCGGGCCGCAACACCACCCACGCCATGATTTCCTGGCCGTAGACCTCGTCCGGAATACCGGCCGCGGCAGCCTCGCTCACTGCGGGATGAGTCGCGAGGGCATCGTCGATCTCGCGAGGCGCGATGTTTTCGCCCCCCTTGATGATGAGCTCCTTGATCCTGCCGGTCACGAACACGAAACCGTCATCGTCGAGGTGGCCAATGTCACCCGTGCGCAGCCACCCGTTGGCCGATAGCGCGCTTTGCGTTTCCTGCGGATTCTTGTAGTAGCAGGTCATGACGTTGGGTCCGCGGACGCATATCTCGCCGGCCTTGCCCGCGGGAAGCGTCTCGCCGCTGCCGTCGATGATCTTCGCCTCGTTTCCGAACGCCGGGCCGGGACTACCGACCTTTCTTTTCGCGGGATCGAGCGGGTTGGAGAAGCACGGGGCCGCCGTCTCCGTGAGGCCCATCGTCTCGATGATTCCGATGCCGAACTTCTTCTCGAACGCGCGGTGCTGAGCGGGCGGCAGGGGCGCGGAAGCCGAGCGGCAGAAACGCAGGCCGGACGCGTCGAGCCCCAGCTCCCTGGGGCCGGGGCCATTCAGCAAATAGGCGATCATCGTCGGCACTACGTTTAGCCAGGTGCAGCGATGCCGCGTCGCCACCTGCCAGTACGTCGAGGCGCTGAAGCGGTGGGGCAGCACAAGGCTTCCTCCATGCACCAGCGGCGCCACCGCGGTCACCACTTGCGCATTGATGTGATAGAGCGGAAGCACCGCCATCACGCGGTCGGCCTCGGTCAGGCCTTGCGCGTCCGTGACGAATTTCCCGCCGGATACGACGGCGCGATGCGACAACACCACGCCTTTGGGCTTTCCGGTGGTGCCGGAGGTGTACATCATCAACGCGGCATCCTCTTCGCCGATGGGAGCGAGCGGTGCCGCTTCTCCCGAGGCGGGCGGCAGGAATTCTTCTGCATCGACCTCGCAAGTCACCACCTGGATCGTTCGACCGATTTTCCGCAACGCGTCCACCAAGCGCGGCTCCTGGTCGGGTGAAGCGAAGACCAGCGCGACATCGCTGTGATGAAGCACATATTCGAGTTGCGAGGGCTGCGCGAGGAGGTTGAGCGGTGTCACGCAATAGCCGCCGTACATTGCGCCGATGAAAAGGCGGCACGCCTGGTAGCCGTTGTGCATCAGGAGGCCCACCTTCTGGCCCGGCTCGATATTCCGCTCGCGCAGGAACGCGGCCAGGCGCAGCGAGGCGCTGCGCAACGCGCCGAAACTCATGGTGAGTCCCGTTTCCGGCGCTACGACGTACGTGGCGGCGGGGCGGGCCGACGCATTGTGGTCGACGTGATCGCGGATCAGTCGCCGCATCGGCTCACGCGCCGTACTTCTGGAAGTAGCCCCCGAAGATCGCGTCTTCACTGGGCATGTTCTCCGGAATCGTGCGAACGATGCGCGTGATGTTGAGGTAGTGGCGGTAGTTCAAGTTGCCCGAGAAGTTGTTGCGGCCCCATGTGCCGCACCCCATCGACAGCGAGAACGGCAGGCCGTTGTCGAAATTCCCTCCCGTAGCGAAGCAATGCACCTGGTTCACGATCACCCGGCAAACCTCGAGCTCCAATCCGAGCCGCTTGATGTGCTCGTCGTCCGCGGTGTGAATGCTCACCGAATGCCCGGCGCCCTGGTAGGAATAGATGTCGGCGACGAGCCGGCAGGCATGGTCGAAATCGCGCGCCCGATAGACGGTGAGCACCGGCGCCAACTTCTCTCCCGAGAACGGGCAGCCTGGCCCGGTGCCGGTTTCGTTAACCATGAGGAACCGCGCATTGTCGATTCCCGCGCGCGTAAGCCCGGCGAGCTCCGCGATCTTCGAAGCCGGCTGCGCCGTGGTCTGCGAGCTGAGCTTGCCGCCGGGCCACATCGTCTCCAGGAGCTTCTGCTTTTCGGCGGCGTCGAGCATGACTCCACCAGCCCCGCGAAGCGCCGCGATCGCCGCATCGAAAACAGCGTCGAGTATCACCACGCTGTTTTCCGAAGAGCAGCTGGTGGCGTGGTCGAAGGTCTTCGAGCGAGCGGTGTATGTCGCGGCTTGGGCCACGTTCGCCGAGCTGTCGATGATCGACGCGACGTTGCCGGCACCCACGCCGAAGGCGGGCGTGCCGCTCTCGTAAGCCGAACGCACGTTGTTCTGCGAACCGGTCGCCACGACCAAGTCGGCCTGGCGCATCAGCTCCTGCGTCGCTTCTTTGGTCATCGGAGCGGCGAGACATTGCACCAAATCCGCGGGCGCGCCGACCTTCTTCAGCTCGGCGTTGATGTAGCCGATCAATGCGACGCAGGTTCCGTGGCCCTTGGGTGACGGCGCGACGATGATCGCGTTGCGTCCCTTCAGGGCATTGATGATCTTGTTCGCGGGCGTCGCCGCGGGATTCGTCGATGGAGTGATCGCCGCCACCACGCCGACCGGCCGCGCGATCTCGACGATTCCCTGCTGCGGATATTCGGCGATGATGCCCACGCTCTTCGCGCCCTTCAGGTCGCGCAGCAGCCCGAGCGTCTTGCGGTAATTCTTCAGCACTTTGTCGTCTACGTTGCCGCACCCCGTGTCATGCACCGCCATCTCGGCCAACAGACGATTGCGCGCGGGTTCCATGATCGCCCAGCCTGCGGCGAGCGCCATCTCGTCGGTCCGCGACTGGTCGTAGCGGTCTACGACGGATTGCGCGATGCGCGCGCGGTCGACAAGGGCGGCGACTGTTCGTGATGGGTTCTCCGTCATATGTTCTACTCGGGGCGGATGTTGGCTTCGCGAATGAGGGGAGCCCACTTGGCCAGTTCCGCGGTGACGACGCGCCCGAGCTCCTCGGGCGTGGAGCCGACGGCATCCGCTCCCTGCTCCAGGAGCTTGTCGCGGATTTCCGGAGTGTTCACCACCTTCGCGATTTCCTCCCTCAGGCGCCTCACGATCGGTTGTGGCGTCTTCGCCGGGGCGAACACGCCATACCAGCTGTCCACCTCGTACCCGGGCAGGTTTGCGGCCTCGGCGACCGTCGGAACGTCCGGCGCGGACGGCGAGCGCTTCGCGGTCGTGACCGCGAGGGCCCTCAGGCGGCCCGCCTTCACATAGGGCAACGCGACGGGAATCGACACGAAGATCAGCGGCACCTGGCCGGCGATGGTGTCGGTCACCGCGGGCCCCCCGCCGCGGTACGGAATGTGCAGCAGCTCGATGTGCGCTCGCAGCTTGAGAAGCTCCCCGGCGATATGCGAAGGCGTCCCATTGCCGACCGAAGCGAACGCCAGGGCCTTGGGATTTTCACGTGCCATGGCGATCAATTCGGCCATGTTGTGGATCGGGACGTCGTTGTTCGCCGCGATGATTTGCGGGAGACTCGCCACGAGCGAGACCGGCAGGAAATCGCGCTCGACGTCGTAGCTGAGCTTCTGCAGAAGCGGATTGATGGTGTGGGAAGAGAGGGTGAAGAGGAAGGTGTAGCCGTCCGGCGCCGACTTGGCGACCGCTTCCGTCCCGACGACCCCGCCCGCCCCACCCCGGTTCTCGAGGATGATCGGCTGCCCCAGGGCGCGCGAAAGCCGCTCCTGCAGGATGCGCGCGATGATATCGGTGCCGCCGCCAGGCGGGTACGGCACGATGAAACGCACCGCGCGCTGCGGCCACTCCTGCGCCGCGGCGGGCGCGGCCAGTATGCAGCACAGCACTGCGAGCCACTGGCGCCATTTGCCCCTTTTCATCGCGACTCCTTCGCCGGCAACCCGGCTTGTTTTGGAAAGCCCTTATTTCCGCGAGCCTCTCCGGAGGTCAGACGTACTTCTTGTACTTCTCCAGGAAGCGCACTGGCTTGGACAGCGCGTCGCGGCGGAACGGATCGCCCAGCTCGCGGGTCACCATCATTTCGAGAATCGTGGTCTTGCCCTGCGCCTGCGCCTTGCATGCGGCGGAAAGCGCGGGTCCCACGTCGGAGAGCTTTTCGACGACCAGCCCTTCGGCGCCCATCGAGCGGGCAACGCCGGCGAAGCTTGGGCTCGCGAGATTGGTGCCGACGAAGCGGTTGTCGTAGAAATCCACCTGGTTCTTCTTCTCCGCTCCCCACTGCTGGTTGTGGAACACCACGGCAGTGACCGGAATGTTTTCGCGGATGCAGGTGAGCGTCTCGCCCAGGCTCATGCCCCACGCCCCGTCTCCGACATAGGCCACGGCCGGGCGATCCGGCGCGGCAAGCTTCGCGCCGATGATCGTCGGGAAGGCATACCCGCAATTACCGAAGCTCATCGCCGCGAACATGCTGTGCGAATGCTCGAAACGCAGGTAGCTGTTCGACACTGAGCAGATGTTGCCGATATCGGTCGACACCATCACGTTCTTCGGCATCGCCTTCTCCAACTCCCGCAGGACCTGGCGGGGATGCATGTAAGGGCTGTCCCTCGCGGTCTCGATGCTCCAGGGATCGTTCTCATGCTTCCAGTTGGAGAGCTCGGCTTCCCACTCCTGCTTTTGCTGGCGTATCTCGGCGAGACGCGCATCGCGATTGCCTTTGGCGGCAATCTGGCGACTCTTCAGGCGGGCGAGCAACGCATCCGCCGCGGCACGGGCGTCGGCGCAAAGGCCCACCGAGATCTTCTTCACGAGGCCGAGCATCTTCGCGTCGGCATCGACCTGGATGATCTTCGCGCCCTTCGGCCAATAGTCCAGGCCGTATTGCGGCAGCGTACCGAACGGGCCGAGGCGCGTGCCGAGCGCGAGCACGACGTCGGCCTTGGCGATGAGCTTCATGCCGGCCTTCGAGCCCTGGTAGCCCAGCGGGCCGCACCAGAGCGGATGGCTCGCGGGGAAAGCGTCGTTGTGCAGGTAGCTGGTGACGACCGGAGCGCCTAGCAGGTCCGCGAGCGCGGCGCAGGCTTCGGTCGCGCCGGCCGCGATCACGCCGCCACCGGAAAGAATCACGGGAAACTTCGCAGAGGCCAGCAAATCGGCCGCGGCGTCGAGGCTCCTCTCGCCGCCGGCACCGCGTTCGATGCGGATCGGCTGCGAGATCTCGTAGTCGTGATCGCCGTAGAAGAAATCGCGTGGAATGTTGAGCTGGGTCGGCCCCATCTCCAACATGGCGCGATCGAAGCAACGCGCGGCGATCTCGGCCATCCGCTTCGGATTGTTGATGTGCCCCTGGAACCTGGTGATCTTCGAGAAAATCGGCAGTTGCTCGGTCTCCTGGAAGCCGCCCAGCCCCAGCCCCATGCTCCCGGTTTCGGGCGTGATCATCACGACCGGGCTGTGGGTCCAATACGCAGCGGCGATCGAGGTGACGAAGTTGGTGATGCCCGGGCCGTTCTGCGCGATGCACACGCCGTGGCGCCCTGAGACGCGCGCATAACCGTCCGCCATGTGACCTGCGCCCTGCTCGTGCACCACCGGGATGAAACGAATGCCTGCCGCAGGAAAGATGTCGAGCGCATCCATGAACGCCGAGCCGACGATGCCGAAGACGTCGGTCACGCCATTGGCCGCCAACGTCTCGACCAGGGCCTCCGACGGCGTCATGTGGTGCACGCCGACCAACGGGACGAACTTCGACTCGGGAGCATTCATGTACATTCCTTTGGAAGGGCGCGACAAAGCGAAAATACACCGGTGCCAACATGATATTTGAATTCGCGTGCGGTCATTTTTGCCGCGCGGCGGGAGTCTCCATCGCCTCCGATCCTGGTCCGCCGGCATGAGCGCGAGGGCCATCCTGGTCGTGAATGCCGGCTCGTCGTCGATCAAGTTCGCGATGTTCGAGGCTGGCGATTCGGGCGGCGCCACCCGCCTGCTCTATCGTGGCCTCGTCGATCGAGTAGATGCGTCGCACGCGCGCTTCCAGGCGAGCGACGGCAGTGGCCGGGGGCTTGTAGATTCGAAATTCGAAGCCCATGGCGGCGCGGGGCTCGATCACACGGCCATGCTGGAGGCGGCGCTCGATTGGCTGGATTCCGCCGCCGGGGCAATCGACCTCGTCGCCGCCGGGCACCGCGTGGTGCACGGCGGCGACGAGTTTTCCGGACCGGTCCTGATCGATGCGTCGGTGATCTCGCGTCTCGAACGTCTCATACCCCTCGCGCCGCTTCACCAGCCGCACAATATCGAGGCGATTCGCGCGCTTGCGAGGTCACGCCCCGGTTTGCGCCAGGTCGCGTGCTTCGATACGGCATTTCACGCGGGGCAACCGGAATTGGCGCGACGCCTCGCCCTGCCGCGCGAGCTGCACGACGCCGGCATCAAGCGTTACGGCTTCCATGGCCTTTCATACGAGTACATCGCCTCGATTCTCCCGGAGCACTTGGGCGACAAGGCGGGAGGGCGGATCGTCGTGGCGCACCTGGGCAACGGCGCCAGCCTGTGCGCGATTCGCCAGGGCCGCAGCGTCGCCACGACCATGGGATTCACCGCGCTCGACGGATTGGTGATGGGGACGCGCTGCGGACTGATGGACCCGGGGGTGATCCTGCATTTACTGGAGGAAAAACGAATGACGATCGCGCAGGTCACCGACTTGCTCTACCGGGGCTCGGGTCTGTTGGGCGTCTCGGGGATCAGCGCCGACATGCGCGCCCTGCTGGAGAGCCCCGACCCACGCGCTCTCGAGGCCGTCGAGCTCTTCGTCTATCGCATATCGCGCGAGCTCGGCTCCCTGGCCGCGGCCTTGGGCGGGCTCGATGCGCTGCTGTTCACAGGGGGCATCGGCGCGCGCTCCACCGTCATCAGACGCCTCACCTGCCGCGCGGCGGGCTGGCTGGGCGTGGAGCTCGATGAATCGGCGAACAGCACGCACGGCCCGAGAATCTCGACGCCTCGCAGCCGCACCTCGGCGTGGGCCATCCCGACAAACGAGGAACTGATGATTGCACGTCACGTGTCGGATGTGATCTAGCGCAGCTCGTCGAGCACCTTCTGCAGGCGCGCGGGCGTCGCTCCGAGCGTCACGAAGCCGACCGGCGCCCCGATCCCGGACAACGCCGAAACTGGTTGGAACTGGAGCGATTCGGGGATGAGGAGCATCCGGCCCTCTTCCCACGCGGCGACCCGAGCTGCCGCCACGGCTTGAGGC
Organism: Burkholderiales bacterium; assembly: GCA_038227085.1. Taxonomy (GTDB): domain Bacteria; phylum Pseudomonadota; class Gammaproteobacteria; order Burkholderiales; family Usitatibacteraceae; genus Usitatibacter. The sequence continues at coordinate 25,770 of JBBRQA010000002.1, read as the reverse complement.
AGCGGCATTGCGATCGCGGCCACCGTGGCCTTGCCGTCGATCACGTCGAGAACGAGTTGTCCGGTACCCGATGGCGATACGGCGATCGCGACATCGCCTTTCGACTCGATGAGGTTGAGGTACGGGGCGAGCATGCGTACGGCGCTTGCGGAGCCGTACACGGTGCGCGCATCGTCCGCCATCGCCGGGATGGCCAATGTCGCAAGAATGGCGAGGCCGGTGGCCAGGAATACGCGCTTCACAGTGGTCTCCAGTCGAAATTGCGTAGCCGGATAGTGGCTTGCTGGCGTCCCTGCGGCTGTGCCCTTCAACACAAAAGCCCTATGCGTCCCGCTACACCTGCAACCCCGGATCCTGGCGGCATCGGAAGGCAGTTCACGGAAGCGCCCAAGCTTGTCGTACGGGGTCCGTCGACCCATCCTAAGGAGGCGCCTTTCGTGAATACGAATACAGGACAGCATGATGCGCGCCGCAGCGGCCGCGGCCACCCCCGCGCGCCGCAATCTCATCCTCGCCGCCGACGGGATCGTCATGCGCGATTCCGGCGCCCTGTCCTTGGGCTTTCTCGGGGCGGTCGGCAAGCGCGAGGCCGGCGATCGATGCGGCGAGAAGGACGGACACCTTGCCGAGGGCGGGAATGATTTTCACAAGCGCTCCTTTCGTGGGGAAACGGATGCTGGCACACATCGCCGGCCACAACAGTTGATCGGAAGACGGGGCTGTGGTCGGTTCGATTCCTCTCAACAGCACCAACATCTCAAAGGGCCGCACCTGCCGCGGCCCTTTTCTTTGCGCTCACCTCTTTCAAGGAATGGTAGGGCCGGCGCTTTGACCTTGCTCAAAGGAATATCTCTAACCCGGGAAACAATGCAGGTTCCTATCGCAGGCTTCAGGAGCTTCTATGATCGCGTTACCTCGTCTCGCGCCGCTCATTTTTGCGATGGGAATCGCTTCGAACAGTGGTCTGGCCGCTGAACCCTTGCCGCTCCCTTCTCCGGAGGGCGGAATGGCGCTCTACGAGCGGCATTGCGTCGTTTGTCACGGGAAGGACGGAAAGGCGGACACTCCTGTGGGCCGCTTGTTGAAGCCCCGCCCGCGTGACTTCACCGATCCCATCGACATGGCCCGTGTCACTGCCGACCGAATCTATCGGAGCATCACGCAAGGGCGGCCGGGAACGGCCATGGCAGCCTGGAAAGAGATTCTGACCGAGGCTGAGATCGGGGACGTGATCGAGTACATCCAAGGGCTTTCCACCACGCGGACCACGACGACTCGATCCGCGAGGCAGCTCAGCCTGGACGTCGGCCGCCGAATCTACGGGCGGGAATGCGCGTATTGCCACGGCCCGGAAGGACGAGCCGACACCGCGGCCGCGAGAATCCTTGACCCGCCACCGCGCAACTTCGCCGATCCCGTGGCGATGGCGCGTGTGGACGACGGCCGCATGTACCTTTCGATCTTTCGCGGCCGCCCGGGAACGGCTATGGGCGGCCGTGGAGAGCTGCTGGCTCCCACGGAGATCATCGACGTGATGCGCTACATTCGGACCCTGGTGCGTCCGCTTCCCGCAGGAATGACCTTCGCGCAACTCGATATCCAGGTCGGGAATCAGGTCTATGGGCAGTATTGCGCCCCGTGCCACGGTGCGAAAGGCGATGCGCGCACGGCCATCGCCGCTCACCTCGTGCCGCCTCCGCGCGACTTCACCGATGCCGGCGGCATGGCGTCGATCAACGACGACCGGCTCGCGCACTCCATCCTGCGCGGGGTCCCCGGAACGGCGATGGCCCCGTGGGAAGGCGTCCTCAACAAGGAGGATGTGCGGCGCCTGATCGTCTACATCCGAGCGGGACTCAAGGGATCCTGAAGCGCAGCGGCGCTGCGCGCTACTTCGTGAGCACCCACTCGATCATTTCGTGGAGATTGGCGTCGCTGATCTTGGTGGCCGGATTGGGCGGCATCGGTATCGGGCCGCCATAAGCCCCCTTGCTGCCGTCGCGCACCGCCTTTTCAAGCATGCCGGCCGCGTCCTTCTCGCCCTTGCGTTTAAGGGCGACATCCTTGTAAGGCGGCCCGATCAGCTTCTTGTCGATCGTGTGGCAGGCCGCGCAACCCGCGGACTTCATGAGGTCCTGCGCTTTTGCATCGTCGAGCGCGGCGCTGGCAGTGCCCGCCACCAGCGAGAGGATTCCAGCCATCGTGATCCCTGCAATTACGGTTCGCATGCCGACTCCCTGATTGAATTCATTGATTGTCACAGCGCGCCCAGCAGACATGCTCCCGTCATCAGGATCATGGCGATCGCGCCAAAGAAAAAGAGGGGATTGGCGAAGAGGTGCTCCGGCCATCCCATTGCGGGAATTGTTCGGGTCATATCCATGTATCTAGCCTCGCAAGCCTTTCCTGGGTGAAGCGACGTACAACCTTCAAAAGAAAAAAACGGGCCGGCTGCAAGCGCCGGCCCGTTCGCGTCAACGGCCTCGCGTCACTTCACGTGGCATTGCAGACAGAGGTATCCGTCCGCCTGGCTGCTTCCCGTCATCTTGCCGCGAAGGAAAAGATCGTCCACGGACGCCTTGTTGTGCGGGTCGTGGCACGACGAGCATTCGATACCGGCCGACGTCGTGGCCGAGCCTTTGGGAATCGCGCTGATGTTGCCGGTGCCGTCGTCCTTGAACAGCCGGATATTCGCGCCCGTGTTGGAAACCGGATCCGCCTGCCACTCGTTGAGCACGAGCATTCCGCCGTTGGTCGTGGCGTTGTACGTGTTGACCACGTTCTTGAGCGGATAAGGAACCGCCACCGGGTGGTTGCCCTTCATGTCGCCGCCGACGCCGATCTGGAATTCAGGATCGAAGTCGGTCATATGCTTGCTCTGCAACGCATTGGCGCCCTGCTTGGGTCCTTCCGAGAACCAATAGACGTCTCCGATCGCGACGCTGCCGTCATGGCAGCTCAGGCATTTCGCCGACGGTCCCTTGTAGCCATTTCCCACGATCGACGGCAGTAAGGTGCCCGCGGTGGTGGAGGGAACATCCCACTTGAACGTGTTGTTGGAAAGGGTGTGGTTCCAAAGCAAAAGGGTGCTGTTCGCCTTGTGGGGTGTATGGCAGAACGTGCACACCCCGATTCCTGCCACGCCGCTCGCGTCTCCGGTGCCGGTACCGGTGAAATCGTGCGGCGACCCGGTGATTCCCTCGCCGCCTACCAATGCCCACGACAAGGCGGGCGCAAGCGCCACTGCCATGAGTGCCAAAAGTCTCATCGATGATTTCTTGTTCATAATCGCTCTCCTGTGTGGTCCTGGTGCCGGTTTGGCGTCCGTCAATCTTTCAACTCGCGCCATTCTCATGAATAAGAGAGCATCTTCCATGCCGCCTCGAGAAATCCGCGGCACGAAAGGCGCGAGCCACCGGTAACCCCATAAGGGATCAGGGGTTTCACGATTGCCGCGTCGGGCGCGATGATGGTCGGGAGCGCTCGGTAGGCGCGGGGGTTGCAGCAATCTGGAATCCAGCGGCGCCCAGTCCACATTTCCGGAAGAGTCGATGCGAGGCGATGCGAAACCCGAAGACCGATGGGCGGGTCAGTACGCCTTCGGCTCGTGGTTCACGCCGTGGCACTGCAGGTAGCACTGGCCGTGTCCCCGTCCGAGCGAGGTGAACTCCGTGCGGCGCTGGGCTGCCGAGGGGGTGACCACAGGGTTTCCGGTGCGGTCGCGAATCATGAAGTCGATGAGGTGCTCGCCTTGTCGCGATCCGTGCGCGTCGTGGCACGCGGCGCACGGCGTTTGGCGATCCACGACGTGCCTTCGATGCGGAAAGGTTCCGGCCTGGTCGTTGATAAGGAAGTCGCGGTTATGGCACTTGTAGCAGAGATCGTAGCTCTGTGGCGACTCGGGACTCGGATCGCTCGCGACGTATTGCCGCTCGAGGATCGGCTCGAAACGAGAGCCGTGCGGCCCGCGCGGGCTGCGTCCCGACGCCGTCCAATCGTCGCTGTTGTGGCAGCTGGTGCACGAGATGATGCTGGAGGGTGAGAATTCCGGCTTGAGGCCCGGCAATGTCGCGCTCACGCCCGCTGCGGCGATCGGATGATAGGAGCGATTGCTCGGATCGATCTTGAGCCGGATGTTGCGCGTGCCGCTCTGGCGAACGATGCCGGGCGTGAGGGGTTCGGTCATGCCGTGGCACTTCGAGCACACCTCGTACTCGAAACTCGCTTCGGCCACGAGCGAGCCGCCCAGCGCGACGCCGGAGACTCCGCGCAGGCGTCCCGACACCGCCGGCGCCACGCCCGGAACGGACGTGGTCGCATGCGGATTGTGGCAATCGGCGCACGCGACGTGGCGCTGCGCGAGCGCCGGGTTCTCGCTTGGTTCATGGACCCACTGGTTGCTCTCGATCGGATGGCGAAACGGCTTGAGGAATTCGTTCTCGATGTTCGTGGATGCAACCGTGCCGCCGTGGCAGATCGTGCAGTTCGCGGGCTCCGCGCCCTGCGCGAGCAACCGCTGCGGGTGGCTTGCCGCGTGGGATCGATGGCAGGAGAGGCAGGCGTTTTCCGCAACCGTCGGATACGCGACTTTTGGCCACGGATTGGTTCCCGAGCCATTCCAGGCGGCGGTCGAAGTGGCGTGGCTGGAGCCGCTCCACCCCCTCGGCCGGTGGCACGCGAGGCACATCGCCCCGGAGCGATTGTCCATGCGCAGGAAATCGGCGCGCCGATCCTCGTGAGCGTCGTGGCAAGTCGTGCACTGGAGCTGCCGCGATTCGTCGAGGCGCACGCTCGGCGGCAACGCTCCGGGATCCGCCAGGTCGGCGCGGGATAGCGCGAGCGCGCCGTCGTAGACGAAAGACACGGGGTGGTCGTTGGAGAGGTCGGTGCCGAGGACCGCGGATCCCTTGAGGCGCCCGAGTGCGGACGCGGAGTCCGGGGGCGAGGCGCGCAGATTCCCGAGCGCGAGCACTCCATCGTGGCAGGATAGGCACAACCGCGAGCTTCCCGTCGGCTGGTTGATGCGCGCCTTCGAAGTGCTGCTCGCGTAGATCTGGTACGTCACCGCGGGCAGTTCGTGATTCCAGAGGCCGCGCGTGGGGCTCGCATTGTGCGGCGTGTGGCAGAACACGCACACTCCCGACGGGCCGGCCGCACGAACCTCACCCGGCCCACCGGGAGCGAGATTGTGCTTCGTGCGAGCGACCTCGCTCTGCGCCCGGGCAACCGTGGACATCATCAGGGCGGCGCCTGCGGCGAGAAGCCACGGCGCGAGCGCGCGGCCGATCATCCCCAGGCCGAGGCGCGCGCGAAAGTCATCGTTCACTTGACGCACCCCGATCGTCGACGTGACGAGACGCAAATACCTGCACCCGAGCGTTATACGCATCGGCCACGTAGATATCGTCCTGCGGGCCGATGAAGAGTCCGCCCGGCAACCAGAACTGACCCGCGGCGGCCCCCCGCTCCCCGAACGCGAGCAGCAGCGTTCCATCACGATTGAAAACCTGGATCGCGTCGAACAGCGCATCGACGACGTAGACGTGTCCCTCGCGGTCCGACGCGATGCCCTTGGGCGCCGCGAAGTCGCCGGTGCCGTCGCCATGGTGTCCGAGTTTCCACAGAAAACGCCCCGATCGGTCGAAGGCCTGGATGCGGAAGTTCAGGGCGTCGGTCACCAGCAGTGTGCCCGAAGCGTCGAGGGCGATGTGGATCGGCCGGTTGAATTGCCCATCCTCGATCCCTGCACCGCCCCAGCTTGCGATCTGCTTGCCCGTTGCGTCGAAGACCATGATCCGATTCGCAACGGAGTCGGCCACGTAGAGCAGGTCCGTCGCGGAATCGTACGCAAGCCCCGCAGGCCGTTCGAGGCCTTCCTGCGCCGCGATGCGGATGAGTAGACCCTCGCGATCGAGCAGGAACGTCTTCTTCAGCACGCTATCGGCGACGTACACCGAGCCATCGGCGCGCATCGCCACCGCCACCGGCGATGCGAACTCGAACCGGCCGGCGTGGGCCACCTTGATTGCGCGATTGCGCGGAGCATCGAAAATCCAGACCGCGGCGGACCCGGGGTCGGCGACGCAGAGCACCCCGGCCCACTCGGCGACGCCCGTGGGTCGCACGAAACGCTCGACCTTGCCGCCGACCAGCACGTCGACGATACGCTGCACGAGCGAACGCGTGATGCCCCAATCGCTCGATGCCGACACGCTGCGTTGGTACTGGATGCGCGCGGGCGCCGGCGCTTGCGGCCATGCCGGGCGCTCCGCGGCGCTTTTCTCCGCGACCCGCACCGGGGAAAAATCCCCGCAACCCGGCAGCACCAGCAAGTCCATCGAAAGGATCACGGCGGCGCGCCAACGCACGGTGGGATTCAAAATCGGCGCACCAAGGTCAATGCGACCCGCGCAATCTTCGTCTGGATCCCCCCGCGCACCCGGTCACCGGCGGCAAAGTCGGCCACTACCACGAGCCTTCCATATTCCAGCCTCGAGCGCAGAGTCGCCTCGATCACGGTTTCGTCCGGCTGCGTGCTGTCCTTGTACACGCGCCAGGACGCCATCGCCGTGGTCGTCCAGCCTCCCTCTCCATACCAGTCGAGCGTGACGCGGCCGGAGCGCGCATCGGTGCGACGCCCGGGCCGCGCGAAATCCGTGCGTGTCCAGTCGGTGGCGAGCCCGATTCCGACGGCTCGTGACGGGCGCAGCGATGCGAACTGAGAGGCGCGCTGCTGCGTATACGACAGCCGCGTGGAGTCGTAGCGCAAACGGGCGAGACTGCCTTGCGCCTGAATGGACTCCCAGTTGCCGTGCAGGTCGAGCTGCACCGTATCCTTGCGCGTGTCTTCGAGGAACCCGGCATCGCCGCCAGAGAGGAGCGTCTGGTTGGATTGCTCGTGGCCATAGGAAGCCGCGATCCATCGGAAATCGATCCCGCCGCCGAAGGAGCGTGAGTTCGTGGCATACCGCGCGCTCGGCGCGATATCGTAGGAGTAGCTGATCGCGAGCGGATCACCCGCCTGTATGACGGCGCTTGTCAGCAGCGGAACGATTCGCGACCGGTTACCTTCCTGGACAACCTCGTAGTCGATACCGAGCCCTGTGGGCAGGCGCGCACCTCCCCGCGTATCGACGATGACGAGGGTCCCGAGCTCGATGAAAGGCTGGTTGAGGAGGAAGCCGCCGCCGGCCCCGAGCGGCGCTGGGGCTGACTGCGCTTCATCGGTGATGGTGACTCTCGAGGCGAGCAATTGGTTGTCGTTCAGTTGGCTGCGGCCCCCGAGGTGCGCCGACACCGTGCCATTCCACGGCAGCGCTCGCCGATACTCGGCGTTGAATCGACCCTCATACTGGCTGCGGGTACCGGCCGGCAACGTCTCGTGCAATGCGGACGCGTCGCCGAGAGTCGTCAGATTGGGTTTGCGCTCGTGGTGCACGTTGGCTGCCGCATACTGGGTGGTGGTGGCTCCGGTGAGCCCGTTGGCGTGGGTGAGGAAGTAGCGATAGCCCGACGAAAGCTCGGAATCATGGTCCACGGTCACCTGCTGGCTGGCCGTGACGACATCATAAGGGCTAGCACCCTCGAGGCGATAATAGGAGAAACGCGAGTCCCACCGGCGGTTGAGCGTCGGCCCGAAATCCATGCTGTAGTTGAGGTTCGCCGAGTGCGTGCGGAAGCTGTTTGCGGGGGACGAGCGGTTGTGAAGGTCGTTGAAGTCGTAGCGCCAGTCCAGGTCGCCGTTCTCGAGCCCCTCGTGGCCGTCGAGCCCCAATATGTTGTGCAGCTCCTCACGGTGGAGCGACTGGCCGAGGACACTGGTGGTGGTTTCCCGGATCTCCTGCTGCTCCACCCTTAGATTCGCGCTGAGATACGGGATTCCCCATTCGCGAAAGAGGCTGTTCTCGCCGAGGCGGAAAGCGGCGCCGCGATTTTCGAAATCGAGTTGCGAGCGGCCGAAGGGCTGCGTGAAGTAGTTCAGGCTCCGGTTCGCGTACAGCGTGCCACTGTAAGGACCTCCCGCGAATACGGACGAGTCGAACCCGTAGCCGAGGACGTGGGCATGGCTCGAGGTCTCGATGCCTCCCGATCTTTGTCGGTCCGTGACGGCGCCCAGGGTGACCTCGAGGCTGCCCACCGCCAGGCGCGGGTCGTAGAGAAAGAACCCCTTGTTCCCGACCGTGAGCTTCTCCTGGAAGCGGCGCAGGGCGAAATCGACGGCGGCCGTCCCTTCGGAGCGGGTCTGCTGGTGACCCGCTTCGAAGTCCGTCTCCACGATCGCATCCCAGGCCCCAAGCCGCAGGCCTTCCCAGGGCCACGCGGCCTGGGCCTGTCTCGACGTCACCGACGACAACGCCAGCACCGCCGCGGCCCCCAGCGACATTCCACCCCGCTGCCTCATGGACGATGGCAAAGGGGACACGAATTGAATGTCGCCTGGAACGCGATGGTGCCGTTATGGCAGGTGCCGCAGTCCTGCCCCGCCTGGATCCTGTCCATGGTGATGGTGATCCCGCTCGCGCCGGCGCGCATCGGGAAGATGTCGTCGTGGCAGACGTGACACTTGAACTGCATGCGGTGCAAGTAATGCGGGAAGGTCGCGGGCGGGTACTCCTCCGCGACGCTCGACTTGCGCTCGAACACGATATCTCCCAGATCGGCATCGACCGCGCGCGAGGGCAGGACCAAGGCAATGAGGAACAACACGAGCCGCAGGGCCGCGCGTGTCAGTGGGGCATGCTCAGATGGCATCGGGGACATCCGGTCAACGTGTCGAAGGCGACTTTGCCGTGGCACCGGCCGCAGTACTCACCGGCGAAGATCTTTTCCATGGTGATGGGGTCCGCCCCTTTTTCCATCTGGAAGATGCCGGTGTGGCAGTTGGTGCACGCGAGCATCTGCGTGTGGATCTGGTGCGGAAAGGTCGCCTTGAAATCGGGCAGGTCCTTGGGAACGAGCTCGATGTCCAGGTCGAGGACGGGCTGGTCCTCCGCCTTCGGATCGAGCCCCCACCTGGGCTCGATAAGTTTCTCGTTCAGCGCCAGGACCCAATCCGTTCCTCCGTTCGCGTCCTTCGGGAGCAGGTCGCGCATCGCGGCCCAGTCGGTCGGCGCGACTTCTTCTCGCAGGGCCACCCTCGGCGGGGGCTGCGTCGCCGTGTACGGCGGATGCCTCGCATGCCGCACGATCGGCTTGGCTGGCGGCGCGGCTTCGAGGATCAGCGATATCCAGCGCGGGGACGAAGTGCAGGCCGATAGCAGCGCGCTCGCCGAGATCATCCCGATCAGGAAACCGCACCCGAGCCGGCGCAGCCCACGGGGCACGTCACATGCCTTTTCGCGCCGCATCCTTCGCCGCGGAGGCTTCGCCGGGCTTAGACACGGGCGCGCCGATGCTGTCCTCGGCGCTGGTATTCACCAGTTGATAGACTTCCACCCGGTGATTGAGATAATCGCCCACGTAGATGCGGTTCTGGCCATCGATCGCGATAGCCGAAGGATTGAGCAGCATGCCGGGATACTGGCCCCGGCCGCCGAAGAAGAGCAGCACCTCGCCCTTCTGGTTGAAGATCTGGACGTTGCTCCACCCCGAATCCACCACGTAGACATTGGCGAAGCGGTCGATCGCGACGCCTTTCGGCTTGTCGAACATGCCCCAGCCGGTGCCCCGCTCGCCGAATTTCCTGACGTACTTGCCGTCGACGTCGAATTCCTGGACGCGCGAATTGAGCGTGTCGGTCACGTAGACGTTCCCCTTCGCATCGACCGACACGTAAGTCGGGAACAGCAGTTGCCCCGGGCCGCTGCCCTTGCCCTCACCCAGGTTGCCGAGCAACTTGCCCCCGAGATCGAAGATCTTGACGTTGTGGGTCTTGGATGCCGTGTGACCGGTATCGACGAGGTATATCCTCCCGCGCGCCCGATCGATGGCGATGCCACTCGGGCGCTCGATCGACGCATCGGTGATGAATCGGATCGATTCACCGTTTCGGTTGAGCACATTGATGCCTTTCTTCTCCTGCTCGACGACATAGAGATTCTCCTCCCCGTCCAGGGCGATGCCGAAGGGACGGGCGAGCGCATCCACCTTGCCGATCTTCGTGAAGGTATTCTTCCCGAAGTCGAAGACGAACACGGCAAGCTGCGCGTAGTCCGAAACATAGATCCGGCTCCCATCGTCGGAAACGACGATTCCCATCGGCTCCGAGATCCGGTTGGCCGGCGGCTTCCTGCCCGATAGGAACTCGACGACTTTCTCGTTGAACGTGACATCCCGCCGGATATCCTCTTCGCTGAACAGGGAGCGCACGAACTCGATGCGGGCCGGCAGAGGGGCAGCGGGCCACGCCAGGCGCTTCAGCTCCGCGGGGGGCGGTGCCGTGGCGCAACCCACCACCAGAAGCACGCCCGCCAGTGCCGCCGCGAGCCAGCAGCCGCGGCCGTGAATTCGTGATCGCTCATTTGTGCATTTCATGTCGTTCTCCGTCGTGTTCGGAATGGGTGGAAACCTCGTGGGGGTCCCCCGCTTCGCTGAGCTTGGCGTACAGGCTCGACAGGCTGATCTTCAGCCGGGCGGCGGCAAGCTTGCGGTCTCCTCCGGCTTCCTCGATTGCGTTGCGGAGGACTTCGGCTTCGAACGTCCGCCGGCGATCATGGAGCGAGTCGCACGCGCCGGTGGTGGCCTTCGTCTGAGCGGGGCGGACGTTTGCCGAGACGAGCTCCGATGGCAGCTCGTCGAGCGAAATGCGATCGCCGTCCGCGAGAATGCAGGCGCGCGCGATCACGTTCTCGAGCTCGCGCACATTGCCGGGCCAGTGGTACGCAAGCAGTATCGCTTCAGCATCGGGATCGAGTCGCCATGGCCGCTTGCCTCCGTGCGCTCGTTCATTGATTCCAAGGTCGAACTGAATCAGTCCGCAAAGGTCCTCTCTGCGGACGCGTAGCGGCGGTATGTAGATCTCGAAAAGGCTCAGACGGAAGTACAGGTCCTCGCGAAACTTGCCCTCACCCACTAGGGCGCGCAGGTTGCGGTTCGTCGCCGCGATGATTCGCGTGTCCACGTGGCGCGCATGCGAGCTGCCCAAGGGCCGAACCTGCTTGTCCTCGATCACGTTCAGCAGCTTGGCCTGCATGTGCAGGGGCAATTCGCTGATCTCGTCGAGAAAAAGGGTTCCGCGGTCGGCTTCGAGGAACAGTCCCTTCCGGGAGCGATCGGCGCTGGTGAACGCTCCCTTCGTGTGCCCGAACAGCTCGCTTTCGAGCAGCTGGTCGGGAATGGCGCCGCAGTTGACCGGAAAGAAGGGGCCATCGCGGCGCGCGCTGCGATCGTGTATCGCGCGTGCCACCACGTTCTTGCCGGTTCCGCTCTCGCCGGTAACGAGAACCGTCCGGTCGGTGGGGGCGACCTTCTCGATCAGCCGGTCCACCTGGCACATCTCGTTGGAGGTGCAAGAGTACAGGGGCTTATTGCCGTGGACTACCCTTCGCAACGCGCTGTTTTCCTCCCGCAGCCCTCTCATCGTCTCGATCTGCGACAGCCGGTGCAACACCTCGGCGTGGCGAACCGGCTTGATGATGTAGTCCTCGGCCCCGGCGCGCAGGGCCTCGACGGCGGATTCCACCGATGCGAATGCGGTCACCATGACGAACGTCGTGTCGAATCCAGACGATCGGCTCTGCTTCAGCAGTTCGATACCGTCGCCATCGGGTAGTTGGATATCGCACAGAGCGACGTCCACGTCGCCCCGCGCGAGCATGGCCGCGGCCTCCACGGCGCACGCCGCGGCATCCACGAAATAGCCCGCCTCGCGCACCGCTGTCGCAAGGACCTGGCGCGCGGCCGTCTCGTCTTCGATCACGAGCACGTGCAGCGATGCCATGTCAGGTCACGCCCCGCTCGTGGGGGGCGTATTCCGACGGTAGGTGAATGCGCGCGACGGTGCCTTGGTCAGCGGTCGATTCCAAATCGATGCGGCCGCCGATTTCCTCGATCAGCGTCTTGCAAAGGTAGAGCCCGATCCCGCGCCCTTTGCCGGCCGGCTTGGTGGTGAAATTTTCTTCGAAAGTGTGCGCGAGCACGGCCGGATCCATGCCCTGTCCGTTGTCGGATACCAGCAAAAGGATCTCGCCGTCGGCCCGGCGCGTCGACACCCGAATCGTCGGGCGACGTGATTCCAAGCCGTCTATCGCGTCGGCCGCGTTGATCAGCAAATTCATCAGGACCTGGGTGAGGTGGTCTGCGACGGCGCGCACCGCGGGGAGATCCCGTTGCGCGTCGATGATGAGGTCGATGTGGCGGAAGCGCTTGTCGTAGCGGATGAAGCTGCAGGTCGTCTGCACCAGCTCGTTGACGTCCAGCAACTCCGGATTGGGCGATCGTGGAGCGGTCAGGTCGGTCAGGTGGCGCACGATCGCGGCGATGCGCTCCGTCTGCCTGAGCGTGAGCTCGGCATTTTCGCGCAACGTCCGATCGTCTTCCCGATGCTGTGTCCGGATCGCGTCGATGGTGTGCTGCGCGATACCGGATATCGAATTGATGGGATTACCCACTTCATGGGCAACGGCCGATGCGAGCGACCCGACCGCGGCCATTTTCTCCTGGTGGAATCTCTGCTGGCGCGAGAGCTCTTGCTGGCGCTCCCGCAAGCCGAGTTCCCGCTGCATCCGATTGACAGCATTCATCATTCGGCCCAACTCGTCGTTGCGGGTAATTTCCATCGGCGCGCCGCGATAGCCGCCGGCGACGGCGAGCGAGCGCTCCTCGAGCCGTTTCACGTCGGCGGCGAGCCGCGTGAAGAACCAAGTGGCCCCCGTCCCGAAAGCGACCAGACCGAACAAGTTCATGCCGGTCACAAATAAGGTGATGAACCGATTCAGCGCCGCGTACTGCTGGGAGAGCTGCTCGCCATATCCTTCCGCGGCGTTCTCGAGCTTCTCGATTTGCGCGGCCAGCTCCTGTTCGCTGTCTCGCAGTGCTATCAAACCCGAACGCGTCTTGCGTTGATTGATCTCGGTAAGGCTGGCCTCGAAGCGCGAAATGGCCGGGCCCGTCTCGGGATGTCTTTCGCGCAGTCCGGACAATGCCGGCTGGAATGACGCGACATCCAGCAGCATGTCGCCCCATCGTGGGCCGAATTCGTCGGCATTCAACAAATCCTGGAGCGCCACGATCGCGTGGGTGAGCGAGGTATTGACCTTAATGAGCTTCTCGACGTCCTCGTGGACGAATTCGACGGCGTGGACGATATGAAGCATCTTCTCGCGCTCATGCGCCACGTAAGCCGCCAGGATGCATGAGTAGACGATCAAGGCGGCAAGAGCCGCGATACCTTTCGCGCGTAGCGTGAGCCGTACGCGGTCGCCCTCCACTTTCACCTGCGTCGAGTCCTCGTTTGCGACGAGTGAGGCGAATGACGACTCCATTTAAGTACGAGCCCTTCCTAAAAATGCGATTACGCGCTCAGGGGGATGTTCCGCGCGATATCGGCGATCGAAACCTGTAAGGGGGAATCGCCCCCGTGATCGACCTAGCCGCTTCGATATTTTCGCGACAGATTCGCGCTCGCCGCGAGTGAACGCATCAGGATGGCGTTCTTTGCCACGGCGCCTTTGATGTGCCGCAAAGGAAGGTCCGGTTGCTGGCCGCCTGGGTGCGATCCCGAGCGCTCGTAGTCGGTTTCGCGAATTCCGAGTCGCGTCGTGGGGCCCCGATGGCGCGGCTGCTGACGGCGGTACTGGCCGCTATCGTTCACGTGACTTGGGGTTGATTCGGCTCTACCTGCCCCAAAGACCTGAGGATCACTTTAGAGCAAGTATTGAAAAGGAGCTTCAGCTAGCTGGACGAACTGCAAGAACATCGGGCAACGCGTGGATCGGACTAGATAAGCCCTCGTTCGGCGAAACTAAGTGTGCTTGATCCAGCGACAATGAAGTGGTCAAGAACCTTCACATCAACAAGAGAAAGCGCCTCCCTCAACCGCGTAGCGCGACCGACCATTAAATACCATGAGAAATAATGGTGGGAGGCGCACGTTTGCGAGCTGCGACATAGGTTATTCATCGATGTTTTTTAACATACGCCGTGCGTTCGTTCCTAGCGCCTCGTATGCTATTTCTTTCTGTAAAGAGCAGAAGGCGTTTGCACCACCGCGCGGCGGCGCACGTGATTTTCTATGTTGGTAAGTGGCAGATCGATTTGCGTGCGCCAATAGCGCAGCAAGCGCCTCGTCGAGGGCTTAGCATTAGGCTCGAATTCGTCTAGGAGATAGCTTTGCCCCGCAAGCGACGGCTAGGGTGGAATCGTGCCTAACAGCTTGATAAATTTGGTGGCGAGTCAGGCCACCACACACAAGAGTGAATATACTGCCGAATGGGGGTCAGTTGCCCCCATAGTTGCCCCCGCCGGGCCGGGGTGCCCCCACTAAGTAACGTCAATTGACTAGACAGCGGGGAAGCGCATCATGTGCCCCCTTGTCCAGTGTGGAGGGACTGTTGAGCGTTCGAACCGGCATGCTGCGAATCGCCACCGTGATTCGGGCCGCAGGCTGGCTTGTCGCGGTGGCGTCACTCGCAATTGGGCTCATAAGTGGAATTGGCCAAGGCTGGCAGTTTCCGCCGCAGCCTCCGCGTACAAACGTATTTGACCAGTTCGATGATCCCAAGGGCGCTGGCCCATGGACGGAATACCCAAAGCGAGAGGGCAAACGCACCTTTAGCTACGAGGAAGCGCGGCGCGGGGCGCGCATTGAACCCGGCGCGTTTGACGATCTGATTCCGAGAGAGAAGCAATTTCAAATTCAATCGGTTCAGCTTGGTTACATGCTGGCCGGCTTTCTCGCAGGCGCCGCTCTTCTCGGATTGGCTTACGTTTTCGCCTGGGTAATCGCGGGCTTTGCTCCAGGTAACTGAGCGCATTTCCTGGCCAAGGCCAACAGTACGAGTCGCTGCGGGGAGAGCCAACGCTCAGAAAGGAACTGCCACCTTGCCGGTAATAGTGCCTCCCGCTCAACTCAGCCGTTAGACAGCCACCATCCGCCGACTAACAACGAGAAACTATGAAGGTGGCGCATGAAAACGCTGTGTCACCGAATGCCAATCCTCGTTGGCGGATTTCCGACCAGAACTCTGGAGCGTGCCGGCTCATCGACCATCTGGAACGCGGATAGGTCGTGGCGCCTGATTGCCTCTGCAATTGCGTGTGCATTGGCTTGTACCTCGGCGAACTCGGTCGGCGTCAGAACTTGGTCGCGTAGATAGCTCGCGTAATCGTCCGAGCAGCGCCCTCGTTCGGCGCATGCAAGGTTGACAGACAGGTTTCGCTGGCCACACTCAAAACCGAACTCACACGCCGCCAATGTCCAGATCGCTTCGTAGCGCGGGCCTAGCTCCACTTGCTCGGCTCCGAATCTCAGAGACTGTCGGTCGGTCCCCATTGATAGGACATTACCGGCAGCAACAATAGCCACGGGATCTTCGGAAAACATCGCGTCCAGCAAGCGACGATGCTCTTGCGGGGTAATCGGATCTGGGTAGCCCACCGGCCCCTGCGCACCGGCGGCGAATCGCCGGTCGCTCATTGGGACCTTGTCCACGTTCTGCGCACCAGACTCGGCCATCCTCGCCCCAACTACCCGGGCAATCGCAGCAGGATTGCCAGCCGCCGCGGCAGCCGCGTAGGCTTTTTCGATCTCCGCCTGCGAAGTAGCAGAAGCGGCGAATCCTCGACACGCGTTCCACACTTTACGCTTGAGGTTGTATTGCATCGCCACCTTTTGCTTCTCGTCCTTCATCGCGCCCATGACAAGGGCAATGAGGCGATCTAGGTTGCCTTCTTTCACCGCAGCCGCAGCCTCGGGGCCTTCGCGCTGTATCGAGTCCTGATAGCCCGAGCAAGCTTCCAGAACCAAGGCTCGATAGAAGAGCTTGTCCGCTACTGGAACAGTGGGATCCATTTCTATTCTACGAAGCTCTTCCGCGATGTTGTCTGCGGTGAGCATCCTTTCGCGGATTGTTGCAGACGCGACTTGACCGAGGGAAGCAGGTGGGCGCGCCGCGGCTGGGGCGCCTGGGACATCGCGCGCGGGCGCTTGGAGAGCGCGACTAGCGAGCGCCGAGCCCGCCGCCGCGTCGCTCATGCTTCGACTTGAGCTCTTGGCGGAGGTGGGTGTGCGCCATAGCCACACCATGACCGACGCGACGATGGCCAACCCAAGCAATGAGAACCCGATCATCCGAGACATGCGCGACTCCTCGAGATTTCGGTGAGTGTGGTTGCCCATCAAGAGTCTACGACTTTCGATGGGCCCCGGCTTCTACACGTTTTGGCAGGGAGGCGAAATCGATATCAGGCTCCACGACGCGGAATTGCCGAAAACCCCGCCGCAGCTTACAGAATATGTAAACCTTCGGCAACCCTGTGAAACGTTAACGATGTAGTTCCCGTAGTCGAGGAACCCGCAAGGATAGTCGAACGGCACGCTCTCGTCGGCGTAGAGGGGGAACGTTAAGAAGATCAGCAGTGCCGCGGAAATGAATCGTTTCATGGCTTTCTCCTGTTGGATGGGGGCGATGACGAGTTCCAAGAAACCTACGCCCGAACATTGTTGAAGGGATCAACCTAGTGCAGTGCGCCGTCGGGCCACAGTTGAAGGAGCCAAGCAGTTTGCCGAGAGACTCGTCATCTGCTTCGCACCGTACCGAACAACGATTCGAGGCACGTCGGACAATTCAAATTGAAAAAGACAAAGCGGATCGCTGAGCTTGAGCAGGATCAACAAGCGCTCAAGAATGCGGTATACGAAATGGGACAAATGGTCGATCAACTGCGACGCACCAATAGCATTACTGCGTCGATGCCCGTTCGCTGAACTTTCTACTTCTCTCGGGGGGGTAATGCCGGCCCTTTTCTTTCAGATCTCGCTCGGCTATTCAAAAGACTCCCTTTGCGCCTTCAGCACCTTCGCCAACTGGCGCAACAGGGCGCGCGTAGAACCCTTATCGGCGTTCCTTGCGACCTTTACCTTTCCTTCCAGGGACTTCGGACCCGTTGATTTCTCCCACGGCCGCCAAATCCTTATCAGCTCCGCTTGACGTGCTCGCCGCTCCGGCGTCCAGCCGTTCGCCATCTGTGGCCTCCAAAAGTTTGCTTGGCGGGATTTCAGTTTCTCCCGCGCGCGTAGTTCCATTGTTGATCTGCTGATGTCCGGCCGAGATGTTTGCTTGCTTCACAAAGGCAACCGACGCGGGATTCTTGAGCTCGCCGAGAGCTTCCACCGTCGAGCGGCATTGGCTCTGCGCCTTCAATGCCAGCCGGAGATAGGTTTCAGCCGCCCCCAAATGCGCGCCCATATTTGCGTGAGCCCGCTTCGCCAGGCGAGTGAAGATGGCGTCCAAGGTGTGCGCCTGCGCCGTGAGCATGGATTCCAGTTGGGATAGATCGCCCCCATGCACCGCACGAGTCTGCCGGTCCAGCTCGTTCACAAGCCCGCGCATGGTTTCGTGGGAGGTGCCGTTATAGGCATAGATCACCTCCCCCGCGTTATAGGCCGGGGCTGTACGCAATCGCGCCATCGCCTCGTCTGGTTCTTCGTCAATGCGCCCCTCGAACACCCACTTCTCCGGCTCTGCGCCCTGCTTCGTATTTGCCGTCATGCCCAAGCGCGTCCTCGTGCCCTTGGGCGTTTCGGTTCTTACGGGAGCGAGCAAGCGAGCGGGCCCATTTGTGGCGGGGGGATTGGCGGCAGGCTTTGTGATCTTGCGCGGCTTCATGCGGCCTCCGAGTCGTCGGCCAACGGCTGAATCGCTGCGCCAGGCCACAAGGTTAGTGCCTCGGCGTAGGTTGCTTCGGGCAAAGTCCTGGCCTCGAATCCGTCGCCATCGGGATACCTCACCATCCACCGCCAATAGCGAGCCTCGGTGTCGGCTACGCTCGGATTCGCGCGTGTTGCTACTGCTACAGTTGCTACAGTTGCTACAGTTCCCGCCTTTCCTGCCCCATGTGTAGCAGGTGTAGCAGGTGTAGCAGTAGCAGGAGTTCCGGAAAGCCAATCTCTAAGCGCCATGGCGAGCCTCCGCGATCAACTCGGGACGGAGATAGATTCGCTTCCGCTTACCTTCCATCGCAAGCCTTGCCCGCCCGGCCTCGGCAAGTTCGGCCATCGCTTCCTCGAATGCCTTGGGGTCTCTCACCGCGCCGGGCCCTGACTGGCGCACGTCACGGCTCGAAACCGAGTCCAGCCGATCCGCCCTGCATCGCTTGAGTAGCCATGCCTCCAGCTTCCCGGCGTTGACAGCGGCTCGGGGGAGCGCGAGCGTTCCAAGGAATCGCCGGGCTTCGTACAGGTGCCATGCCGCGATCCGCGCGCCCGCCCGTAGATGGTTCTCGCCAATTGCCCCTGTCGGTCCATGTTCGAAAACGTGGAACAGGGCGGCGAGTCTTGCCGCGTTGTCCGCTGCCTTGCTTGCCACGTCGCGGGCTTGCTCCATATCGCCACCCGGCTTCAGCTCCGCCTCTACGGAGTCGTGGAAAGCGATCCACGCCGCCTTGGCGCCTGCAGATAGCTGCAACATCGAGGGCGACAGCACGCCATCCTGGGAGCGCGTGAGGGGCATATCCAGCAGCGTGCCGATGCGCCGATGGAATGCCGACAAGCTCGGCCACCTTGCGGGAGGCTCTTTGAACGGTCGCGCGCCCTGGGTGCTTTCCGGCCACGCAATGAGGAAGCGCGCAGCGAAGCCACTTCCTCGGGCGAGTCCTTTCGTCGCCTCCAGAAAGGCCCGCACCGTATCCGGCTGAACCGCTAACCCCATGGTGAGCCGTGCGCCTTGCAGCGTGAAGCTCTCCGATTGTTTCCGGTCTACACGTTGCGATCCGCCGTCCCACAGCACGTTGAGCAGGGCGAGATTTCGCATCACCGAATCCGCCTTCATGCCGTGCCCGCCAAACACTATTCCCGCCTCGCTTGAAAGCACGCCCGCACTTGGCCAGCCGCTTGCGAGCTTCCACGCCAGCGCTTCCGGCGTTGCATCGCCATACAGCAAGCGAGGCACTTGAGGCGCATCCGGCTTGTCGCCCTCAAGATCCTGCAGAGCGCGCTCGTCGTCGTCGCTCGGTTGGTTCTTGCGAGAATGCTCCTTGATCTTGCTTAACAGTCCTTCGCGGCGCGCTTCCCACGCCTTGATCGCGGCCGAGTGCTTCGCTAAATCTGGCTTCGCCACTTCCTGTTGATTCGCCTCCCACTCCCGAACGGCCGAAAGGAAGTGTCCATCGCAGGTCGTCTTTCGCTCGCCTGATTCAGCGATGGCAAGCACGAAGAGACTCGACGGGCCGGAGAGTCCTTCGGACCTTTGAACATCGGCAAGCCCTTGGCTCACTAAGGAAACCGCCGAGAGTGCGGAGCACGCGGCGAGCGCGTCAGGGCATTGAACGAAACCGACAGCTTCCCGCACCGCCGCACCGATCACTCCGGGGAGGGCGTCTAGGGGATACGGCTCGGAGCGCGTCTCGGCAACAAGGGGCATTAGCTCAGGCCATTCGCGGCCCTCTGCCGCGCTTGCTTCGCCTTGGTGGGGCACGGATACCGGTGGGCTCGATCGCGCGGCTTGTAGGGCGTCTACGGGCCTCCTGTTGGCGATGGATTCGCGCACCGCATCGGGCCCCCGTGCCTTCGCCAAGTCGTTGAAGTCGGAAGCGCCCTCCGCTCGATTCGCTCCCCATTCCGGCAGAGCCAGTAGCCCGTGCACGGCCCGCGCCGCTGCCGTTGCCTTTGCGATGCCGGGATTCCCTGGCGTTGCCGAATCATCGTCGGCGCAAAGCACAAGCTCTAATCGCGGGTACTTGTTGCGAAGCGCCCTCGCGGTCGGCTCCAAGTTGCCCGCATCGAAGGCCACCGCCACGGCAAAGCCCGTGGCTTCGTGGATGCTCGCCGCTGTCGCGTATCCCTCCGCGATGCACAGCACTTTGTCAGGCTTGCCGATGCTGAAATAGCAACCCGGTTGCCTGGGCCCCGCCAGATATCGCTTGTCCCCATCCGGCGCGATAAAGGATAGCGATACCAATTCGCCCGCTACGTTGCGAGCGGGCACGATTAACGCGCCATCGCACCGCATCCTGGTGAGCGCCATGGGCCCGCGATACACGCGCAGACCGTAGGCTTTAACTCCCTTGGCGCGGAGGTAGCCATGGGATTCGTCGGCGGGCTTCGCCGCGTCCCATATCGCCTTTGCCCGCTCGATTGTCTGGGCTGCCTCCCGCTCACGCTCCGCGCTTGCGTCGCGTTGGGCGCGGTCGATTTTCTCTCGCCATGCGCGCTGCTCGGCCTCGGAGCGCGGGGCGCGCTTGGCTTGCCACGTCTGGGATTCTCCGCTGCGCCAGTCGTAGACAATCCCGCCTTCACCATCGGGAAATAGCTTTACCCGGCCCGCCGTATCCGAGTGCCTCCCGTTGGTAGAAAAGGGCGTCCAACGTCCAGGCTCCAACCTGTCGGGCGGTTCATAGCCGAGTGAACGAATGAAGTCGCTAAAGCTCTCGCAACCTTGGCCCGCCATCATTCGTGCCTCCACCGCGGATGAGCTCGAAATATCTCATCGGTCTGTGCGCGCGTTCTCGCCCCGGTGCAGTACCTGAGCACGGCGAGCGCCTTGCCCGCTTGCGAGACGTCGGCTATGCTGGCTTCGCTTGATGTTGCTTTCCCCGCCCCAGTTCCGTCGCCACGGCCTGGGGTTTTGCTTTTGTGCGGCTGCATTTCACCCTCCGTTCGCGCGAGCGGAGGCGATGCGCGCTTCAATCCAGCCATCCACGGCGCGCGAGTCCCAACCTACGGCGCGAGCGCCCAAAGGGATCGGGGCCGGAAACTCGCCGTTAGCGATCTTCTGATAGATGGTGGAGCGGCTTAATCCGACGCGGGCTTTGACCGCAGGAAGTCGGAGAATGACGGTAGGTTGACTCATGGCTATGTCCTCACGAAATCACAGCAAAGGGCAATTGCGTTGCCTGTCGCCGTGGTGACGTAGCCACAAAATTTTTCCCGCATTTCAGCAGGAACCGTCTGCGGGGGAACCCCGCGCCGCTTAAGTACTGACTTCGCCGGTCGCGTGCCCGACAATTCGTACCTTAGCGGAATTGGTCTGCACTTTGCAACCGTTGCTCGGATTTGTTTGGCCATGGTGCCCCTCCATTGGGCGAATTAAGGAAGCCACGGCCTCTATTGGATTACTTCATCGCTTCCCGTTTCGGGCAAGAATCCGAGAGATTTTTTCCGCAATCGGTTTCGCAACGGACCTAAGAAGGTCGGTATCGATCAATTGAGGCCATTCATACGCTTCGCATCCCTTGACGGCATTGCGGATTGTCTTCTCGTCGGCCCCAGTTTCCGTTCGGAGTTCGCTTCGCGCCCGCGCCTTTGTTAGTCCGCTCCTCACCAGCAGGTAGTAGCCCGCCGCGAGCGCGTCGGGATCGTGCGTTACCGTGCCCTTCCTTCGGCCTGGGTTGCTTGTCTTAATCCCTAGCGCGAGCGCAGCATCGCCTCCCTCCAAGATCTTCTTGAAGGCTTCGGCCAAGTAGCTGGCGTAACAGTATTCGATTGGCCCCCGCCAAGACCTTGGCGAAAATTGTTCTAGCGCGCCGACGTAATCACCGAGGATAGTTCGCGCAGCGTCGGTGACACCTTGGCGGGCCTGTTTTACGGTCATTTCGGCAATCCATGTATTCAGGTCTGGACTGTCGCGCATGAAAGACAGCACGTTCTCGATCTTTTCCTCGGCTGTGGAGGCTTCGCCGGTCGCCTCGAAGGGTGTTGCTTTGCGGGTCGGTGTTTCTTTACTCGCTCTGACCGTCTTTTTCATGCTCGCTTGAGCGCAATCACTTCCGCGCCCGCTTTCAGTTTGTCCAGATAGTCGGCCCACTGCCGCATCATCTTGTGGCGTTCAGGCAGATGCGCCGTCCGGTTGTACGCGCGCCCGTTGGGGTCGCGCACGGCATGGGCTAGTTGATGCTCGATCAGATGCGCTGGGAAGTGCAGCACTTCATCAAGGATCGTGCGCGCCATCGCTCGGAAACCATGCCCGCTCATTTCTTCCTTGGCGATCCCCATGCGGCGCATCGCCGCGAGAATGGCGTTATCGCTCATGGGGCGCTTCGGGCTCCGCGCGCCCGCGAACACGTAGCGGCCGGCGCCCGTCAGGGGTTGCAGCTCGCGCAGGATTTCCACGGCTTGCGAGGCGAGGGGCACGATGTGCTGTGTCCGCGTTTTGGTGACGGTGTAACGCCACTCGGCCGCGTCCAAATCGAAATCGGTCCACTCCGCCTTGCGTAGCTCGCCGGGCCGCACGAACACCAGCGGCGCGAGGCGTAGCGCAGATTTCACCGTCAGAGTGCCCTGGTAGCCGTCCAGTGCGCGCAGGAGTGCAGGCACAGCCTTCGGATCGGTGATCGCCGCAAAGTGCCCTTCCTTCGCGGGTGGCAACGCGCCGCGCAGATCGGCGGAGGGATCGCGCGCGGCCCTGTGCGTCGCGATTGCGTATCGGAGTATCTGCCCGCAGTAGCCAAGCTCCCGGTGTGCAGTCTCCAGCGCCCCGCGCGCCTCCACTCGCCGCAGGGTCGCCAGCAGGTCAGGCGCCGAAACCTCGGCAATGGGGCGGGCGCCAAGCCAAGGGAATATGTCCCGCTCAAGCCGTTGCTTGATGCCGCGTTTGGTGCCATCGGACCACTCAGGCGAAAACTTGTCGTACCACTCGCGGGCCACTACCTCGAAGCTGTTGGCCGCGCTGTTCGCCGCCGCCGCCTTGGTTGCCTTCCGATGCGCGCCGGGGTCGATGCCTTGGGCCAACAGTTGCCGGGCTTCGTCGCGCTTGTCCCGCGCGCCCTTCACGATCCATGTGCCGGTTTTCTTTTCTTTCCGGCCGGCAAGCGGGGTATCGGGATACACGCCAAGCGATAGCCGCTTTTCCTTTCCGGCGAAGCGGTATTTGAGGCGCCACCACTTCGCACCTGTCGGCGTGACTTCGAGATATAGGCCGCCAGCATCGCCCATCTTGTACGGCTTCGTCGTGGCCTTGCCGGGCTGCATCTTGCCGCGCTGACCCTTGCGAGGTGGAGTGATGCCGGGCTTTGCGTTTTTGATCGCGGAGGCGGTGAGGGCCATTTGGGGGCATCTCCTGAGCAGGTGGAAGGTGTTGCCCCCAATGTTGCCCCTTCCGCGATTCGGCTGTCAATGGACGTTATTGCCCCCTACTGGATGCGCCCTGAGAGTGAAAAGGCCCGCGCATGGCGGGCCCTTGGACGGTATCGGATGGCTTGAAAACTGGAATTGGTGGCGAGTCAGGGATTTGAACCCCGGACCAACGGATTATGATTCCGCTGCTCTAACCACTGAGCTAACTCGCCAAGCTGCGTATTTTACTTGATATTGGGCCCCATTCTTCAACGGGGTGACAGCGGGTGACGCCAATTACACGTTGAAGCGGAAGTGCATCACGTCGCCCTCCTTGACGATGTAGTCCTTGCCTTCCAGCCGCATCTTGCCCGCTTCCTTGGATTTCGCCTCGCCGCCCAGGCGTACGTAGTCCTCGTAGGCGATGACCTCGGCGCGGATGAAGCCCTTCTCGAAATCAGTGTGGATCACGCCCGCGGCCTGGGGGGCGGTGGCGCCCTTGCGCACAGTCCAGGCGCGCACCTCCTTCTCGCCCGCGGTGAAGTAGGTCTGCAGGCCCAGGAGGTCGAAGGTCGCGTGAATGAGGCGATCCAGGCCGGGCTCGGTCATGCCCATGTCGTCGAGGAACATCTTCTTCTCCTCGTCGTCGAGCCCGGCGATCTCGCTCTCGAGCTTCGCGCTGATCGCGACCACCGGGGCGCCCTCTTTCTTCGCATATTCCTTCACCCGCTCGAGGAGCGGGTTGTTCTCGAAGCCGTGCTCACCCACGTTCGCAATGTAGAGCGCCGGCTTGGCGGTGAGGAGCTGCAGCGGCTGCAGCAGCAGCATCTCGTCGGCGGTGAGGCCCATCGCTCGCACCGGATGGAAGCCGTCGAGAGCCTTCTCGACACGCTCGAGGAGCGGCACCATCTTCAGCGCCTCCTTCTCGCCCGCGCGCATCGTCTTGCCGAAGCGGTGCTTCGCCTTCTCGATCGACTGCATGTCGGCGAGCGCCAGCTCGGTGTGGATCACCTCGATGTCGGAGATCGGATCCACCTTGTTGTTCACGTGGATCACGTTGCCGTCCTCGAAGCAACGCACCACGTTGGCGATGGCGTTGGTCTCGCGGATATTGGCGAGGAACTGGTTGCCGAGGCCCTCGCCCTTGGACGCTCCCGCGACGAGCCCCGCGATGTCGACGAACTCCACGATCGCCGGAATCACCTTGAGGGGTTTGTCGATCGCCGCGAGCTTGGTGAGGCGCGGATCCGGAACCTCCACCACGCCCACGTTGGGCTCGATGGTGCAGAAGGGATAATTCTCCGCGGCAATGCCGGCCTTGGTGAGTGCGTTGAAGAGCGTGGACTTGCCGACGTTGGGGAGGCCGACGATGCCGCATTGGAGACTCATGGTTCTTCTTCTTTCGTAGATTGGGTCCCGGCCTGCGCCGGGACGACGCCCGCGGCGGAAGCTTGCTTGCGCGCTTCAAGCGCCGCCTTGCGCTTCGCCTCGTCCTCGGGCGAGGTGTGAAGCCAGGCCATCGCGTCCTGGATGCGTCCTGTGGAAAGCTTCGGCAGCAAGTCGAGGCTGCGCTCGAACACCGGGTCGATCGCGTCCTGCTCGACGCGCCGCGCCTTGTCGAGGACGTAGTCGGCTACGAGGTCCTTGTCGCCGGGGTGGCCGATGCCGATGCGCAGGCGCCAGAAATCCTTCGAGTCGAGCGCGTCGCCGATGTCGGCGAGCCCGTTATGGCCGCCGGTCCCTCCGCCGCGCTTCAACTTCACTACGCCGGGCGCGAGGTCGAGCTCGTCGTGCACCACCAGCATCTGCCCCGGCTCGATCTTGAAGAAGCGCATCACGGCAGAGACGCTGCGGCCGCTCTCGTTCATGTAGGTCGCCGGCTTGAGGAGGAGGAACTCGGCCCCGCCCTCCTCGACGCGCGTGGTCCAGCCCGAGAATTTCGTTTCCCTCTTCCAGGCGGCGCGCTTCGCCGCGGCGATGGCGTCGACCCACCAATAGCCCGCGTTGTGGCGCGTCTTCTCGTATTCGGAGCCCGGGTTGCCCAAGCCGACTATGAGCCTGATCTGATCCACCGATTTTCGATTCCTGTCTGCAGATGAACAAACGCCCGCCGGGTGTGCCGGCGGGCGTTGTACCAATCGCCAAACTTACTTCTTGGCTTCCTTCATGTTCTTCTTGTCGTCCTTCACCGAGGGCTTGCTGCCGCCACCGGTGGCCACGGGCTCGTCCCCCTCCTTGGCCTTCTGGGCCACGGTCGGCACGTCGGCAGCCGACGGCGCAACCGTCGTCAGCGCGAGCTCCGCCGCTTCCTCGTCGGCCGTCATCACCTTCGGGATCACGATGGTCGCGACCGTCGGGTCCTCGTCCTTGCCCACCATCGCCTCGACGCCCGCGGGCAGCTTCACCGCCGACAGGTGCAGCGAGTGGCCGGCCTGCAGGGTGGAAAGGTCTACCTCGATGAACTCCGGCAGGTCCTTCGGCAGGCACGCGATGTCGAGCTCGTTCAGCACGTGCTGCACGAGGCCGCCCGTCACCTTCACGCCGGGCGAGATCTCCGCGTTCACGTTGTGCAGCGGGACCCGCGTGTGGATGTTCTTGTCCGCCGCGCCGCGCTGGAACTCGCG
>JBBRQA010000001.1:0-65776 GCA_038227085.1 Burkholderiales bacterium | reverse complement strand
AGGCCCTTCTCCAGCGCGGTGACCTTCAGGGGATCGGGTTTCGCGCCTTCCTTCTCCGGCGCGACGAACACGCCCGCCACCGTATCGCCCCGCGCGAGAAACGCCTCGAGAACGGCCTTGCCGAAATCCTGCTGCCCGATGATCGCTATCTTCATTTTTGCTTTCGATGACTACATCGTTATCCGCGGATCCACAGCCTTTCGCTCGCATCACTCCTAGGCAGCCACCTTCTTCGGCGGGGCGGAGAAGGCGCCCGCGCCCTTCAGCTGCGCCACCTTCGCGTCGTCGTAGCCGAGCACTTCCTTCAGCACTTCGTCGGTGTGCTCGCCGAGCGTGGGGCTCCTCTCGATCTTCGCGGGCGAAGCGGAGAGCTTGATGGGCATTCCCACGTTCCACCATTTGCCGCGCTGCGGATGGTCGAGCTCGACCCACATTTCGCGGCCGCGCACGTGCTCGTCGGTAGCGAGGTCCTGCGTGGACATGATCGGGCCGCACGGGACGTCGAGGGGGTTCAGGATCGCCATCAGCTCGCGCTTCGTGTACTTCTCGGCGAACTTGTTGAGCAGCGTCCACACCAGGTCCTGGTTCTTGCGCCGCTCCGCGATGCTGGCCACGCGCGGATCGGTGGCGAGGTCGGGCACGCCCACGTCGGGGCCGATGCGCCCGGCGAGTGCGGCCCACACCGCCTCCTGCACGACGACGTACAGCCAATCATTCGCGCCGTGCGGCTTGCAGTGGATGGCGTTGCCGAGCTGGCCGCCGCCGGAATCGTTGCCCGCGCGCGGCACGTCGCCCATGTTCTGGTAGGTCGGCACGGAGTATTCGGCGAGCGCCTGGCGCGTGAGGCGCTGGTGGTCGCGGAATTTGACCCGGCAGAGGTTCATCACCCCGTCCATCATCGCAACCTCTACGTACTGGCCCTCGCCGGTGCGATTGGCCTGGTGCAGTGCGGCAAGAAGGCCGATGGCCAGGTGCAGTCCCGTGCCCGAATCGCCGATCTGCGCGCCGGTGACGAAGGGTGGCCCGTCGGGGACGCCCGTGGTGCTCATCGCGCCGCCCATGGCCTGCGCCACGTTCTCGTAGGCCTTGAAATCCGAGTAGGGGCCGCTCGACCCGAAGCCCTTGATCGAGCCCACCACGATCTTCGGGTTGATCCCGTGGATCTTCTCCCAGGTGAAGCCCAGCCGCTCGAGGACGCCCGGCCCGAAGTTCTCCATCATGATGTCGCACTTCTTCAGCAGGTCCACGAACACCTGCTTGCCCTCGGCGCTCTTCATGTTGACGGTGATCGAGCGCTTGTTGCAGTTCAGCATGGTGAAGTACAGCGAGTCGGCATTGGGCACGTCGCGCAGCTGCCCGCGCGTGGCGTCGCCCTGCGGCGGCTCGAACTTGATTACGTCCGCGCCCATCCATGCGAGGAGCTGCGAGCACGTGGGACCCGCCTGCACGTGGGTCATGTCGAGGATGCGTACGCCTTTGAGTGCTTCCATGTGTTTCTCCTGTTACTTCTTCTTCGAGGCGGTCGGATTGAGGCTCGTGATGCGGCCGCTTTCGGTGCCGGCGTTCTCGTCGATGACGGCATTGATGAGCGTGGGCCTGCGCGAGCGCACCGCTTCTTCCATCGCCTTGCGCAGCTCCGCGGGGGTCGTCACATGCACGCCGACGCCGCCGAAGGCCTGCATCAGCATCTCATAGCGCGCGTCCTTCACGAACACCAGCGGCGAGGGATCGGATCCGCCGGTCGGGTTCGTCTCGCTGCCGCGATAGACACCGTTGTTGTTCATGATGACGATGCACACCGGCAGGTTGTAGCGGCAGATGGTCTCGACTTCCATGCCGGAGAAGCCGAAGGCGCTGTCGCCCTCGATCGCGATCACCTGCTCGCCGCTCACCACCGCGGCGGCGACGGCGAAGCCCATGCCGATCCCCATCACGCCCCAAGTGCCCACGTCCAGGCGCTTGCGCGGCTTGTACATGTCGACGATGCTGCGCGTGAAGTCGAGCGCGTTGGCGCCTTCGTTCACCATGATCGCGTCGGGATTGGCCTTGACGATGTCGCGCACCACGTTCAACGCGCTGTGGAAATTCATCGGCGACGGGTTCTTGGCGAGCGTCTCGGCCATCTTGGCGATGTTCTTGTTCTTGCGCTCGGCGACGGCGCCCGTCCATTCGGCCGGCGGCTTGGCCCAGCTGGAGCCCATGCCGGCGAGGAGAGCCGACACGCATGAACCGATGTCGCCCACGACGGGGGCGTCGATGCGCACGTTGCTGTCCGCCTCCTGTGGGGAGATGTCCACCTGGATGAACTTCTGCCCGCCCCAGTTCTTGTGGTCCTTGCCACCCCAGGTCTTGCCCTTGCCGTGCGAGAGGAGCCAGTTGAGGCGCGCGCCCACCAGCATCACGACGTCGGCTTCGGGCAGCACGTAGGAGCGCGCGGCCGAGGCGGATTGCTCGTGCGTGTCGGGCAGCAGTCCCTTGGCCATCGACATCGGCAGGTAAGGAATGCCGGTCTTCTCCACCAGCGCGCGAATTTCCGCGTCGGCCTGCGCATAGGCCGCTCCCTTGCCGAGGACGATGAGGGGTTTCTTCGCGCCCTTCAGCAGGTCGAGCGCGCGCTGCACGGCATCGTCGCCCGGGATCTGGCGCGGGGCTGGATCGACCACCTTGATGAGCGACTTCCTGCCAGCTTCCGCGTCCACGCTCTGCGGGAAGAGCTTTGCGGGAAGGTCGAGGTAGACGCCGCCCGGGCGCCCGGAGACCGCGGCGCGAATGGCGCGCGCGATGCCCACGCCGATGTCCTCGGCGTTCAGCACGCGAAAGGCGGCCTTGCACAGCGGCTTGGCGATGGCGAGCTGGTCCATCTCCTCGTAGTCGCCCTGTTGAAGATCCACGATCTCGCGCTCCGAGGAGCCGCTGATGAGGATCATCGGAAAGCAATTGGTGGTGGCGTTGGTGAGCGCCACCAGGCCGTTGAGGAAGCCCGGCGCGGACACCGTGAGGCAGATGCCGGGCTTCTGCGTCATGAAGCCGGCGATGGCGGCTGCGTTGCCGGCGTTCTGCTCATGGCGGAACGAGATCACGCGCAGCCCCTCGGCCTGGAGCATCCGGGTGAGATCGGTGATCGGGATGCCGGGCAGCCCGAAGATCGTGTCGATGCCGTTCAGCTTGAGCGCCTCGATGAGCAGGTGGAAACCATCGATCGTTTCCTGCGCTTGCGCGTTGGCTGCGCCCTGACTCACCTGGGGCGCGGCCGGCGCGGAGGCAGGGGCGGTAGCGGGTGGGGTGACAGTGGCCATGTGGGACTCCTCAGGGGATAGCCGAAGGCCTCGAAGGGCGGCCCGCGGGGAAATCGGACTTACGAATCGGTTACAATGTTAAGAAAATGGCCGTCAAGGCCACCTTGATACGGGTCAATTTTCGGCATTCCCGTCGAAACTTGGCTCCTCACGCCGCGCCAGATGACTCTCCTCGCAAACCACCCGCAGCGCTCCGAGATCCGCGAGCGCCTGCAGCAGAACATCGTCCTGCGCCGCCTGAACGCGAAGGCCTTCGACGAGCTCGAGACCGCGCTCGCGGTGATGGACTACCGCAAGGGCGACGTGCTCCTCTCGCAGGGGGCGCACGACATGGAGCAATACTTCGTCCTCGACGGCATCCTGAAGCGCGTGGTCGCGAGCCCCGAAGGCAAGGAGATGATCCTGCGCTTCGCCAAGGAAGACGACATGGACACGAGCTACGCGGCGTGGAAGCTGCGCACGCCCGCGCCGTACTCGATCCGCTGCGTCACCAAGGCGCGCGTGGCCAAGATGGCGCTGCCGCAATGGGTAGAGTTCCTCGACTCGCACCCGGACCTCAAGGAAGACTTCGAGTACGAGGTCATGTTCCTGATGAGCGAGGTGATGGCGCACACCATCACCCTCCACCTCCTTGACGCGCCGGGGCGCGTGCACCGCTTCGTGCGCAAGCATGCCGACCTCGCCGAGCGGGTGCCAAAGAAGGAGCTCGCCTCCTATCTCAACCTTTCGGCCGAGACGCTTTCGCGGCTCAAGCACGCCGGAAAGATCTGACCGCGCGCTCCCCCGGCGTATACTAAAATTTGAGCCGCAACGGCAATCAGGAGCCCGCGATGAGCGCAGCCAGCGACGCCCTATTCCCCATCGAAAGCATCCTGCTCAACCCGGAGCTGGAGCGCCGCCCATCGCGCCCCTCCGACCATGCCGCGGCCAACGCCGCAATGACGGCCATCGCCGCGGAGATGGCGCGCCCGGGCGGCAACGTCCTCAAGGTGCTCACCGACGCGGCACTCGAAGCTTGCTCCGCGCACTCGGCCGGAATCAGCATCCTCGAGACGGACGCCGGCCAGCCCGTGTTCCGCTGGCATGCGATCTCGGGAGCGTGGGCGGGATACGAGGGCGGGTGCCTCCCGCGCAGCCAGAGTCCCTGCGGCATCGTGCTCGACTCGAACGCGGCGCAGCTCATGGCTAACCCGGAGCGGTATTTCACCAACATCGCCGGCGCCGAGCCCCGCATCCACGAAGTCCTGCTGATCCCCTTCTACCTGCTGGGCGAGGCGGTCGGTACCGTGTGGCTCCTGTCGCACGACGAGTCCAAGCACTTCGACGGCGAGGACCTGAGGATCATGGGGCAGGTCGCCAACTTCGCGTCTGCCGCGTACTGCCTGCTGGAATCGCAGAAGGCCGCGGTCGACAACGCCATGGAGCTAGCACGCTCCAACGAGCGGCTGCGCCGCACCAACGCGCGCCTGGCCGACGGCATCGATCAGGAAGCCCAGAGGCCGACGACGGCTCAGCCCTTGTCCTTCACCTGCGACGGAAAGCGGTAGAGGCCGCCGGCCATCGTGCGCAGCTCGTCTTCCACGCCGATCACGCCGGCGATGCGGGAGACCACCTCCTTCACCAGCGACTTCTCGTTGTCGTCCACCACGATGCCGCGCATGCGCAGGCGCGCGTTGCTCGCCTCGATCGCGATGTCGATGGCCGAAGTGCGGGTGTCGGCCCTGAGGGCGCCGAGGGCGCGCGCCTGCAGCGCGAGATCGGAGAGCAGCTGGTGCGACTGCGGCGTCTCCCGGAATTCCGCGCGGCGCGTGAGCGCGACCACCTGGTCGACGCACGATGGGATCGAGATGCGCTCGGTATTGAGCGTGAGGTCGTAGAGCGTCGCGTCGCCCCAGGTCACGTTGAAGTGCTCGCCCATTCGCTGCGAGCGCGCCGCGTCGTCCACCTCGATCTCGCGGCGCGCGAGGGACTCGTCGTCGGTCTCGAGGCGCTCCATGAGGCGCTTCAAGCGCAACTCCGTGGGCGCGCACACGCGCACGCACGCGATGTGCGGCACGGAGCGAAGCAGCAGCGTGGCACCCCATCCGCGGATGAGGACGTTGCCCTTCACCGCGAGGTCGAACACCTCCTGCGCGGTGAAGATCGAGATGGTCTTCTCGTCGGCGCCCCACTTCTCGATCTTGCCCGCCTTGCCTTCGCGGATGCGGCGGATCAGGCTCTTCTTCACCTGCATGCGCCCGGCGACCATGTCGCCGACCTCATGGCGCACCAGCTGCAGGCCGAGGGACTCGGCTACGCCGAGGGCCACGTCCTTGCCCAGGCTCGCCATCTCCTGTGTCATCGCGATCACTGTCATGGCATCACTCCACGGACGGCGCAGCCGAATTCCTGCCCCGAAGCAGGTCGAGGGCCTTCGAGATCAACGGCCAGAACAACAGCAACAACGCGAGCGTCGTGATCGAGCCCACCAGCGTGTTGGAGTAGAGGATGCGCATGTCACCCTGGGACGCAAGCATCGATTGGCGGAACGCATCTTCGGCGCGGTCCCCCAGCACCAGCGCCAGCACCAGGGGCGCGAGCGGATAGTCCAGCTTCTTGAAGACGTAGCCCACGACGCCGAAAATAACCATCAGGTACACGTCGAACATCGAGCTGTGCACGGTGTACGCGCCGATCGCGCAGATCACCATGATGACCGGCGCGATGATGGCGAAGGGAATGCGCAGGATGGCCGCGAAGAGCGGCACGCAGGTGAGCACGACGATGAGCCCCGCGATGTTGCCAAGGTACATGCTGGCGATGAGGCCCCAGACGAAATCGGGCTTTTCCGCGAACAGCATGGGACCGGGCTGCAGCCCCCAGATGAGGAGCCCGCCCAGGAGGACCGCCGCCGTGGGCGAGCCGGGAACGCCCAGCGTGAGCATCGGCAGCAACGCGCTGGTGCCCGCGGCGTGGGCCGCGGTTTCCGGCGCGACCACGCCCTCCAGCTGCCCGGTGCCGAACTTGGCCCCGTCCCGCGACATCTTCTTGGCGATCCCGTAGCTCATGAAGGAGGCCGGGGTGGCGCCCCCGGGCACGATTCCCATGAAGCATCCCACCAGGGCGCTGCGCAACGACGTCTTCCAGTACTTCGGCAGCTCCTTCCAGGTTTCGAGCACCACCTTCATGTTCAGCTTCGCCTTGGCGCCCTGGAACGCGAGGCCCTCCTCGATGGTGAGCAGGATCTCGCCGATGCCGAAGAGGCCGATCACGGCGATGAGGAAATCGAACCCCTTGAGCAAAGAGGTGAAGCCGAACGTCATGCGCAACTGGCCGGTGACGGTATCGAGGCCGACCGCCGCCAGGGCGAATCCCATCATCATCGACATGATGGTCTTGAAGGGCGATCCCTTCGCCATGCCGACGAATGCGCAAAACGTGAGGAGGTAGACGGCGAAATACTCCGGCGGGCCGAACTTCAGCGCGAACCTCGCGATCACCGGCGACAGGAAGGTGATGAGGAGGACGCCCACCAGCGCGCCGACGAACGACGAGGTGAACGCCGCGGTGAGCGCCTGGCCCGCCTTGCCCTTCTGTGCCAGCGGATAGCCGTCGAAGGTCGTCGCCACCGACCAGGGCTCGCCGGGAATGTTGAACAGGATGGAAGTGATGGCCCCGCCGAACAACGCCCCCCAGTAGATGCAGGAAAGCATGATGATCGCCGAGGTCGGGTTCATCGAGAAGGTGAGGGGCAGCAGGATCGCCACGCCATTGGCCCCGCCCAGCCCCGGCAGGACGCCGATGATGACGCCGAGCGTGATCCCGACC
Source organism: Burkholderiales bacterium (assembly GCA_038227085.1). Taxonomy (GTDB): domain Bacteria; phylum Pseudomonadota; class Gammaproteobacteria; order Burkholderiales; family Usitatibacteraceae; genus Usitatibacter. The sequence continues at coordinate 58,673 of JBBRQA010000001.1, read as the reverse complement.
ATCATCAACAGCAGGTTGTACGGCGTGAGCGCGACCGAGAAGCCTTGCAGCAGAGCGTTGATTTCTTCCATGACTCGCGTTCAGTTCAGGCCAAAGGCGGCTTCGAGGGGCCCTTTGGGCAGCGGCACCTTGAACCAGATCTCGAACATCAGGAAGAACGCGACGCTCACGCCCACGCTGACGGGCACGAACCTGATCCACGAATACTTGCCCAGCCACCACATGAAGACCGCGATGTAGATCGTGGAGGCGACGTAGATCCCGAGCGATTCGATCAGCGCGACGTAGACGACGGTCGGCACCATGATCAGCGTGACCATCTTCAGCTGCCCGCGCAGCACGAAAGGCGAAGTGTCGGCGGCCTTCATGGCCATCACCTTGAGCAGGGTGACCGCGCTGCAGAAAATGATGATGATGCCGATGTAGAAGGGGAAATAGCCGGCTTCGGGCCCGTCCGAACCCCACTTCGCGCCGAGCCGGTAGCTGTCCCAGCAGACCACGGCCCCGAAGAGCACGAAGAAGAGCGCGACCGCGACCTCCATCGCCTTCATGCTGACGGCGGGCTTATCCTGCGACTCCTCCATTGACGCTCCTCTTCGGGATATTTCGAGCGGAAAGTGCTACGGGCCCCGCGCGGCGAGGCCCGTTGCGCGATTCACTTGTCCTTCGCCAGGAAGCCGGCTTCCTTCATCAGGTCGTAGTGGCGTTTCTCTTCCTTCGCCACCCACTCCTTGTACTCGTTGCCGCTCAAAGCCGTCTGGTTGAAGGCGCCCTTCTCCATGAACTCCTTCCATTCCGGGGTCTCGCGGATCTTCTTCAGCAGGGCCACGTAGAAGTCCACCTGCTCCTTACTCACGCCGGGGGGCATGAAGATCCCGCGCAGCATCTGGTACTCGACGTCGAGCCCCATCTTCTTGCAGGTCGGGATGTCGCCCCACGACATGTCCTTGGTTACCTTGGCCTTGTAGGGCATCGGCTGGCTGTCGAACACGCACAGCGGGCGAACCTGCCCGGCGCGCCACTGCTCGACCGCCTCGATCGGATTGTTCACCGATGAATCGATGTGCTTGCCCACGAGCTGCACGGCGATCTCGCCACCGCCCTTGTAGGGGATGTAGGTGAACTTGGCGCCAGTCTTCTTCTCGATGGAAACGGTGACGATCTGGTCCTCCTGCTTGGAGCCGGTGCCGCCCATCTTGAACTTGTTGGGGCCCGCCTTCTTGATCGCGTCGATGTATTCCGCCGGGGTCTTGTACGGCGTGTCGGAATTCACCCAGAGGACGAACTGGTCGAGCGCCATCATCTGCACCGGCGTCAGGTCCTTCCAGCTGAACGGGACCCCGGTCGCGAGCGGCGTCGTGAAGAGGTTGGAGAGCGTGATGATGATCTTGTGGGCATCGCCCTTCGCGTCCTTCACGTCGAGGAAGCCCTCGGCGCCGGCGCCGCCCGGCTTGTTCACGACCACCATCGGCTGCTTCATCAGGTTGTGCTTCGCCACCATTCCCTGGATGAAGCGCGCCATCTGGTCGGCGCCTCCACCCGGGCCGGCGGGCACGATGAATTCCACGGTCTTGTTGGGCTCCCACGCGAGCACGGGAGCGAGCACAGTGAGTGCCGCGCCCACCAGCGCGGCGATGCGGCTACGGCTAAGAAGCGATTGCTTCATCTGATTCTCCTCGAGATTGTCGAATGTTCGATTCGTCGGAACTTGTGCCTCGCGCCTGACGCATCGACAGGGCGCGGGCGCCCGCTGTTCCTCGCGGGCGATGGACTGCGAAATGGGGTTCCTAGGCGCCTCCCGCGGCTTGCCGGGCCGCCACGGCGCGCTTGCCGAGCCATTGGCCGAAAACGATGACGAAGATCGCGCACATGACCGCGGGAACATACTTCATGCTGGCCGGATAGGCGCTGGTCCAGGCGGCGAACGCGCCGTCTTCCCACGCCATCTCGCCGGCGACGAAGCCGATGAGGCCGGCGCCGATGGTCACGATGACCGGATAGCGGTCCATGATCTTCACCAGCAGCGTCGCGCCGAAGATGACGAGCGGGATGGAGATGGCGAGGCCGACGACGAGCAGGACCGTGCTGCCGCCGGCCGCCGCCGCGACCGCGATCACGTTGTCAAGGCTCATGACCAGGTCGGCGATGAGGATGGTGCGGACGGCCGCCATCAGGTTGTCGCTCGCCGTGATGCCCGGATCGTCGTCCTGGGGAACGAGGAGCTTCACGCCGATCCAGAGCAGGAGAACCGAGCCGACCAACTTCAGCCAGGGGAGCGCAAGGAGGGCGACGGCGAACAGGGTGAGGACGATGCGCAGCGCGATGGCCGCGCCCGCGCCCCAGAAGATCGCCTGCTTCTGCTGCTTGGCGGGCAGCGAGCGCGCCGCGAGCGCGATCACCACCGCGTTGTCCCCGGACAGGATGATGTTGACGCCGATGATCTTCAGCAGCGCCGTCCAGAACAGGGGATCTTCGATAGACATGGGTGGAGGACCGGTGGATGCGCGTAACGACAGTCTATAATTTTAGCGCTAAAGCACTATTGCGAAAGGTAGTGAGCGGTGACCCGAATGGCCTTGACCTTCATCAAGTCCGCGCTGGCGGCCTCGTGCGTGGCTTGCGCAGGGCTTGCGTGCGCGCAGGCGCCCGGCGATTCCGACTTGCTCGCCGCGAAGGAAGCCGCGCTGCGCGGGCAGTGGAAGGTCCTCGAGACCTACCGGGCCAGGCTCGCCGGCGACCTCCTGGAGCCCTATCCCGCCTACTGGCTCCTCGTCGGCAACGTCGAGCGCAGCGACCCGCGCGAGGTGCAGGCATTCCTCGCACGCTATCCCGATTCACCGCTCGCGGAAGGCTTGCGGCGCGAGTGGCTGAAAGCGCTCGGGGCGGCCGGCTCGTGGGAGCAGTTCCGCGCGCAGTACCCGCTGGCGCTGGGTGAGGACGTCGAGATCTCCTGCTATTCGTTCCAGGAGCGCCTCGCGCGCGGCGATGCGGAAGCCGGCAGCGAGGTGCGCGCCCTGTTCTTCTCGAGGCGCGAGGCCGGCGCCGCGTGCGATCCGGTGTTCGCAGCCGCGGTCGCGGCGAGAACCATCGGCGAAGCCGAGGTGTGGGATCGCATCCGCAGGCTCCTCGCGGCGGGCAACCTGCGCGAGGCGAAGCGCGCCAACGCGCTGCTGCCGATGCGCCTGAGCCTGGTGGAGAAGACTCTGGAGCGGATCGGCAGCGAGCCGGGTGCGTTTCTCTCGCGCGAGAAGTTCGGCCAGCATCCCACGCGCGCCTCGCAGGAGACGCTGCTCTTCGCGCTCGAGCGCCTGGCGCGCTCCAAGCCCGACGAGGCGGCCGATCGCCTCGCCACCATGGCGCCGCGCCTTTCGGGCGACGCGGCCGCCTTCGCCTGGGGACAGGTCGCCTGGCAGGCCGCGCTCGCCCACCACCCACGGGCGCTGGAGTGGTACGCGCTGGCGGGCAACACCACCCTCGGCGACCCCCAGATCGCGTGGCGCGCACGCGCGGCGCTTCGCGCGGGCGACTGGAAAGAGGTGCTGGCGTCGGTCCGGGCCCTGTCGCCGGAGGAGAGGCGCGAGCCGAACTGGCAGTACTGGCGCGCGCGCGCATTGAGGAACCTCGGCTCCGCGGAGGCGGCCGACGCGATCCTGAAGGAGCTGGCGCCCCGCCAGACTTTCTACGGGCTCCTCGCCGCCGAGGACCTGGGCATCGCGACGGTGCCGCAATGGAACGGCTGGCGCCCGGCGGCAGCCGACCTCGAGCGCCTGCGCGCCAACGGCGGCATCCGGCGCGCCCTTGCCCTCTACCGCCTGGGGCTGGACAGCGAGGCGCTGCGCGAGTGGCTCTGGGCGATCCGCGGCCTCGACGATCGCAGTCTCCTCGCGGCGGCGGAGCTCGCCCGCCTCGCCAACGAGACCGACCGCGCCATCGGCACCGCGGACCGCACCGTGCTCATCCACGATTTCGCGCAGCGCTTTCCGACCCCGCACCGCGACGCGCTCACCGCGGCGGCGCGCCAATGGGACCTGGACGAGGCCATCGTGTACGGGATCGTGCGCCAGGAGAGCCGTTTCATGCCCGAGGCGCGCTCACCCGTGGGCGCCACCGGGCTCATGCAGCTGATGCCCGCCACCGCGCGCTGGGTCGCGCGCCAGATCTCGATCTCGCCGTTCCGCCAGGAGATGCTGGTGCGCCCCGACGTGAACCTGCAGATGGGTGCCTACTATTTCCGCCGCGTGCTGAACGAGCTCGGCCACCCGATCCTCGCCACCGCGGCGTACAACGCGGGACCGGGGCGCGCGCGCCGCTGGCGCGACGAGCGCGCGCTCGAAGGCGCGATCTACGCCGAGACGATCCCCTTCAACGAGACGCGCGATTACGTGAAGAAGGTCTTCGCCAACGCGTGGTACTACCGCCACCGGTTGAACGGCAAGCCCGCCACGATGCGCGAACTGCTCGGCACGGTGCCGGGGCGAAGCGGCGAGCCCGCCGTCGCATCCAACATTCCCTGAAGGGCGCCATGGACATCTCCAGCGTATGCATCATCGGCAGCAGCGGCTTCGTCGGGCGCTCCGTGGCGGAGCAGGCTTTCACGCGCGGGCTGCGCGTGCGCGTCGTGACGAGGAGCGAGCCGCGGGCGCGCGGCCTCCTCGTGCTGCCCACGGTGGAGACCATGGTGGCCGACCCGAACGACGAAAAAGCGCTGGCGCGCTGCTTCGATAACATGGACGCGGTGGTGAATCTGGTCGGCATCCTGCATCCTTCGGGGCGCGCGAGCTTCGCCTCCGCGCACGTCGAGCTGCCGCGCAAGATCGCGCGGGCCTGCCGCGCCGCGGGCGTGCGCCAGTTCCTTCAGATGAGCGCGCTCGGCGCCTCCCCGACCGCCCCCAGCGAGTACTTGCGCTCGAAGGCCGCCGGGGAAGAGGCGGTGCGCGCCGTTGGCGCCGAGCTGCCCTTCACCATCTTCCGGCCGTCGGTGATCTTCGGCGAGCACGATCGCTTCCTCAACCTTTTCGCGCGCATGGCGCGCATCTTCCCGGTGATCCCGCTCGGCGCGGCGCACGCGAAGTTCCAACCCGTCTGGGTCGAGGACGTAGCGCGCGCCATCGCCACCTCGCTGGGCGAGCCGCGCGCGCTGGGATCGACCTTCGAGCTGGGCGGCCCGCGCGTCTACACGCTCGAGGAGCTGGTGCGCTTCGCCGCGGCGGCGGTGGGCCGCTCGCCCCGCGTCATGGCGCTGCCCGCGGCGCTCGCCTCGTTGCAGGCGTCGGTCTTCGAGCACCTTCCGGGGAAGCTTCTCACCCGCGACAACCTGCGCTCTCTGAGCGTGGACAACGTGTGCGCGGGGCCCTTTCCGCAGGTGTTCGGCTTCGAGCCCTCGCCCCTGGAGGCGATCGCGCCCGAGTACCTGGGGCAAACCGGCACGCGTGCGCGCTATCAGCGATTCCGCCATTACGCGGGGAGGTGACTCGATGGCCAGATTGACCCTCGTGATCGGCAACAAGAACTACTCGTCGTGGTCGATGCGTCCGTGGGTGCTGATGAAGCAGCTCGGCATCGCGTTCGAGGAGAAGAAGCTGCGCTTCAACTCGACCGAATGGGATGCCGAGATCGCGCGCTGGTCGCCCTCGAAGCTGGTGCCTGTGCTGTGGCGCGGCGAGCAGTCGGTGTGGGATTCGCTCGCCATCATGGAGACGCTGCACGAGTGGCACCCGGAGAAGAACGTGTGGCCGCGCGACGCCGTGGCGCGCGCCTTGGCCCGCTCGATCGCCTCCGAGATGCACTCGGGCTTCCGCGACCTGCGCATCCACATGCCGATGAACATCCGCGCTTCCCATCCCGGCAAGGGCATGACGCCGGAGGTGAAGGCGAACATCGAGCGGATCGAGCGGCTGTGGGGTGAAGCGCGCACGCGCTTCGGCGCCGCGGGCCCGTTCCTGTTCGGCGCGTTCAGCGCCGCCGATGCGATGTACGCGCCGGTGGTGATGCGCTTCAGGACCTACGGCGTGGCGCTCGGCGCCCAGGCGGCGCGCTACTGCGAGGCGATGCTCGCCGCGCCCGGCGTGCGTGCGTGGATCGAAGAAGCGCTGCTGGAAATGGAGTTCGTCGCCGATGACGAGCCCTACGCGGCCACCGCGCCCGCGCAGTAGGTGAAGACATTTCGCGTCGGTGGCTCGGTGCGCGACGAGCTGCTCGGGCTCGCGGTGCAGGATCGCGACCACGTCGTGGTGGGCTCGAACCCCGCGGAAATGGTGAAGCGCGGTTTCCGTCCGGTGGGCGCCGACTTTCCGGTGTTCCTGCACCCCGAGACGCACGAGGAATACGCTCTCGCCCGCACCGAGAGGAAGACGGCGCCCGGCTACCGCGGCTTCGTGTTCCACGCCGATGAGAGCGTCTCCCTCGAGGACGACCTGCGCCGGCGCGACCTCACCATCAACGCCATGGCGCGCGGCGAAGAGGGCGAGCTCATCGATCCGCACGGCGGCGAGCGCGACCTCCACGCGGGGATCCTGCGCCACGTGAGCGAGGCGTTCGCCGAAGACCCCGTGCGTATCCTGCGGGTGGCGCGTTTCGCCGCGCGCTTCGGCTTCGCGATCGCTCCCGAGACCATGGCGCTGATGCGGCGCATGGTCGAGGCGGGCGAGGCCGACGCCCTGGTGCCCGAGCGCGTGTGGCAGGAGCTCGCGCGCGGCCTCATGGAGAAGGCGCCGTCACGCATGATCGCGGTCTTGCGCGAATGCGGCGCCCTGGAGCGCATCCTTCCCGAGCTCGACCGCTCCATCGACCGCGGCGAGGCGCCCGACGCGCTCGCGCAGCGCATCGACCTCGCCGCGGCCAAGGGCTACGCGCTCGCGGTGCGCTTCGCACTCCTGGTGCTCGACCTCGAAGCCGGGGACGCAGCGAAGCTCGCCGCGCGCGCCAACGCGCCCAGCGATTGCCGCGAGCTGGCGCTCCTCGCCATTCGCGAGCGCGACTCGATAGCCGCGCGCGACCTCGACGCCGACTCGACGCTGGAGGTGCTGGAGCGCGCCGACGCGTTCCGCCGTCCCGAGCGCCTCGAGCGGCTCCTCGAGGTGGCGCAATGCGCCACGCACTCCGGGGCGGGAGCGGCGTTGCGGCGAGCGCTGCAAGCCGCGCGCAAGGTCGACGCCGGGGTCATCGCGCGCGACAACCCCGCGGACATCCCCGGAGCGCTGCGGCGCGCGCGCCTGGTGGCCATCGCGCAGCTGCAGCCTCCCACCGGCAACTGATGCAAGCGTTCGCGTTCACGCTTCTCGCGATGCTCGCCTTCGCGGGCAACTCGCTCCTCTGCCGCATGGCGCTGCGCACCAGCGCCATCGACCCGGCGAGCTTCACCACGATCCGCCTCGTTTCGGGAGCGCTCGCCTTGTGGCTCATCGTGCGGCTGCGCAACGGGTCGGCGCCGGGGCGCGGCAACTGGCTCTCGGCGCTCGCCCTGTTCGCGTACGCGGCGGCGTTCTCCTTCGCGTATCTCTCGCTCACCGCCGCGACCGGCGCGTTGCTGCTCTTCGGCTCGGTGCAGGTGACGATGTTCGGCTGGGGAGTCGCGAAGGGCGATCGGCCGAACCGGTGGCAAGCCGCGGGAGTGCTCGCGGCGTTCGCGGGCCTCGTGGGGCTTGTCCTGCCCGGCCTCTCGGCGCCTCCCGTGCTCGGCGCCACCCTGATGATCGCGGCCGGCGTCGCCTGGGGCGCCTACTCCCTGCGCGGGCGCGGCGCGGGCGATCCGACGCGCGTCACCGCAGGCAACTTCCTGCGCGCGGTGCCCTTGGCCGCCGCGCTTTCGCTCGCGTGGCTTCCCGCCGCTTCGGTGGACGCGCGCGGCGCCGCATTTGCCATCGCGTCGGGCGCGCTCGCTTCGGGCGTGGGCTACGCCCTCTGGTATGCGGCGCTGAAGCACCTCCACGCCGCCACCGCGGCCACGATCCAGCTGAGCGTGCCCGCCATCGCCGCCGCGGGCGGAGTGCTCCTGCTGGGCGAGGAGCTCACGCTTCGGCTGGTGGTCGCGTCGGCCGTGATCCTCGGCGGAATCGCCGTCGCAATCCTCGGCGCGTCGCGTCGACGCACCTAACCGCACGCCGCGCGGGGCGAAAAAAAACCCCCGGGATCCGGGGGCGCAATTCCAACTGGGGTAAGACTTCCGGCCCGTGGGCCGGCATTCCCTAGCGCTTCTTGGCCTTCGCCTTGCTGGTCGCGGACTTGACGGTCGCCATGTTCTGCTCAACCGACTTCTCGACGGTGTCATAGACCTGCTTGTTGATCGCGGCGAGGTTGTTGTAGGCGCTCTGCGCGGCGGCGATCGCGGTCTTCACGTTGTCGACTACGGACTCCGAACCGGCCGGCGCGTACTTGAAGGCCTCTTCGAGGGCGGCGACCGCGGCTTTGTTGTACTCGGCCGCTTGCTTCTCGAACACGCGCTTGACTTCGGTGTTGGTCTCGGCGGCGGTGTCATAGGCGGTGCGCGAGTACGCGTAGGCGCGCTTCATGACCGGCTCGAGGGCGGCGGAGTTGAGGGCGATGACTTCGTGCACGTCTTTCGCGCCGGCGAGTTGCTGCGCGTGGGCGGCGACCTGCTCCACGGAGTCGCGCGCGGCACCCAGGGAAAGCTCGGTGAAACGCTCGACGTTGGCGAGGGAGAGTTGCGCGAAGTACGAGAACTGGTTGATGGCTGCCTCATTGGCGGCGCTGAACTGATCGATTTTGAACATGATGGGCATCCTTATGGTTGGTTGAGCTACTAATGCTGCACTGCACAATCACCATTTTAGGCTGAATAGCCCTAGAGTCAAGGATTATTTGCTGCACTGCAACATGCATATCCCGCGTCAGAAAACAACCGCCTCATCAAGGACTTGGGCCATCCATCGGGCTCGGGATGAAGATCGAGTCGGCGCGATCGTTCCTGGAGACGGGAGGGAAGTCGCTGCAAGAATTGCGCTCCAATTGTTGGCAGCTTCTCCCGATCGACCGGAAGTGACGCGCGCCTCTCGACTTCATCCCAAGAGCGCGATGGATGGCTCTGCGCGCACCTCGCGGTTATCTCCCCAAGCTTCGAATGAACTCGCCAGAGAACCGGCGATGCGCGACGCGATTGATGTGCAGCCCGCGTAAGGGGGCTGCCTGTGGCCTAGAGAGCGGCGATGCGAGGAGCATCAAGCCGAATCCCATAGAGGACCAGGTGCTCGGCCGACGGAAACGGTTGCAGGGGCACCGGAACGGGCCTGGGACGCCTCATTGAAGTGTAGGGGTGAAGCTCGAGAGGCGCGCCTCCCTTCCGGTCGATCGGGAGAAGACGCCGTCCGTTGGAGCGCAATTTTTGCAGCGACCTCCCTCCCGTCTCCAGGAACGATCGCGCCGGCCCGAGCTTCACCCCCACTTCAATGAGGCGATAGCCGGAACAAGGGTCAGGCCTACTTGACCGTGATGCCTTTCTCCTTGAGGTACCGCGCCGCCCCCGGGTGGAACGGGATCGGCGAGGCGCCGGTCGCCTGGTTGGCGAGCTCGAGGAAGCCGGCATCCTTGTGCACCCTCACCAGCTCGTCCTTCTTCTCGAAGAGGACCTTGGTGATCTCGTAGACCAGCTTCTCGTCGGCGTTCTCCGGGACCACCAGCAGGTTCCAGACGTCGAGGTTGGTGGTCTCGCGCGTCTCGCCCGGATAGGCGTTGGCGAGGATGCGGTTCTTCACGTAGAGCGGGCCGAACTTCTTGCGCATGTTCTCGACGCCGTCACCGTGGTCGATGAGCCGGATCTTCTGGCCCGGCGTGGCGGCGAGGTCTGAGATCGACGGCGTGGGCACCCCGCCCACCCAGAAGAGCGCGTCGATCTTGCCGTCCTTCAGCGCCGACACGCTCTCGGCCACGGAGAGGCGCTCGCGTGTCATGTCCTTGTTGGGGTCCAGGCCGAAGGCTTCGATCAGGCGCATCGCGGTGATCTCGGTGCCGCTCGCGGGCGCGCCGGTGGAGACGCGCTTGCCCTTCAGGTCCTTGAAGGTGTTGATCCCCTTGCCCTCGACCGTGACGACGTGCATGCGATTCGGATAGAACACGGCGAGCGTGCGCAGCGCGACCTTGTGGTCCTTGAACTTGTCGAGCCCGTTGTTCGCGTCCCACGCCGCGTCGGCCATGGTGAAGCCCACTTCGGACTTGCCGCCACCGATCAGCTGCAGGTTGGCGATCGAGCCCGCGGTGACTTCGGCGGTCGCGTCCAGGCCCGGAATGTATTTGGATAGGAGCGCCGCGAAGCCGCCGCCGAGGATGTAGTAGACACCGCCGGTGCCGCCGGTGCCGATCGAGATCTGCTTCTTGTCCTCGGCGCCGGCCGTCGCGAGGCCGAATGCGGCGATGACGGCGGCGAGCGCCGTGGCGAAACGCTTCATGGTCGATTTCTCCCCTGGGATTTTCTTGATGATGTCGCCGCAAGAATACCCGATGGGGCGAAGGAAGTAGAATCGTCCCGACTTCAACGAGCGAGGCCATGCATGGCACAGGTGATCGGCGTTCCCAAGGAGACCTTCCCCGGGGAGAAGCGCGTCGCGACGGTTCCCGAGGTGGTGCCCAAGCTCGCGAAGCTGGGCTTCAGCGTCATCGTGCAATCGGGCGCGGGTGACGCGGCGAGCATCGGCGACCAGGCCTATACCGATGCCGGCGCCCGCGTGGTCCCCGACGCCGCGGCGCTCTGGTCCGGTGCCGACATCGTCTTCAAGGTCCGCGCACCGAGCCGCGACGAGGTGGCGGCCATGCGCGCGGGCCAAGTCCTGGTGAGCTTCATCTGGCCGGCGCAGAACCCCGAGCTGCTGCAGAGCCTCGCCGCGAAGAAGGTGACGGTCCTCGCGATGGACAGCGTGCCGCGCATGTCGCGCGCCCAGAAGATGGACGCCCTCTCGTCGATGGCCAACATCGGCGGATATCGCGCGGTGATCGAGGCGGCGCACGAGTTCGGGCGCTTCTTCACCGGCCAGATCACGGCGGCCGGCAAGGTGCCTCCGGCGAAGGTATTCGTGATCGGCGCGGGCGTCGCGGGCCTCGCGGCGATCGGGGCGGCCTCGAGCCTGGGCGCCATCGTGCGCGCCAACGACACGCGTCCCGAGGTCGCGGACCAGATCAAGTCGCTCGGCGGCGAATACGTGCCCGTCGACTACGTGGAGGAAGGCACCGGCGTGGGCGGCTACGCCAAGGTGATGAGCGAGGGCTTTCAGAAGGCGCAGCGCGAGACCTTCGCGAAGCAGGCGAAGGAAGTCGACATCATCATCACGACCGCCCTCATCCCCGGCAAGCCCGCTCCCAAGCTCATCACCGCGGAGATGGTGCGGTCGATGAAGCCGGGCAGCGTCATCGTCGACATGGCCGCGGAGCAGGGCGGCAACTGCGAGCTCACCGAGCCGGGCAAGGTCGTGACGAAGCACGGCGTCATCATCATCGGGTACACGGACCTGCCGAGTCGGCTCGCGACCCAGTCGAGCACGCTCTACGCGACCAACCTCTTCCGCCTCTCCGAGGATCTCACCAAGGCGAAGGACGGCGTCTACGACGTCAACATGGACGACGAAGTCATTCGCGGCACCACCGTGATCAAGGATGGCACGGTGACGTGGCCGCCACCGGCGCCGAAACTTTCCGCGGCGCCCGCGGCCAAGGCGCCCGCCGCGCCCGCCATCGTCGCCGCCGGGAAGAAGGGGCATGGCCACGGCAGTGGCGAGCCGATGGCAGCGAAGTCGCTGGTGATGCTGTTCGCCGCGGCGGCGCTCCTCTTCGTGTTGATCGGCCTCTACGCGCCGCCCGCCTTCCTCGGGCATTTCACCGTGTTCGTGCTCGCGTGCTTCGTGGGCTACATGGTGGTGTGGAACGTGACGCCCGCGCTGCACACACCGCTCATGAGCGTGACCAACGCCATCAGCAGCATCATCATCATCGGCGCGCTGGTGCAGATCGCCCCTCCGGCGAGCGCAGCGATGGCGGGCGAGGCGGCCCGCCCCGACGAGCTGATCCGCTGGCTCGCGGTCGCGGGCATCGCGCTCACCGCGATCAATATGTTCGGCGGGTTCGCGGTCACGCAGCGCATGCTTTCCATGTTCCGCAAATAGGGGCCGACACCATGTCCGCAAGCCTGGCTGCCGTCTCCTACATCGCCGCGACCATCCTGTTCATCCTGAGCCTCGGGGGGCTCTCCAATCCCGAGTCTTCACGGCGTGGAAACCTGTACGGGATGATCGGCATGGCGATCGCCGTGCTCGCCACCGTGCTCGGCCCGCGCGTCACTTCGGGCGGCATCGCCTGGGTCGCGATCGCGCTGGTGATCGGCGGGGCGATCGGTTTGTATCTCGCGCGCACCGTGAAGATGACGCAGATGCCCGAGCTGGTCGCGTTCATGCACAGCCTCGTGGGCCTGGTCGCCGTGATCGTGGGATATGCGAGCTACATCGATCCCTCGGCGGCAGCCGGCATGTCGGCCGCGGAGGCCGCCATCCACCACGGCGAGATCTACGTCGGCGTGTTGATCGGCGCGGTGACGCTGTCCGGATCGGTGATCGCGTTCGGCAAGCTTTCAGGGCGCATCGGAGGCAAGCCCCTGCTGCTGCCGGCGCGGCACTGGCTCAACCTCGTCGGGCTCCTGGTGGTGCTTTGGTTCGGCTACCAGTTCCTGCGGACGCATTCCATCGAGCAGGGCATGATGCCGCTCGTCGTGATGACCGTGATCGCGCTCCTTTTCGGGGTGCACATGGTGATGGCGATCGGCGGCGCGGACATGCCGGTGGTCGTCTCGATGCTCAACAGCTACTCGGGATGGGCGGCGGCCGCGACAGGGTTCATGCTCTCGAACGATTTGCTGATCGTCACCGGGGCGCTGGTGGGCTCCTCCGGCGCGATCCTCTCCTACATCATGTGCCGCGCGATGAACCGCAACTTCCTCAGCGTGATCGCGGGCGGATTCGGCGGCGGCGCACCGGCCCCGAAAGGTGCGGCGGCGGCGGCGCAACCCGCGGGCGAAGTGATCTCGGTAAGCGCGCAGGAGACCGCAGACCTCCTCAAGGAAGCCAAGAGCGTGATCATCGTGCCCGGCTACGGCATGGCGGTCGCGCAGGCGCAGCACACGGTGTTCGAAATCACCAGGCGCCTGCGTGAGATGGGCAAGACGGTGCGCTTCGGCATCCATCCGGTCGCCGGCCGCATGCCGGGCCACATGAACGTGCTGCTCGCCGAGGCGAAGGTGCCGTACGACATCGTGATGGAGATGGACGAGATCAACGCCGACTTCCCGGACACCGACGTCGCCATGGTGATCGGAGCCAACGACATCGTGAATCCGAGTGCGCAGGACGATCCCTCGAGCCCGATCGCCGGCATGCCGGTGCTGGAAGTGTGGAAGGCGCGCAACTCCATCGTGATGAAGCGCAGCATGGCCTCGGGCTACGCCGGCGTGGACAATCCGCTCTTCTACAAGGAGAACAACCGGATGCTGTTCGGCGACGCGAAGAAGATGCTCGACGAGGTACTCGCCGCCCTGAAGGGTTGAGGCGCGTCCATGGATCTCTCCTGGCCTGAGGCGAGTTGCCGTTACTTGATTCCACCCATGCGGCCTGCCTCGGTACAATCGTCCCCATAGTCAGCGGTATATCTGAGGACGAATCCTTGATGGCCGGCTTCGATCTCATACGCCCGGTAGGTCCCGCCCGCGCCACTCGCGCAAGTGAAGAAGCCAACAATGCTTCCCATTCGCCCCTCCTGCACATAGGTCCCAGAATACGTGCACAGGGGGCCGTAGCTTGCTGAAGCGGCAATGGAAACGTTTGAGCCTGTCTGATTGATTACGAATTGAGCGAAATTGGCATACGTTCCAGAATTGACGCTGCATCCTGTTTCCGTATAGAGCTCTGCTCCCGAGTAGGAACCAGAAAGGTTATTGCTCCTGAACGTTTGCCGTTCAAGGGATTTGAAAACGTTCGCGCCGTCAACGCTGTAATTCAAGTTCGCGTGGTTGACTCCGTCGAAGGTGATCGTGGCAGCCCCCACCTGTCGAATCCCGACGTTCGTTGGATTGAACGGCCCTCCCAGATAAGGCCCGGTCGTCTCGTAAACGGAGCCCGTGAACGTGTATGCATTGTTGCCTCCCTGCGAGGCGAGCGACGGGCCAACATACCATTTGACCTTGCTATCCACGCCATAGACATAGAGGGATAGAAAGACAATCTCGCCTTGGTGCGCAATGTTCGCGCCCCATCCGCTCTCGGATGGGTTCCACCACATATCACTGACATCCATGCCCCAAGTGTTCGCAGCACCGGCCGGCATTGAGGAAACCCGGAGCAGGAATATGCATGCAGCCGAGCGGAGGGCTATTGCCTTCAGTGTCGCTTTCATCGGTCTCTCTCTGGACGCAACGAAGCCCAACTTAGAGAATTCGCGCGGCGTCGGAAGGGATTGCGACGAAACCGCCGATTCGGCCCGCGAAGCCGGCGCGGGAGGGAGCGAGCGGGCCCGCCGGACTCGTTCGCTTCGGGGCCGGTTTCGCCCGCGTTTATGGATGTCGTCGCGGTCCACCCAACGCGGGACCACGGACGACTATGAAGGGCTAGAGTTGCAGGTGGCGCGCCGACTGGAAGCCGAGGATCGGAACGTCGATGCCCTTTCCGAAGCCAAGCACCTTGAACAGCTCGCCCATCTCGGAAGGGCCGATCAGGCGATGCACGGCGCTCGTGCCCTTCAACCGGGACAGAGTCATGGTGGGATCACCCGCGGACACCAGCACCGCGAGCCCGCACGAGATGAGGAAGTAGGCCTGGGTCGTGAACCCGTAGACTTCCGCGCCGCCCTGCTCCGCGGCGCGAGCCATGGCGCTGAAGTCGACGTGCGCGGTGATGTCCTGCAGGCCGGGCATGAAGAACGGGTCGCCATGCACGCGATGGCGGTAATGGCAGCGCAATGTGCCCATGGAGCGCTGCGAATGGTAGTACTCGCGCTCGGGAAAGCCGTAGTCGACGAAGATCGCGACCCCCGCCTCGAGCGTGGCGGCGATGGTGCGCACCAGCGCCTCCGCGGCGAAATTCACTTCCGAGAGATAGTCGTGGTCGCCGGGCGGGAAGGCGCTCTCGGCGCGGCGCTTCAGCTCGCCGTCGCGAAGGTGCTGGTCCTCGAAGGCGAAGCCCGCCTCGGTGAGGATCACGCCCGTCTCGAAGTAGTTGTCGCCGACCCGATGCACGAGGGAGCACGGCACCACGTCCAGCACCTCGTTGGCGATCACGATGCCGCGCAACTTGTCCGGCAGGCGGTCGATCCAGGCGAAGCGCGCCATGTCGTCGGGAAAGCGCTCGGCGAGGAGGGCGCGCTGGCGCTCGCGCAGGTCCGGGCTCACTTCGAGGAGCAGGTAGCGCTGCGGCAACGAGCCCATCTCCTTCAACGCCTTGAAGAGGTCCGCGGCGAAGACCCCCGAGCCCGGGCCCAGCTCGAGAACGTCCCCGCCCACCGCCTCCAGCACCTGGGCCGCCTGCAACGCGAAGCAGTTGGCGAACATCGGCGAGATCTCGGGCGAGGTGACGAAGTCGCCGTCGGAGCCGAACTTGCGCGCGCCCGCCGCATAGTAGCCCAGGCCCGGCGCGTACAACGCGAGCTCCATGTAGCGCGAGAACGGGATCCACTCGCCTTCGCCCACGATCGTGTTGGCGATGTGCTCCGCGAGCTCCCGCGAGTGGACCGAAGCGTCCGGCGTGGACGGGGGAAGGACGGATTCGGAGGGCTGCGGCATGGAGACCTTGGGCTACACTTCGAGGTTCTTTTTCGAGTGCGGCGGAATATAGCATGCAGGATAGCGCGGTCCTCGTCACCGGAGCGGCGCGGCGCATCGGCGCGGCGATCGCGCGCGCGCTGCATGGCGCCGGCGCGCGCGTGGCGCTGCACTGCCACCGCTCGCGCGTCGAGGCCGAAAGCCTCGCCGCCGAGCTGAACGCGATCCGCGCCGGCTCCTGCGCCTTGGTCCAGGGGGATCTCCTCGACGTGGCGGGCCTGCCCCGCATCGTCGAGGAAGCGGCGAGCGCCTTCGGGCGGCTCGACGCGCTGGTGAACAACGCCTCGTCGTTCCACGCGACGCCCTTCGGGAGCATAGGGGCGGAGGCCTGGGACGACCTGATCGGCACCAACCTGCGCGCGCCCCTCTTCCTCGCGCAGGCCGCCGCGCCCCGACTGCGCGAGTCGCGCGGCGCCATCGTGAACGTGGTGGACATCCACGCCGAGCGCCCGCTGAAGAACTTCGTCGTGTATTCGATCGCCAAGGCGGGGCTGGCAGGGCTCACGCGCTCCCTCGCGCTCGAGCTGGGGCCCGAGGTGCGCGTGAACGGCGTGTCCCCTGGCGCCATCCTGTGGCCCGACGGGGGCGCGCACTTCGACGCCTCGGAACGGGGGCGCATCGCCGCGCAGACCCCACTCGGGCGCATCGGCAGCCCGGAGGACGTCGCGGGCGCGGTAAAATACCTCCTCTTCGACGCCCCCTTCGTCACCGGCCAGATCCTCGCCGTCGATGGGGGGCGCGGCATCCACCTCTAGGCCCCCGTGAGCACGACGCTCGACACCCGCAAGACCGATTTCGAGGGCGCCAAGCTCGCCAAGCGCCTGCGCCGCCTGGTGGGACAGGCGATCGCGGATTTCTCGATGATCGAGGCGGGCGACAAGGTCATGGTGTGCCTGTCCGGGGGGAAGGACAGCTACGCGATGCTCGACGTGCTGATGCGCCTTCGCGAGAAGTCGCCGGTGCCCTTCGAGCTGGTCGCGGTGAACCTCGACCAGCGCCATCCGGGGTTTCCGGAGCACGTGCTGCCCGAATACCTCGAGGCGGCCGGCGTGCCCTATCGCATCGTGGTGCAGGATACCTACAGCGTCGTGAAGCGCGTGATCCCCGAGGGGAAGACCATGTGCGGCCTGTGCTCGCGGCTGCGTCGCGGCGCGCTCTACAAGGCCGCGGGCGAGCTGGGCGTCAACAAGATCGCCCTGGGCCACCACCGCGACGACATCCTCGAGACTTTCTTCCTCAACCTGTTCCACGGCGGCAAGCTGAAGACCATGCCGCCCAAGCTCATCTCCGATGATGGCAGGCACGTCGTGATCCGGCCGCTCGCCTACGTGGAGGAAAGCGACCTCGCCGCATACGCCGAGGCGCGCGCCTTCCCGATCATCCCGTGCGACCTGTGCGGCTCCCAGGAGCAGCTGCAACGAAAGCAGGTGAAGGCGATGCTGCGCGACTGGGAAAAGCTGCACCCCGGCCGCGTGGAGTCGATCTTCAACGCGCTTTCGAGCGTCACCCCGTCCCATTTGCTCGATCGCGTGCTGCACGACTTCGCGAACCTGCAGGTGACTCCTGAAGCACCAACGACCATACCGATCCGGATTTCGAAATGACTCTCAAGCAACTCAACGCCACCAAGAAGATCACGTCCTTCCATCCGCCGCAGCGCACGCTGATGGGCCCCGGCCCCACCGAGATCCACCCGCGCGTGCTCACCACGATGAGCCAGCCCGCCATCGGCTACCTCGACCCGGTGTTCGTCGAGATGATGGAGGAGCTGAAGTCGCTGCTGCGCTACGTCTACCAGACGGACAACCCGCTCACCTTCCCGGTGTCGGGCCCGGGATCGGTCGGGATGGAGTACTGCTTCGTGAACATGGTGGCTCCCGGAACCAAGGTGGCCGTATGCAGGAACGGCGTCTTCGGCGGGCGCATGCTCGAGAACGTCGAGCGCTGCGGAGGCACCGCGGTGATGGTCGACGACGACTGGGGCGCGCCCGTGGATCCGCAGAAGGTCGAGGACGCCTTCAAGAAGAATCCCGACGCGAAGATCCTCGCCTTCGTGCACGCCGAGACTTCCACCGGCGCGCAGTCCGACGCCAAGGCCCTCGCGCAGATCGCCCACAAGCACGGGGCGCTCGTCATCATGGACGCGGTGACGTCGCTGGCCGGCACGCCGGTGCGAGTCGACGACTGGGGGATCGACGCGGTCTACTCCGCAAGCCAGAAATGCCTGTCGTGCACGCCGGGCCTGTCGCCGGTGTCGTTCTCGGAGCGGGTGGTCGAGCACGTGAAGGCGCGCAAGGACAAGATCCACAGCTGGTTCATGGACATGAACCTGCTGCTGGGCTACTGGGGCGCCACCACGCGCACCTATCACCACACCGCGCCGACCAATTCGTTGTTCGCGCTGCATGAGGCCCTCCTCCTCATCAAGGAAGAAGGCCTCGAGGCCTGCTGGGCGCGCCATCGCCGCCATCACCTCGCCTTGAAGGCGGGCCTGGAGGCGATGGGGCTGAAGTTCCTGGTGGCCGAGCAGTACCAGCTGCCGCAGATGAACGCGGTGCTGTGCCCGTCGGGCGTCGATGAAGAGCAGGTGAGGAAGACGCTCTTGAATGAGTTCAGCATCGAGATCGGCGCCGGCCTGGGCCCTCTCAAGGGCAAGATCTGGCGCTTCGGCCTGATGGGCTACTCGTGCCGTCCCGACAACGTGATGCTATGCCTGTCGGCGCTGGGCTCGGTGCTGATGGACATGGGGTTGCCGATCAAGGTTGGCGAGGCGGAGGCGGCGGCGCACCAGGCGTACGCCTCGCTGCACGCGGCAGACGCGGCGCACGCGCGCAAGAAAATCGCTGTCGCGTAGTTGTCTATCGCCTCATTAGAAGTGGGGATGAAGCTCGACCCGGCGCGATCGTTCCTGGATAGGTGAGGGAAGTCGCTGCAAAGATTGCGCTCCAATGGGCGGCTTCTTCTTCCGATCGACCGGAAGTGACGCGCGCCTCTCGAGCTTCATCCCAACACTTCAATGAGGCTCTCAAGGCGGGGGGGCACTCTGATGCTCCTCGCATCGCCGCTCGGTTCGGCATCCCCTTGGCAGGGGCTGCAAATCGAGACGCGTCGCGCATCGCCGTTCCTTTTGGCGAATCCGTCTAACGCTGGAGAACGGTGGGAAACGTGCGCGGAGAGCCATCCATCGAGCCCTTGGGATGAAGCTCGAGAGGCGCGCGTCACTTCCGCTGGCTCTAGAGAAGAACCCGGCAATTCGAGCGCAATTTTTGCAGCGAGCTCCCTCACCTATCCAGGAACGATCGCGCCGCCTCGAGATTCATCCCGGGCTCGATGGATGGCGCGGGCGAGAATTACCTGACGTTCTGCTTATACCGTGCCTCGAGGAGCTGCGGCTGCTTCGCGTATTGCGCCACCGTGGGCACGAACGGCTCGAGGTCCGCGATGCGGTCGGTCGCCGACGGATGCGTGCTGAACACGGAAGCCGCGTCGGCATCTCCCTTGTACAGCGCGAGCATCTGCAGCGCGGAAACGAGTCCGTACGCGTCGTAGCCGCTGCGGACCGCGAGGACGATCGCCAACTGGTCGGCCTCGGACTCCATCCCGCGATCAAGGGGGCGCAGGAAGAATCCATCCTTGATCAGGTTGCCCGCCGCATCGAGGATGTAGGGCTTGGCGATCTGGCCCACCGCGCTGCCGACGGCTCCGCCGCCGATCTTCACGCGGTCGGCCACCACGGAAGTGCCGACGCCCTTCCAGAAATCCGCCTTCATTCCCGATTGGATCGCCGCGAGCTGGTGCCTCTTCACGACGTGCGCGATCTCGTGCGCGAGCACGCCCGCGAGCTCCGATTCGCTCCCGAGCCGCTTGATGAGGCCGCTCGAGACGATGATCGATCCGCCGGGCATGGCGAAAGCGTTGATCGTCTCCGTGTCGATCACGGTGAAGGTCCACGGCAGGTCGGCCCGCTCGCTGTGCATCGCGATCCACTTGCCGACGCGGTTCACGTAGCGCTGCAGGCTCGCGTCCTGCGACAGGGGCGAGGCGCCGAGGAAACTCGCGGTGAGCGCGTCGCCCAGTCCGATCTCGTCTTCCTGCGAGAACTCCTTGCCCATCGGGCTTCCCTGGTCGACCGCCTTCTTGCCGATGTCGATCACCTTGCCGAGGTCGAAGCCGCCGAACTGGGCGTGAAGCGGCAGGGCCGCGAGAAGCACGGCGATCAGGACGATTCGCTTCATCGACGTTCTCCTTGCGGATTGTCCACGGACACCGCGCTCAGCTTGCCTTCGCGCGCGAAGCGCTCCGCGGTGGGCTTGTCGGCTCGATAGGAGTGCGCCTTCGCGAGCGCCGCGGCATCGGGCGCCGCGTTCTTCAGGTCCTCGGGCGAAAGCCCGCGGATCCCGGTGGTGGCGATGGTGGCCTTCTTCTCGGTCTGGCGCCCGCCACCCAGGAAAGACGTCACGCTGGAGAAAGGATTGCCGCCGCCGGACGACTTCGAGTCGACGGTCGTCGGGAAACGCAGGTGGAATACGTTCACCCAGCCGCTCTTGCCGGCGGCATCCACCTGGGTCCAGCCGCCGCCGCGGGCCAGGACTCTCACCTCGGTCTTCTCGGGAAGCGTCGCGATCACTCTCGCGTCGTTGGAGCCGCGCTCCCGCAGGTCGGTGGCGCGGTTGGTGAACGCCTGCTCCTCGGCCCACGCGAATGGCGCGAGCAGGAGGGCGAGGACGAACGCGAGGGCGCGAGGTGTCATGGCAGGCATGATAGTCCTTCAGCGAACCATCACGGTAGCCAGCGCCAGCAGCAGGCCCATGCTGGTCACGTCGGTGGCCGTGGTCACGATGATGCTCGATGCAGTCGCGGGATCGGCGCCTAGGCGCTTCAGCGCGAGCGGCACCAGCGCCCCGGAGATCCCGCTCACCGCGCAGCTGCCGATCATCGCGATCACGACGACGATGCCGAGCATCAGCGCATGCGGGGAATCCTGCGACCACGCGTAGATGTACATGGCGATGCCGCACAGCACGCCGGTGACCGCGCCGTTGGCGAGGCCGAGGAGCGCCTCCTTCGTCATGAGGAGCTTGCCGCCGCCCGACTTGATGTCGCCCAGCGTGATGCCGCGCACCGTGACCGCGAGCGCCTGGCAGCCGGTGTTGCCCGACTGCCCGGCGAGCACCGGCAGGAAGGTCGCGAGGATGACGAGCTTGTCGAGCGTGCCCTGGAAGACGGCGACCACGCCACCCGCCGCGAAGGCGGTGATGAGGTTGATGAGGAGCCACGGGTTGCGATACTTGAAGCTCTGCGCGATCGAGGTGGAGACGCGTTCCTCCTTCTCCACACCGACCATCGCGCCCGCCTGCGCGGTGATCTCGAACGCCTCGAGCTCGAACAGCGCCGCGCCGCGCACCAGCCCCACCAGGCGCCCGTCCGCATCGCTGACCGGGTATTGCGGGAAGTGCTTGTTGACCGTGAGCTTCATCGCCTCCTGGAGGGTGAGGCCGGGGCTCAGCGAGAACGGGTTGGCGAGCATGACATCGGCGAGGCGCGCCTTCCTGTCGTTGAAGAGGAGGTCGCGCATGGTGACGAGGCCACCCAGGCTGCCGTCGGCGTCGACCACGTAGACGTAGGTCACGAAAGCGCTCCTCACCAGCGGGCGCAGGGCCTCGATCGCCTCGCCCACCGTCATATCGGGGCTGAATACCGACAGCGGCGGCTCCATCAGCTGCCCGATGGTGCCCTTCGGATATTTCGTGTTGCGCCTCCACTGCTCGGCCACTTCAGGAGGCGCCGACGCGGTGATGAAGCGGCGCGGGCCGGACTCGAGCTCGCGCAGGATGTCCTGCACGATCGCGGGGTTCAACTGCAACAGCGCCTCCACCGCTTCGGCGGGCACGGCGCGCTCGACGAGGGCGGCGGCCTCGTTGGGCGGCAGGGCGCGGATCTGGGAAGCAAGCGAGGAGCTCGCCTGGGGCACTGCGACGCTCGGCTTGCTGGCGGTCTTTTTCAAGCGGGCTCCCTGGCCTGTCTATGCCGGGATTGTAGCGCCAGCCCTTACAAACCGAGTCGTTGCCAGATGGTGGAGGTGGGCCCGGCCATGTTCATCGTGTAGAAATGCAGCCCCGGCGCGCCGCCCTCGAGCAGGCGGTCGCAGAGCTCCGTCACCACGTCGAGGCCGAAGGCCTTGATCGAGGCGGAATCGTCGCCGTAACCCTCGAGCTTCAGGCGAATCCAGCGCGGGATCTCCGCGCCGCAGGCGTCGGAGAAGCGCGCCAGCTGCGAGAAATTGTTGATCGGCATGATGCCGGGCACGATCGGCACCGAGATGCCCAGGGCCTCGCAATCCTCGACGAAATGGAAGTACGAATCGGCGTTGTAGAAGTACTGGGTGATCGCGCCATTGGCCCCCGCGTCGATCTTGGCCTTGAACGCCATCAGGTCCTGCTGCGGCTTCCTTGCCTGCGGGTGGTATTCGGGGTAGCACGCCACCTCGATATTGAACCAGTCGCCGGTCTCCTCGCGGATGAAGCGCACCAGATCCGAGGCGTAGCGCAGCTCGCCGCCGCTCGCGATGCCCGACGGCATGTCGCCGCGCAGCGCCACGATGTGGCGGATGTCGTTCGCCTTGTACTGGGCGATCACTTCGCGCAGGCTCGCGCGCGTCGAGGCGACGCACGAAAGGTGCGGCGCCGCGTGATGGCCATCGCGGCGAATCTCGAGCACCGCGGAGAGCGTGCCCTCGCGCGTCGACCCGCCCGCCCCGAAAGTCACCGAGAAGAACGCCGGGTTCAGCTGCGCGAGCTGCTTTCGCGTCGCGCGCAGTTTTTCGGCGCCTTCCGGCGACTTGGGCGGGAAGAACTCGAAGCTGAAGACGCGCCGGTGGGCGCGCTGGGATTGCACGAGCTCTTTCAGTACCTGTAGTGATCGGGCTTGTACGGTCCGTCCTGCTTCACGCCGATGTACGCCGCCTGCTCCGGCGTGAGCTCGGTCAGCATCGCGTTCAGCGTCTTGAGCTGCAGGCGCGCGACCTTCTCGTCGAGGTGCTTGGGCAGCACGTACACGCCGATCGGATACTTCTCCTGGTGCGTGAAGAGCTCGATCTGCGCGATCACCTGGTTGGCGAACGAGGAGCTCATCACGTACGACGGGTGCCCGGTGCCGCAGCCCAGGTTCACCAGGCGGCCCTCGGCGAGGAGGATTACGCGCTTGCCGTCCGGGAAGATCACGTGGTCGACCTGCGGCTTGATGTTCTCCCACGTGTACTGCTTGAGCGCCGCGACCTCGATCTCGTTGTCGAAGTGGCCGATGTTGCACACGATCGCGTTGTTCTTCATGCGCTTCATGTGCGCGTGGGTGATCACCTGGAAGTTGCCGGTGGCCGAGACGAAGATATCGGCCTTGTCGGCGGCGTATTCCATGGTGACCACGCGGTAGCCCTCCATGGCGGCCTGGAGCGCGCAGATGGGATCGATTTCCGTCACCCAGACCTGCGCGGAGAGCGCGCGCAGCGCCTGGGCGCTGCCCTTGCCCACGTCACCGTAGCCGGCGACCAATGCGATCTTGCCGGCGACCATGACGTCGGTCGCGCGCTTGATGCCGTCGACCAGCGACTCGCGGCAGCCGTAGAGGTTGTCGAACTTGCTCTTGGTCACCGAGTCGTTGACGTTGATCGCCGGGAACTTGAGGGAGCCGTCCTTCGCCATCTGGTAGAGGCGCTTCACGCCGGTGGTGGTCTCTTCCGTCACGCCCTTCACCTGCGCGAGGCGGGTCGAATACCAGGCCGGATCCTTGGCGAGCTTGGCCTTGATGGAGGCGAACAGGATTTCCTCTTCCTCGCTGGTGTGCTTCGAGATGCACGACTGGTCCTTCTCGGCGCGCGCGCCCAGGTGGAGCAGCAGCGTGGCGTCGCCGCCGTCGTCGAGGATCATGTTGGTGTACTTGGGCTTGCCGTCGGCGCCGTTGCCCCACTCGAAGATGCGGTGCGTGTAGTCCCAGTACTCGGTGAGCGTCTCGCCCTTGTGCGCGAACACCGGCACGCCGGTGGCGGCGATCGCGGCCGCGGCGTGGTCCTGCGTCGAGAAGATGTTGCACGACGCCCAGCGGATCTCGGCGCCGAGCGCTTCCAGCGTCTCAATCAGCACCGCGGTCTGGATCGTCATGTGCAGCGAGCCGGTGATGCGCGCGCCATTGAGCGGCTGGGTTTTGGAGAACTCCTCGCGAATCGCCATGAGGCCGGGCATCTCGGTCTCGGCGATGAGGATTTCCTTGCGGCCCCAGGCGGCGAGGTTGAGGTCGGCGCACTTGAAGTCGGTGAAGTCTGCGGGCTTGATGCGGGCGTTCATGGTGGGTCCCTTTTCGTCAAAGGTGGCCTGAACGCGGGAGAGGGGCGGCGGGTAGCGGTCTCGTCTCCCGTGATCGGGTCACGGATAACGAGCGCGGTTTTGGAAAGTTCGAGCCTGGCAGCCGGTAACAACCCGGCTGTTGCAACGCTCCTCGAACGACCGCTATTGTAAATGATTTGGGCCAATCCATCATTCCGGGGGACCTGTGGAGAAAGCGCTTCTGCTGGCCTGCAAGGGTTGCGGGAACGTCATCGTGGAGAGCGCGCTGGTGCTGGCCGGCGTGCCGTTCGACTACGAGGAGGTGGACTACTCGCCGGGGAGCGCCACGCGCGATCGCCTCCTCTCGGTCAATCCGCTCGGGCAGGTGCCCGCTCTGGTGCTGCCCGACGGCACGGTGATGACCGAAAGCCTCGCGATGCTGCACTACGTGCACGACCTCGCGCCGCAGGCTGGCATCATCCCGCCGCGCGGAGATCCGAAACGCGCGGAGTTCTACCGCTGGGCCGTGTTCGTCGTCGCCGCCCTGTATCCCACGTTCACCTACGGCGACGACACCGCGAAGTGGGTGGCGAACGAGGAAGGCGCCAGGCAGCTGCGCGAGAGCACAGACCGCCACCGCGAGAACCTGTGGCGGCAAGTCGAAGCGGCGGCCGGGGGGCCGTGGTTCCTCGGTGAGAAAATGAGCGGGCTCGACCTCTATGTCGCCGCGATGACCTACTGGAGGCCGGGTCGGAAGTGGTTCGCGGCCCACGCGCCGAAGCTATTCGCGATCGCCGAAAAGACCGCGGCCACCCCGAAGGTGGCCGCCGTTTTCAGCAAGCACTTCAACTAACGCCGCGGGGATGACGTCAGTC
The DNA here is from genome assembly GCA_038227085.1 of Burkholderiales bacterium. Lineage (GTDB taxonomy): Bacteria > Pseudomonadota > Gammaproteobacteria > Burkholderiales > Usitatibacteraceae > Usitatibacter. The sequence goes on along the minus strand of JBBRQA010000001.1, from coordinate 33,687 downwards.
GGCCGCCGCCATGGCGCGCTTCGCCTCGCCCTTGATGCCCGCGGCGTCGCGCAGCGTCGACGCCATGTCGGTCGCTTCCCACGTGAACTCCGGTTCCTCGCGGCCGAAGTGCCCGTAGGCGGCGGTCTTGGCGTAGATGGGTCGGAGGAGATCCAGCATCTTCACGATGCCCCTCGGGCGCAGGTCGAAATGCTGCTGGATCAGCTGCGCGATCTTGTCGTCGGGGATCACGCCCGTGCCCTCGGTGTAGACGGTCACGTTGATCGGGCGCGCGACGCCGATGGCGTAGCTCACCTGGATCTCGCATTGGCGCGCGAGCCCCGCGGCGACGATGTTCTTCGCCACGTAGCGCGCGGCGTAGGCGGCAGAACGGTCGACCTTCGACGGATCCTTGCCGGAGAAGGCGCCGCCGCCATGCGGGCAGGCGCCGCCGTACGTGTCGACGATGATCTTGCGCCCGGTGAGCCCGCAGTCGCCCTGGGGCCCGCCGACGACGAAGCGCCCGGTGGGATTCACGAGGTACTTGGTGTTCTTCAACCACTCCTTCGGAAGCACGGGCTTCACGATCATCTCGATCACCGCGTCGACGGCTTCCTGCTTCATTCGCAAGCCGTCCGACATCTCCGGCGAGTGCTGCGTGGAGAGGACTACCGTGTCGATCTCGGCGGGCTTGCCGTCCACGTACTTGAACGTTACCTGGCTCTTCGCGTCGGGACGCAGCCACGGCAGGCGCCCGTCCTTGCGCAGCATCGCCTGGCGCTCGACCAAGCGATGCGCGTAATAGATCGGCGCGGGCATGAGCACCGGCGTCTCGTCGCACGCGTAGCCGAACATGAGGCCCTGGTCGCCGGCGCCCTGGTCGAGATTGTCGTCGGACGCCTTGTCGACGCCCTGAGCGATATCGGGGCTTTGCTTGTCGTAGCACACCATCACCGCGCAGCCGCGGTAATCGATGCCGTAGTCGGTATTGTCGTAGCCGATGCGCTTGATGGTTTCGCGCGCGACCTGGATGTAGTCCACGTTCGCGCGCGTAGTGATCTCACCCGCCATCACGACCAGGCCGGTGTTGCAAAGGGTCTCGGCCGCGACTCGGGAGCGCGGGTCCTGCGCTAAGATGGCGTCCAGCACCGCATCGGAAATCTGGTCCGAAACCTTGTCCGGATGGCCTTCCGAGACGGACTCGGACGTAAACAGGAATTCACTCTTCATTTCGGGTCACCCCACAGTCGCACAGGCGCTATTTTAGCAAAGACCGCGCCCCCTCCGGCTTCATTTGAAACTTCTCCTCCGCCCGCTCGCCCGACTGCCCCTCGGCGTCAACCATGCCCTGGGCGCGTTCCTGGGCCGATTGGTCTACGCGCTCTCCCCGCGCTACCGGCTGCGCGTGCTCGAGAACCTCTCGGCGAGCGGCCTTTGCGCCACGCGGGAAGACGTGAAGCGCCTCGCATGGCTCAATGCCGCCGAGATCGGCAAGGGCGCGACCGAGCTCCTCTGGTCGCTCTTCCGGCCCCTCGACCAGGTGGCGGGAATGGTGAAGGAGCGCAGGGGCTGGGAAGCGGTCGAGAAGCTTCGCGCGGCGGGGAAGCCCATCGTGTTCGTCACGCCGCACCTGGGGGGCTATGACGTCGCGGGACGCTATCTCTGGACGCATCTGCCGATCCTCGCGATGTACCGGCCGCACAAGGTCTTCTGGTTCGACCAGATGATGCGCGAGGGGCGCGACCGCGGCGCGGCTCCGGACGGCTCCAACGTGGCGCCCGCGACCCTCGCGGGGGTGCGCATGGTGCTGAAGCACCTGCGGCGCGGCGGATGCACCATCGTCCTGCCCGACCAGGTGCCGGGGCTGGGAGACGGGGAATGGGTCGATTTCTTCGGGCGTCCCGCGTACACGATGACGCTGGTGGGCCGCCTGCGGGAAGCCAGCGATGCGGCGCTCGTCTTCTGCTACGCGCAGCGGCTCCCTGGCGCCGCGGGCTTCACGCTGCACCTGGAGGCGCTGGCGGAGGCATTGCCGGCCGATCGCCGCGAGAGCGCGCGGCTGGTGAACGCGATGGTCGAGAAGCTGGTGCGCTCGTGCCCCGAGCAATACCTGTGGGGATACAACCGCTACAAGCGGCCCGCGGGCGCACCGCCGCCGCCGGGCGCCGGGGCCTGATTCGATGCGCGTGCTCCTCCTCGGCGCGGGCGGCTTCATCGGGCGCGAGATCTTCGCCGCGCTCACCGCGCGCGGCCATCGCGTGGTCGCCGCGGTGCGCGATCCGGCCGCCGCCCCGCCCTTCGCGGCCGAGCCCGCCATCGCGATCGACATGAATGCCGACGTCGACGCGGCGGCGTGGCTGCCGCGACTCGCCGGAATCGACGCGGTGGTGAATTGCGCCGGCGTGCTCCAGGGCACGCGCGCACAGTCGATCGACGCCATCCACCGCCGCTCGCCGATCGCGCTCTTCGACGCGTGCGAGCGCGCCGGCGTACGGCGCATGGTGCAGATTTCGGCGATCAGCGCGCAATGCTCGGCGGGCACCGCGTACGCGCTCAGCAAGCTCGCCGCCGACGATCACTTGCGCGCGAGCGCTCTCGACTGGGTGGTGGTGCGCCCTTCCCTCGTGCACGCGCGCGGCGCTTACGGCGGCACGGCGGCGTTGCGCGCGATCGCGGCTTTCCCCTTCGCGATCCCGGTTCCGGCCGAAGGCCGCCAACGCTTCCAGCCGATCCACATGGACGACGTCACGCGCGTTGTCGCGCTCGCGCTCGAGGACGATCGCCTGGTCGGCAAGACCATCGACCCGGTCGGCCCCGACGCCATCACGCTCAGCGAAATCCTCGTGGACTACCGGCGCTGGCTGGGATTCGGCATGGCACGCTTGCTTTACATTCCGCGCCCGCTGGTGAAGGCGGCGGCGCGCCTCGCGGACCGCCTGGGCGGCCCGCTCAACTCGACCGCGCTCGCGCAGATGGAGCACGGCAACACCGGCGACTACGAGGCGTTTCGCGCCACCACCGGCATCGAGGCACTCTCCTGGAAAGCCGCACTCGCCGCCCAGCCCGCGCATGCGCAGGATCGGTGGCACGCGCGCCTCTACTTCGTGCGGCCGCTGCTCCGCGCATCGCTCGCCCTCCTTTGGATCGCGTCGGGATTCGCGGGATTGGATGGCCTGCGCGAGTGGACGCCCCTCCTCGCCTCGACGCTCGGCGTGCCTTTCGTGGTGGCCGGCGCGGCGCTCATCGCGGCATGCGTCTTCGACATCGCGCTCGCTTGCCTCCTCGTGCGCCGCTGGAGGCCGCGCAGGCTCGCGGCGATCCAGGCCGCGACGATCCTCGCCTACACGGCGATCGCGACGATTCTGTGGCCCTCGCTGTGGCTCGAATCCCTCGGGCCCCTGCTGAAGAACATCCCGGTGGTCGCCGCGGTGCTGGCGCTGGGCGCGATCGAGGAGGATCGCTGAACATGATCGAGTACTTCGTCCTCCTCGAGTGGCTTCACATCCTGGGCGCGGCGATCCTCTTCGGAACGGGCCTGGGCATCGCGTTCAATTTCTGGCTGGCATTGCGCGGGGCCAACGTGGCCGTCATCGCTGCCGCGGGGCGCGCCACGGTGATCGCCGACTTCGCCTTCACGCTGCCCGCGGTTGCCCTGCAGCCGCTGACCGGCATCGGGCTCGCGCTCGGCGCGGGCTACCCGCTCCGGTCGCCGTGGATCGTTTATTCGACCATCCTTTACCTCGCCGCGGGCGCTTGCTGGATTCCGGTGGTCTTCATCCAGATCCGCATGCGCGACCTCGCCGTGAAGTGCCTGCGCGAATCGAGCGCCCTGCCCGAGGAATTCCACCGCCTGGCGCGCCGCTGGTTCGTGCTGGGCTGGCCGGCCTTCCTCGCCGTGATCGTGATCTTCTGGCTGATGGTCGCGCGGCCCTCGTGAGACACGCGCTACCATCGCCGCGATGCAACTCCTGAGAAAACTCGGCACGTGGAGCGGGGTGCTCGTCCTCTGGCTCGTGCACTTCCTGCCCCTCCAGTGGATCGGCGCGATCGGCGCGGCCCTGGGCTCGGTCCTCTACCGCTTCGGGCGCGGGCGCGTGACGCGCGTGAACCTCGCGCTCTGCTTCCCCGAGATGAGCGAGCGCGAGCGCCACGATCTCGGCCTCCGGCATTTCCGCATGCTCGGGCGCAACGCGGTCGAGCTCTCGGTGATGGTGTGGGGAAGCGAAAAGCAGCTCCTCGAGCTCATCCAGGTGGAAGGCCTCGAGCATCTCAAGGCCGCGGCCGAAGGGGGCCGGCCGGTGATCGCGCTGGCTCCGCACTTCATCGGCCTGAACATGGGCGGCATCCGTGTCGCGCACGAGTATCCGGGCACCTCGAGCATCTACAGCAAGCAGAAGAACCCGGTGCTCGACCGCATCTTCCTCAAGGCGCGCACACGCTTCGGCAACCCGCACCTGGTGAGCCGGCAGGAGGGGCTGAGGAGCGTCATCCGCGTCATCAAGAGCGGCAAGCCGTTCTACTTCCTGCCCGACATGGACTTCGGCATCCGCGACGCGATCTTCTCGCCCTTCTTCGGCGTGCCGACCGCGACCATCACGGCGCTGCCGCGTCTCGCGAAGCTCACCGGCGCGAAGGTGATCCCGGTGATCACGCGCCAGGTGGGCAACGGATACGTGGCGCGCTTCTACTCTGCGTGGGAGGACTATCCCACCGGCGACGTGGAAGCGGACGTCGCGCGCATGAACGCCTTCATCGAGGAGCGCGTGCGGGAGATGCCGGAGCAGTACTTCTGGGCGCACAAGCGCTTCAAGACGCGTCCGCCGGGGGAGCCGTCGCCCTACAAGAGGCGCTAGGCCTCGGCCTCGAGAAGCGCGCGCGCGAGCTTGTCGGGATCGACCGGCTTCACCAGGTGCAGGTCGAATCCGGAAGCCTTGGAGCGCGCGCGGTCGGCGGCCTGCCCGTAGCCGGTCACGGCGATCACCTTGATGGCGCGCGTCTCGGGAAGCTCGCGGAAGCGCCGCGCGAGCTCGAAGCCGTCGATGCCCGGCAGGCCGATGTCGAGCAGGATGATGTCGGGGCGGAAGGCGCGCGCCGCGTCCACCGCCTCGCGCCCGTCGTTCACCGCCACGACTTCGTGGCCGAGCTCGCGCAGCAGGATCGCCATCGCCTCGGCCGCGTCCATGTTGTCCTCCACCACGAGAACGCGTCGCGCGGCTTTCAGCAGGGCTTCGGGCTGGATCGGCGTCGCCGGCTCCGCGATCTCGAGACCCGCGAGCGGCAGCTCGATCACGAAGCGGCTGCCTTCGCCCGCGCCGCCACTTTGCGCGGTCACCGTGCCGCCGTGGAGCTCCACGAGTCCTTTCACGAGCGACAGCCCGATGCCGAGCCCGCCGCCGGCGCGCTCGAGCGAACGGTCGCCTTGCGAGAAGAGCTCGAAGACCGCGGGAAGGAATTGCGGGGAGATACCTTCGCCGGTATCGGAGACGGCGATGCGCAGCATGCCCCCGGCGCGGGCGACATCGAGCGTCACGGCCCCCCCGCGCGGGGTGAATTTCGACGCGTTGTGGAGGAGGTTGCCGACCACCTGCGAGAGCCGCACGCCGTCGGCGTTCAGCCAGATGTCGGCGTCGGGGCGCGCCAGCTTGAATTGCTGGCCGCGCTCGGCGATGAGCGGCGCAGCGAGCTCGATCGCCGAATCGAGGACGGCGGACAGGTTCACGGCCGCTCGCTGCAGCACGATCTTGCGCTGCGTGATGCGCGAGACGTCGAGAAGGTCGTCGACCAGGCGCGCGAGATGGACCACTTGCCTGCCGATCAGCTCCCGCGCGCGCTCGCGCACCGGGCGATCGGCCGACAGGCGCAGGATTTCCACGGCGTTGCGGATCGGTGCCAGGGGATTGCGCAGCTCGTGCGCGAGCATGGCGAGGAACTCGTCCTTGCGGCGGTCGGCTTCCTGAAGCGCCTCCAGCGCCGCCTGGCGCTCGCGCTCCGCGCGGCGCATGCGCAGCAGCGCGCGCACGTTGGCCAACAGCTCCTCGGGCTCGATGGGCTCGACCAGGTAGCCGTCGGCGCCGGCGTCGAGCGCGGCGATGCGATGCTTCGACTCGATGTGCGAGGCCGAAGTCTGCAGCACCACGATGCGGGCGAGCGACGGATCGGCCTTGATGGCGGCGGCGAGCTCGCGTCCATCCATGTCGGGCAGGCGCACGTCGAGGAGGACCAGCTCGGGGTTGCGAGTCCGAAGCATGACCACCGCGTCGGCCCCGTTGGCGGCCTCTAGCACCTCGAAGCCCGCCATGCGCAGCACGCGCGTCTTCACATAGCGCGCGGCGTCGTTGTCGTCGACGTTGAGGATCACGTCGGCGCCCGTGTCCATCATGCCGCGCGCGGCCGGTCCACGATCTCGAGGGCGCCGGCCAGCGACTCCACCGACAGGTCCTTCTTGTGCAGGATGGCGCGAGCGTGGCTCTCCAGCCGCGCGCGCAGCGCGGGGTCGATCTCGTGGGAGGTGACCACGATCACCGGGATATGGGAAGTCGCGGGGTCGTCGCGCAAATGCTCGAGAACTTCATCGCCGCGCATGCCGGGCATCGACAGGTCGAGGAAGATCACGCCAGGCTGGCAACGGCTCGCCAGGGCCAGGCCGCTCGCGCCGTCGCGCGCCTCCTCGAAGCGCATCGGCGCGCGCACCGAGCGGCGGATCACGTAGCGCGCGGCCTCGTCGTCGTCGATGATGAGCGCGAGGCGCTCGCCGGCACGCGCGGCGACCCGCTCGAGGGCAGAAATGAGCGAATCGCGCGCGATCGGCTTCGCGAAGTACGCATCCGCGCCCAGCGAGTAGGCCTTGCGCTCGTCCTCGGCGTTGCTCACCACGATCACCGGCAGCGCGTCGTCGCGCGATTTCATCTCGGAGAGCCAGCGCCAGGTATGTTGTTCCTCGCCCGGCAGCAGGATGTCGAGGATCACCGCGCTCGGGCGCGCGAGCTTGAGCATCTCGCGCGCTTCACCCAACGAAGCGACCGCGATCACCGCGAAACCGGTGCTCTTGAGGAACTTCTCGTAGACCATACGCGCCGCGGGATCGTCCTCGATCACCAGGACCCAGCGCCCCGCCATGTCGATCGCGCGCCGGCTTTCGCTCCCGGCGTCGACCCGCGACGGCTCGGCTCCCTCCACGCGAAAGCGCACCGGGATCCGCGCGAAGAAGGTCGAGCCCTGCCCCGGGGTGCTCTCGAGGGAGACGTCGCCGCCGAGGATCGTGGCGAGCTTGCGGCACAGCGGAAGCCCGAGGCCGGTGCCCTTCACGCGCCGCTGCAACGGATTGGGGATCTGCGCGAACTCCTCGAATACCAGCTCCATGTCCTCGAGCGCGATGCCGATGCCCGAGTCGCGCACCGAGAAGACTACCGACTCGCCGTCCTCGTCGAGGCGCGCGGCCACCTCCACCGAGCCGCGCTCGGTGAACTTGAGCGCGTTGGAGACGAAGTTGCGCAGGATCTGCGATACCTTGCTCTCGTCGGTGAAAAGCGTGGGCACTCCGACCGGTACCTCGAATTCGAGCTCGACCGTGTCGGCGACGAGGAGCGGGCGCAGCATGCCGCGCAGCGCGCTGAACAGCTCCGCGATCTCGAATTGCACGGGACGCACCTCGATCTTGCCGGCCTCGATCTTGGCCAGGTCGAGAAGATCGTTCACCAGCTCGGTCAGGTCCTCCGCGGCCTTGGCGACGAATTTGACCTGCGTCTCCTGCTCCGGGTGCAGCGGCCCGTCGGCGTGCGACAGGAGGAGGCCGCACAACGCACGCATCGAATTCAAGGGCGTGCGGAACTCGTGGCTCATGTTGGAGAGGAAGCGCGACTTCATCTCGTCGGCGCGGCGCAGGTGAACCGCTTTCTCGTCCAGCTCGGCGTAGAGAGCGACCACGCCGCGATTGGTGTCCTCGAGCTCACGCGCCAGCTCGAGGAGCTTGTCCTGCTTGTCCTGCAGCTCGGCGAGCGCGGCGAGGAGTTCGGCATTCTGCGTCTGCACCTCGGCAAGCGAGCTGCCGTGCGGAAGGTTCGCCAGCTTCGACAGGAGCTTGCCGGCGGTGAGCGGCGTGATCAGCGGCGACTCGTCTGGCAGCATCTTGCCAAGCGTCACCTTCGTCCCCTGCCCCGACGAATGGATCTCCCAGCGGTCCATCAGCCGGCGCGAGCCGATGAGCCCGATGCCCATCCCGGTGGTCGAGCGATAGTTGCCGTCGAGGATCTGCTCGAGGTTGGCGATTCCCGGGCCCTCGTCAGACACGTGAACGATGAGCAGCTGCGGCGAAGTGTCGCCCTCGAGCTCGAACTCCACCTTGCCGCCGCCCGCGTAGCGAAAGGCGTTGCGCGCGATTTCCGAGACCGATGTCGAGATGCGCGTCTGATCGCGCTCGGAGAAACCGAGGAGCGCGGCCACGTCGCGCGCGCGCTGGCGAGCGCCCACCACGTCGGACTGGACGTTCAGCGCATAGGTGAGCAGGCGGATGGCCACGTCAGTTCCTCTTGCGTACCACGAGCACTACGACGTCGTCGCGCTTGCGTGAGTGCTCGCGGTACAGCATCGCCGCGATGATCGACGGGTGGCACGCGGCGAGGCCCGGATAGGATCCCACGTCCCAGCGCGACTCCAGGCCGTCCGAATGGGCGATCAACAGCGCGCCCGACTCCCACGGATAACGATACTCCTGCGAGCGATGCACGTTGTGCCCGACGATGCCGTTGTGGGAGACCATCATCCTGCGCGGAATCCCAGCGCCCTCCCAGAGGCACGACGCGATGTTGCCGACCCCGGCGAACGCGACCTCGCCCGTTGCAGCCTCGTGGCGCATCACCGCGACGGCGGCGCCGCGCGTGGCCCGCAGGCGCCCATGCGCGAGGTCCAGGATGCGGATCGCCGAATCGAGCGGGCGGCTCTTGAGCGCGGACACCGCCATCGCGGAGGCGCGGCATGCGTCCGGCCCGTGCCCGAGTCCGTCGGAGACGAGGAAGGTGGCGCCCTCGTCGTGGAACTCCTCGCCCCAGGCGTCGCCGCTGAGAGTCTCTCCCGGCATCGGCACGCACACCGCGCCCACTTCGTAAGATCCGGTATCGGGGCCGGTGTCCCGGTCCCAGAAGACCAGGCGCATCACCGTTCCCTGGTCGCGCCCGGTATAGACGTCGAACTCGTCGGACTGGCGCTGGATCGCGCCCAGCCCCGTCCCCTGCGTGCCCCCGGTGGAAACCCCGTCTAACGAGCTCCACGCGAAATTCTCCATCCCCGGCCCCTTGTCCAGCGCGAGCACCTCGATGCCGAGGGATTGCCCGCGCGCGAGCGCGCGGGCGAAGAGCGAGCCGCCGCCCCCATGGCGCAAGAGATTGGTCGCGACCTCGGTCACAGCGATCGCCGCGCGGCCGGATCGGGTCTCGTCGAAGCCCAGGTCGCGCGCGAGGGCCTGCACGCCCATGCGCGCGGCCGAGACGTGGCTGCCGTCGGCGAGCTCGATGCAAACGTTGCGGTCGGCGCTCAGAAAGGCTTCCAGCGCACGATAGTGACGCGCGTGCCCTGGCCGGGCTGCGACTCGACGTCGAACTCGTCGGAGAGCCGCCGCGCGCCGCTGAGGCCCAGCCCGAGGCCGCCGCCGGTGGTGTAGCCGTCGGTGAGGGCGAGCTCGAGGTCGGCGATGCCGGGGCCCTGGTCGGCGAATTCGAGGAAGAGGCCGCGGCGCGTGCCGTTGGTTGCCGCCGAGATGCGCGCCTGCCCGCCGCCGCCGTACTGGATGGTGTTGCGGCCAAGCTCGCTCGCCGCGGTGATGATCTTGGTCTGCTCGACGAGCGTGAAGCCCAGCGCCACGGCGCGCTCGCGCACCTTCTTGCGCAGGCGCACCACGTCCTCGCCGTCCTTCAGGAGGAGGGTCTCGGTTCCTTCGAGCGCGACATCGCGATTGACGGGCGAGCCCGAGCTCCTCGTGGAATTCAGGCGGCCGCCTGCAGCAGCGTCATCCCCTTTTCGACGTTGAGCGCGGTGCTGACACCCTTCAGGTCGAGGCCGAGCTCGACCAGCGTGATCGCGACCGCGGGCTGCATGCCGACCACGACGGTGCGCGCGTCGAGCACCCGCGACATAGCGGCGATGTTGCTGATCATGCGGCCGATGAAGGAGTCGACGACGTCGAGCGCCGAGATGTCCATGAGGACTCCGCGCGCCTTCTCGCGCACGATGCGCTGGGTGAGGTCGTCCTGGAGGGTGAGGGCGAGCTGGTCGTGCATGTCGACCTGGATCGTCACCAGGAGGAACGGGCCCATGCGCAGGATCGGGATTCGCTCCACGTCACTCGCCCTCGCGCGTGACTTTGAGCCCGGTGCGCTTCAACGCGATCGCGAAGGCGTCGCCGAGGCTCGCCTTGGTGGTGACCGCGGATAGATCCACGCCCAAGTGCACGATGGTCTGCGCGATCTGCGGGCGGATGCCGCTGATGATGCAGTCGGCGCCCATGAGGCGCGCCGCCGCCACGGTCTTCATCAAGTGCTGCGCCACCAGGGTGTCGACGGTCGGCACCCCCGTGATGTCGATGATCGCTATCGAGGCGCCGGTCTCGACGATCTTCTCGAGGAGGCTTTCCATCACCACCTGGGTGCGGCCGCTGTCAAGCGTACCGATGAGGGGAAGCGCGAGGATGTCGTCCCACAGCTGCACCACCGGAGTGGAAAGCTCGAGGAGCTCGCGCTGCTGGCGCTGGATCACGCCCTCGCGGCTCTTCTGGTAGGCCTCCATGGTGAAGAGCCCGAGCTGGTCGATCATCACCGTCGCGAGCCAGGTCTGTTCGGCGAAGGCCTTCGGACTGCTCTCGAGCTCGTTGCGCAGCCGCGAGAACACCGGCTGCTTGAGCGAAAACACGAACTTGGCGGTCTCACTCGGCGAAAAGCCCTGCGCGGCGCGCGAGGCCGACAGCTCGCTCAGGATCTCGCGCACCCGGTCCCATTCGCGCCCCTCGACGGAGGCGCCGCTATTCATCGCCTCCACGCTCGCGGAGAGGAATTCCTTGGAAACGCGCCGTGCCTCGACCTCCTGAATCGGGTCCTTGCGCTTCTGGCCGGCGCTCTGCTCGCGAATCCACTCGGCGAGGATGTCGGCTTCGTTGTTGCGGACGATGGCGGCGAGGCCGCCTTTTTCCTGGGCTGTCATCGGAGAATCCCTTCGGGCGCTCGATTTCGAGCGCGACTTGCGGTGAATGGAGCGCAGCGGTAAGGCGCGGCCGGGGACGAAGAATCGGACTACAGGGGAAGGGCGATTGTCTCATTTCGCCGAGCCTGATGTGCGCTTCCCTACATAGCGGGGCGCATCGGTAGAATCTGCCGATGACCCGCAAGCTCCGTTTCGCCAAGATGCAGGGCCAAGGCAACGATTTCGTCGTGATCGACGCCGTGCGGCAGGAGATCGCGTTGACGCCGGAGCTCGCGCGGCGCATCGCCGATCGCCATTTCGGCGTGGGCTGCGACCAGATCCTGGTGGTGGAGAAGGCGCGCAACTCCGACACCGACTTCCGCTACCGCATCTACAACTCCGACGGCGGCGAGGTGGAGCAATGCGGCAACGGCGCGCGCTGCTTCGTGCGCTTCGTCGTGGACGAGGGGCTTACCGCCAAGCGCGAGATCCGCGTCGAGACCGCGAGCGGCGTGATTTCCCCGAAGCTCGAGGACTCCGGACAGGTGACGGTGGACATGGGCCCGCCGCGCTTCGATCCGCGCGAGGTGCCGTTCGACGCCCCGGAGCCGAAGCTCGCCTATGCGCTCACCGTCGCTGGCGCGACCATCGAGGTGAGCGTGCTGTCGATGGGCAACCCGCATGCCGTGCAAGTCGTCGAGGACGTCGCGCGCGCGCCGGTCGCGACACAGGGGCCGCTCATCGAGCACCACCCGGCGTTCCCGCGGCGCGTGAATGCGGGCTACATGCAGCCGCTCTCGAAGAAGCACGTGAAGCTGCGCGTCTGGGAGCGCGGCGCCGGCGAGACGCTTGCCTGCGGCACCGGCGCCTGTGCCGCGGTGGTGGCGGGCATTCGCCGTGGCCTCCTCGACGAAGAAGTGACCGTCACCACGCGCGGCGGCGACCTCAAGATTCGCTGGCTGGGGCTGGGCCACCCCGTTATGATGACGGGCGACGCCGTGAGAGTCTTCGACGGCGAGATCGACCTCTAGCGCGAAGGCGGGAAAAGAAAAGATGCAAGCGTTGCTGACAGCCGAGCAAGTGGCGGAGTTTCTCACCCGCAACCCGGGATTCTTCGAGCAGAACGTCGACATCCTCACCAATTTGCAGATCCCGCATCCGCACGGCGGGCGCGCGGTGTCGATCGGCGAGCGCCAGCTCCTCGCGCTGCGCGAGAAATCGAAGATCCTCGAGGACAAGCTGCACGAGCTGATCCAGTTCGGCGAGGAGAACGACGCGGTGAGCGAGAAGGTGCACCGCCTCGCGTGCCGCCTGATCGAGGCGCCCAGCCTCGACGCCGTGCTCGACACGCTGTACCTCGATCTCCTCGACCATTTCGCGGTGCCGCACGTCGCGGTGCGCCTGTGGAACGTCGCCGAGGAGAACCCGGAGACCAAGGAGTTCGCATCGGTCGCCGCCGAGATGCGCCAGTTCGTCGAGCAGATGACGGCTCCCTACTGCGGGCAGCACGCGGTGTACGAGAGCCAGGCGTGGTTCGGCGAGGCCGCGTCGCACCTGAAGTCGTTCGCGCTGGTGCCGTTGGTGCGCGGCAAGGTCGCGTTCGGCGTGGTCGCGCTCGCCTCCGAGGATCCGCAGCGCTTCTATGCCGAGATGGGCACGCTCTATCTCGCGCGCATCGGCGAGCTGGTGAGCCACGCGCTGTGGCGTTTCGTGACCCTGCTCCGTGGCGACGCCGCCTAGCGCCCTCGAGCGCTACCTCTCCAGTCTGCGTACCGGGCGTCGGCTCGCCTCCAATACCCTCGCCGCCTATGGGCGCGACGGGCGGCTCCTCCTCGGATTGAGCGGCGAGCGCCCCCTAGAGGCGCTCGACAGCCACGACATCCGCCGCTTCGTCGCCCAGCTCCATTCGAAGGGCCAGTCGCCGCGCTCGCTCGCGCGCATCCTTTCCAGCTGGCGCGGATTGTTCGAATGGATGCAACGCCAGCGCGAGATCGCGGCCAATCCCTGCTCCGGCGTCAAGGGGCCGAAGGCAGCGCGCACCCTGCCGCGCACGCTGTCGCCGGACGAAGCGGTTCAGCTCGTGACGCTGGGCGACTCCGCGTTCGCGCATTGCGATCGCGCGCTGTTCGAGCTCGCCTACTCTTGCGGCCTGCGCGTCTCGGAGCTGACCGGCATCGACCTCAACGCGATCGACACCGCGACGGGCGAAGTGCGCGTGACCGGCAAGGGATCCAAGACGCGCATCGTTCCGGTGGGGGCGCACGCGCTCACGGCGATCGCGGCGTGGCTGCCGGTTCGCGCCGCGCTCGCCAAGCCCGGCGAGAACGCGCTCTTCCTCGGCAGATCCGGGCGGCGCCTCGCCCCGCGCGAAGTGCAGCGACGCATCAAACGCTGGGCCGCGGCCGCCGGGATCGAGGTCGACGTGCACCCGCACATGCTGCGCCACTCGTTCGCCTCCCACGTGCTGCAATCCTCCGGCGACCTGCGCGCGGTGCAGGAGATGCTCGGCCATGCGAGCATCACGTCGACGCAGGTCTATACCCACCTCGATTTCCAGCACCTCTCCAAGGTGTACGACGCGGCGCATCCGCGCGCACGCCGTGCCAAGGCGCCCGCGAAGAAGGCCTGAAAGCGTGGCCTCGAGCATCATCACGCCGGTCACGGTGCTCACCGGCTTTCTCGGCAGCGGCAAGACCACGCTCCTGAACCGCATGCTCGCCGACCCGCGCTTCGCGGACACGGCGGTGATCGTGAACGAGTTCGGCGACGTCGCGATCGACCATCTCCGGGTGAGGAACGCCACGGAGGACATCGTGGTCCTGCCCGGCGGATGCATCTGCTGCCGCGCGTCGGGAGATCTCATCCGTGCGTTGCGCGAATTGCATCTGCAGCGCTCTACCGGCGCGGTCGGCGACTTCAAGCGCGTCGTCATCGAGACCACCGGCCTTGCCGATCCCACGCCGATCCTCGCGTCCCTTATCGAGCTGCCGTTGCTCGCGGCCCGCTATTCCCTCGCGGGCGTGGTCACCACGGTGGACGCCGAGCACGGCATGGCGACGCTCGACGCGCAGCCCGAGGCCGTGAAACAGGCCGCCCTCGCCGACCGGATCGTGATCACCAAGAGCGACCGCGCGAGCAGCGTCGACGCGCTCGAGGCGCGCCTCGCCGCCCTCAATCCGGGGGCCCGCATCCACCGCGCGGTGCTGGGCGACATCGATCCCGCCCTCCTCTTCGACGCGGGCCTCTTCCGCCCCGGCGGGATCGCGGACGCGGCAGGCTGGCTTTCCGCGGGCGCGTACCGGCGCGTGGGCGATCCGCACCCTCCGCACGACCCCGCCATTTCCAGCTTCGTCTGGCGCGCGGAGGAGCCGCTCGGGTGGGAGGACCTCGAAAGGGGGTTGGAGACGCTCCTGGACCTCCTGGGTGACCGCGTGCTGCGCGTGAAGGGCCTGGTGAACGTGGCCGGCGAGCCCGGCCCCAGGGCGGTGCACGCGGTCCAGCACGCGTTGTATCCTCCGGCTCGGCTCGCCGCCTGGCCCGACGCCGACCGGTCGACCCGCATCGTTTTCATCGGGCGCGGCCTTGAAGAAGCGGCGGTCGCCCGCATACTGGAATCCTTCACCAGCAATCCCGCGACAATCCCGAGGTAGACCCATGGCTTCCGCCGCACCCGCCGACAAAGACTTGATCCCCGTCACCATCCTCACCGGCTTCCTGGGCGCGGGGAAGACGACCCTCCTGAACCGCATCCTCACCGAGCAGCACGGCGAGAAGATCGCGGTGATCGAGAACGAGTTCGGCGAGACCGGCATCGACAACGACATCCTGGTGAAGGACAAGCAGGAGCAGATCGTCGAGATGAACAACGGGTGCGTCTGCTGCACGGTGCGCGGCGACCTGGTGCGCATCCTCGGCGACCTGGGCAAGAAGAGGAGGGAGGGCAAGCTCAAGTTCGACCGCGTCATCATCGAGACCACCGGGCTCGCCAATCCCGGCCCGGTCGCGCAGACGTTCTTCATGGACGAGTCGATCCACGACCAGTACCTGCTCGACGCCGTGGTGACCGTGGTGGACGCAAAGCATGCGCAGAAGACGCTCGACGACCACGACGAGGCGCGCCGCCAGGTGGGCTTCGCCGACCGCATCCTCCTCTCCAAGACCGACCTCGTGGAAGACGACAAGGTCGAAGAGCTGGTGAAGCGCCTGCGCCAGATGAACCCGCGCGCGCACCAGAGCAAGGTGCACATGGGCGAAGCCGACATCAAGGAGATCCTCGACATCCGCGGGTTCAACCTCAATGCCGTGCTGGAGGTCGATCCCGCTTTCCTCGAGAGCGATGACCACGTGCACGACGACGACGTGAAGTCGTTCGTGTGGAAGGACGTGCGCCCGCTCAACATGGAGAAGATCGAGACCTTCCTCTCGCTCATGGTGCAGAACTACGGCGAGGAGCTGCTGCGCTACAAGGGAGTCCTCAACGTCCAGGGCGAGCCGCGCCGCATGATCTTCCAGGGCGTGCACATGCTGATGGGCGGTACGCCCGGCAAGCCATGGGAAGCGGGCGAGAAGCGCGAGAGCGTGATGGTGTTCATCGGCCGCAAGCTCCCGCGCCGGCTCTTCGAGGAAGGCCTGACTTACTGCGTCGCTTAGAGGATTGCAAAGGCTACGCACCAGTGTTGGAAATCCGTGGGCTACGTCACGAATATGCCGGGCGAACCGTCCTGCAGGTCGAGGAGTGGAGCGTGCCGAAGGGGGAGGCGAGCCTCGTCATCGGCCCGTCGGGCAGCGGCAAGAGCACGCTGATCGGCATCATCGCCGGCCTCGTGTCCGCGAGCGGCGGCGCCGTCAGCGTGGGGGGTCAGGAGATCTCGGCGCTCGGCGCGCTCGATCGCGACGCCTTTCGCGCGCGCCACATCGGGCTCGTGCCGCAGACGCTGCATCTCATCGGCGTGGTGAGCGTGCGCGACAACTTGCGCATCGCGCAGCGCCTCGCGGGGCTGGCGCGTGACGACGGCGCGATCGACGCGTGCGTCGCGAGCCTGGGCATCGCCTCGCTCGCGCGGAGCAAGGCCCGCGACCTTTCCGTGGGCGAAGCGCAGCGCGTGGCGATCGCGCGCGCGGTGGTCAACCGGCCACGCCTGATCCTCGCCGACGAACCCACCTCCGCGCTCGACGACGCCAATTGCGAAAAGGCGCTCGCGCTCCTCACCGGCCAGGCCGCGGCGTGCGGCGCGACGCTGGTCATCGCAACGCACGACCAACGCATCCGCGATCGCTTCCCGAGGAGGCTCGAGCTGTGAGCATGCTGCGCCTCGCATGGGCCTATCTCGCGGCGCGCCCGCTCGCTACCGCGCTCAACGTGCTCCTCCTCGCGATCGGCGTGGGCACGGTGGTGCTCCTCCTCCTCTTCACCACGCAGGCCGAGGAGCGCCTCGCGCGGGACGCGAGCCCGGTGGATCTCGTCGTCGGCGCCAAGGGCAGCCCCCTGCAACTGATCCTCTCCTCGGTTCTGCAGGTCGACGTACCCACGGGCAACATCCCGCTCGCCGAGGCGCGCAAGGTCGCCGCCAATCCGATGGTCGCCTCCGCCACGCCGATCTCCATCGGGGACACCTTTCGCGGCCATCGCATCGTCGGCACCGACGCGAGCTACCTCGCGCTCTACGGCGCGCGCGTCGCGCAGGGCCGCGTGTTCGAAGCGCCCATGGAAGCGGTCATCGGCGCCGAGGTCGCGCGCCGTTTTTCGCTCGGCACCGGAGCCGAGCTGGTCGGCTCGCACGGGCTCGGCAACGCCGGCACCGCGCACGAAGGCCACGCCTATCGCGTGGTCGGCGTCCTCGCGCCCACGGGGGCGGTGATCGACCGGCTCGTGGTCACGCCGCTCGAAAGCGTCTGGCAAGTGCACGCCGGGCATAGCGAGCCGCAAGCCGCGGGCAACGACGATCGCGAAATCACGGCGCTCCTGGTGAAATACCGCACGCCGCTTGCCGCGGCGCTCATGCCGCGCCAGGTGAACGCGACCACGTCGATGCAGGCGGCCGCGCCCGCCTTCGAGATGGCGCGCCTCATGAACCTCGTCGGCGTCGGCGTCGACGTGTTGCGGATCTTCGCGCTGGTGCTGATGGCGACCGCCGCGATCTCGATGTTCGCCGCGCTCATGGCGGCGCTGCAGGAGCGCCGCTATGACCTCGCGCTGCTGCGCGCGCTGGGCGCCCGGCCTGCGGCGCTCTTCGCGCTGGTGGCCGCGGAAGGCGTGACGCTCGTGGGGACGGGAGTTATACTGGGTCTGGTCCTCGGGCATGTGGCCGCAGGGGTCCTGGGAAGCTGGATCGCCCGCACGAACGCCTGGAGCATTACCGGCTTCGCGTGGCAACCGGCGGAAGGCTGGATCGCGCTCGCGGTGCTCGCCGCCGGCGCCGCCACCTGCCTCATCCCGGCCTTCCAGGCGTACCGCCGCGATCCGGCGATCCTCCTGAAGCGATGAGCCGCGACGCTCGAAGGCAAAAAGCGATGAAGAAAATGCTGCGCACATTCGCAATCCTTCTCGGCGCGCTGGCGCTGGGCGTCGGCGTGGGCGCGTTGCCCGCCGCCGCGCAAGCGCCCGAGGCGCCCAAGGGCCTGCAGGTGCCGGGCGGCGGCACCGAGGCGCAACCCGCCGGCACCGTACCGTGGCAACTCCTGCAGGAAGCCAAGACCGTGCAGCGCGCCGACAAGAAGTTCGGCCCGGTGTTCACGCGCGAAATCCGCAGCCTCGACAAGAAGCAGGTGAAGATCTACGGCTTCATGATGCCGCTCGAGCAGACGCGCATGCAGAAGCGCTTCCTGCTCGCGTCGTTCCCCCCGCACTGCCCGTTCTGCATGCCGGGCGGGCCGGAATCGATGGTGGAAGTGGTCGCGGACAACGCGGTCGAGTTCACCTACGAACCGATCGTGGTCGCGGGCCGCATGGCGGTGCTCGACGACGACGTCGTGTACTACCGCCTGACCAATGCCAACGCGGTTTCGCACTAAGGCCACGGTGGCAACTTCCGCGGTCGGCGCCAACTCCCCCAGCCCCATCCGCCCGGCGCGGCCCGCGGGCCGCCTCGGCTCCGAGGAATACAACTCCGGCGTCCTGCCCACCGCGCAGGAAGCCGCCATCCTCTACTCCGCCAACCACGTCGAGGCCGCCGCGGCTCTGCTGCGCTGGGAAATCAAGGACGCGGTCGGGCGCAACAACAAGCAGGCATGGCTGATGTTGTTCGACCTCTACCAGGTCGCGCAGGACCGCCAGGAGTTCGACTCCCTGTCGATGCTCTTCACGGTCAAGTTCGAGCAGTCGCCGCCGGTGTGGACCGATGGCGGGGACGCGGCCAACGACCCGCGCCGCAACCAAAGCCGCGACCGCAAGGATTTCTTCACGCTGAAGGCCACGCCCAGCGGCGAGCTCGCCGGGGAGATCGAGAAGTTCCTCGCGGTGGCCGAGAGCCAGGGCACGGTGCGCCTCGACGTGGCGAAGGTCACGGCGATCTCCCACGACGAGGCATTGCTGCTCGCAAACGCACTGGGCCGACTTCGCAAGAAGAAGACGTCCATGTGGTTCAACAACTTCGAGGGGCTGGTGCAGGTGCTGCGCGCCGCCTTCAACGAGAGCCCGTCGACCGAGCAGCGCCCGTACTGGCTGCTCCTCTTCGAGATCTACATCCTGCTCGGCAAGATGGACGAGTTCGAGGAGCTCGGCCTGGAATTCGCCGTTGCCTTCGAGATGTCGCCGCCCAACTGGGAGGTCTACGTGAACAAGGTCGCGTCTGACGCGGCCAAGGCGACCTCCGCCGCCAAGACCGCTGCCGCGGCACCTATGCCGCCGGAAGTAGGCTACGAGCTGAAGGGCGTGATCTCGCCGTCCAGCGCCAACCAGATCGCGGAGCTGAACGCGGTGGCGGCGACGCGCACCGAGGTGGTGGTCGACATGGCCAAGGTGCTGCGCGTGGAGTTCGGCTACACCGCGGCGTTCTTTGACGTGGTGAAGGCGATCCAGCTGGCCGGCAAGCGCGTGATCCTCGCGAATCTCAATGAGCTCAACGCGGCACTTCTCGAGGCGATGGGTGTCAATCGTTACGCGATCCTGGTGCGCCGCAAGTCCACCTGAAATACCCCGGCACCTATTTTCGATTTCCCCGCGCGGGCCCCCGCTCCGCCTGATATAGCCATTCCGATGAGCTCCGAACCCGCGCAATTCCACGGCACCACCATCCTGTCGGTGCGCCGCGGCGAACGCGTCGCCATGGGCGGCGACGGCCAGGTCACGCTCGGCAACATCGTCGTGAAGGCTACCGCGCGCAAGGTGCGGCGCATCTACCACGACCGCATCCTCGCCGGTTTCGCCGGCGCCACCGCCGACGCCTTCACCCTCTTCGAGCGCTTCGAGGCGAAGCTCGAGAAGCACCAGGGCAACCTGCTGCGCTCCGCGGTGGAGCTCGCAAAGGACTGGCGCACCGACCGGATGCTGCGCCGCCTGGAGGCGATGCTGGCGATCGCCGACAAGGAGGTGTCCCTCATCATCACCGGCACCGGCGACGTGCTCGAGCCCGAGCATGGCCTGCTCGCGATCGGCAGCGGCGGGGGCTATGCGCAGGCCGCGGCGATGGCTCTCCTCGAGAATTCCGCGCTCGAGCCCGCGGAAGTGGTGAAGAAGTCGCTCGCCATAGCGGGCGAGCTGTGCATCTACACCAACCAGAATCACGTGATCGAGTCCCTGTGACGATGGCCGACGTCACGCCCATGCCGAGCAGCGCGCCCGCCGAGGGGGCGTCGATGATGACGCCGCAGGAGATCGTGCACGAGCTCGACAAGCATATCGTCGGCCAGGGCGAGGCCAAGCGCGCGGTGGCGATCGCGCTGCGCAACCGCTGGCGCCGCTCGCAGGTAGCGGAACCGCTGCGCACCGAGATCACGCCGAAGAACATCCTCATGATCGGGCCCACGGGCGTGGGCAAGACCGAGATCGCGCGGCGCCTTGCGCGTCTCGCCGGGGCACCCTTCATCAAGGTCGAGGCGACCAAGTTCACCGAGGTGGGCTACGTGGGGCGCGACGTGGATTCCATCGTGCGCGACCTGGTGGAGATCGCGATCAAGACGACGCGCGAGCGCGAGATGGGCAAGGTGCGCCCCCGCGCCGAGGACGCGGGGGAAGACCGCGTGCTCGACGCGCTGCTGCCGGGCGTGCCCGCGGCCAGCGACCACGATGCCAACTCCACCCGCCAGCGCTTCCGCAAGATGCTGCGCGAGGGCAAGCTCGACGACAAGGAGATCGAGATCGACGTGGCGCAGGGTCAGGGCAACATGGAGATCCTCGCCCCTCCCGGCATGGAGGAGCTCACCAGCCAGATCCAGGGCATGTTCGCCAACATGGGCGGCGCGCGCAGGACGCGCCGCACCTTGCGCATCAGGGAAGCGCTACGGCTGGTCACCGACGAGGAGGCGTTCAAGCTCGTGAACGAGGAGGAGATCCGCTTCAAGGCGCTCACCTCGGTCGAGCAGGACGGCATCGTGTTCATCGACGAGATCGACAAGATCGCGAGCCGCGGCGAGATGCAGGGCGCCGATGTCTCGCGCCAGGGCGTGCAGCGCGACCTGCTGCCGCTGATCGAGGGCACCGCGGTGACCACCAAGTACGGAATGATCCGCACCGACCACATCCTCTTCATCGCGAGCGGCGCATTTCATTTGTCGAAGCCGTCGGACCTCATTCCCGAGCTGCAGGGGCGCCTGCCGATCCGCGTCGAGCTCTCCAATCTCTCGGTGGAAGACTTCGAGCGCATCCTCACCGCCACCGACGCCTGCCTCACGCGCCAGTACCAGGCGCTCCTCGCCACCGAGGGCGTCGAGCTGGTGTACACCCCCGAGGGCGTGCGCCGGCTGGCGGAAATCGCCTTCTCCGTGAACGAGCGCACCGAGAACATCGGCGCGCGCCGGCTCCACACCGTCATGGAGAAGCTCCTCGAGGAAGTCTCCTTCGACGCCGGGCGCACGAGCGGGCGCGTGACCATCGACGCCGCCTACGTGGACGGGCGCCTCGCCGACCTCGCCGCGAGCGAAGACCTGGCCCGGTACGTTTTGTAACGAACGGGCCTTGCGCCGGGTCCTAGAATGAGCCCATGCGAAAGGCCCTCCTGATCGCCGTGATCGCCGTCACGGGCTGCGCGCAGCAACCCACTCCTCCCGCCTCCATGGACGACGCCGCCTCGCTCGCCGCGGCGGAAAGCGCCTTCGCGGCCCTCTCGGTGCGCGAGGACATGCGCGCCGCGTTCCTCGCCAACTTCGCCGACGACGGGGTGTTCGTGGGGAACGGCTGGGCCGTCAGCAATGATTTCCTCAGGAACCAGCCGGCGCCGCCCATCGTGCTCGACTGGCGCCCGGTGCACGCCGAGGTCGCCGCCTCCGGGGAATTGGGGCTGTCCACGGGCCCGTGGAAAGTGACCAGCAAGGACAAGCCCGCGACGCCACCCGCGTTCGGCCAGTACGTGTCGGTGTGGCGACGCGAAGCCGCCGGCCCCTGGAAGGTCGCGGTGGACCTGGGTATCGAACATTCCGGCAATGCGCTCTGGGATGCGCCGCTCGACACCTCCGCGCCCTCGGCAAGCGCCGGGCCCGCGGCGCGCGGCATCGAGGGCGCCGAGCTCGACTTCGTCTCCGACGCGCACGCCCAAGGGCCGCACGCGGCCTACGCGAAGCATGGCGCCGAGCGCATGCGCTTCTACCGCAGCGGCTTCGCGCCGGCGGTGGGCAAGGCCGCGTCGCTCGCCTCGCCCGCGATGGCCGAGACCAGGCATGCGTGGGTGATCGATCGCACCGAGATCTCGCGCTCGCGCGACTTCGGCTACGCGCGCGGCAGCTACGCGTCGCTCTCGGAGCCCGGCAAGCCGCTCGGCTATTTCCTGCGCGTCTGGCGCATGCAGGCCGGGCAGTGGCGCATCGTGATGGACGTGGGCAACCCGGCGAAGGGCTGAATCAGGGGCCGCCCTCGTAGAGGCGCGCGAGGCGCTCCATCGATTCGTACACGTGGTCGCCGGTCTTGGCGATGAACTCGATCGCGCGCGTGCCCGATTCGTGCCGCTCGAGCGAGCGCCCGGCGTCGTCCATGAAGCGCATCTGGCTCTCGACCGATTGCAGCTCCGCGGCGACCTCTTCGGTCTCGCCGGGCGACTTGCGCAGCGTCTCCAGCGTGCGGTGCAGGTTGTCATCGGCCTCGCGCAACTCCTGGACGAGGGCGTCGTCGCGGATCTCCCAGCGCATCCACAGATGCACCTTGGCGATGCGTTGCGCCAGCATGGCGGCGGTTTCCGCGCGCACCGCCGATGCGTTGGTGGCCGAGCGCGCATTCTCCTGGATGAGCTTCGCGCCCTTCGCCGCGATCCACACCACCTCCTCGGTGCGGCTCCTCAGCTTGCGTGCGTTGTCGCGCGTGGGCGTGCGTGCCGCCCATTCCCGGTAGTCCTGCCAGAGGAGCGTGAGGAGCGCGTAGTTGTCGCGCAGCTCCGGCGTGGGTGCGTGCGCCGCGATCTCCTTCAGCGTGGCGTCGAACTCGCGCGCCGATTCGCCGAGCGCGCGGCGGCTGCGATCGGCGAGCACGCCCTGCCCGACCTGGGCGTGCAGCTTGGCGATGCGCTCGGCGAGCGTCGCGAGGCGCAGCGCCGTGGTGGCGCGTACCGGCACGTCGGCGGCCGCGTGGGCCCCCCATGCGTACAACAGGAGAACAACGACGCCCCGCGCGAGGGCGCGGTGAGGCCTCATGCGTCTGGAGCGGGAAGCGTGAATCCGCACAGGACCTGGTCGCGCACGAAGCGCGCCAGCGACTCGGTGAGGATGCGCTGGGCGTCGCCGGGCGCGAGCGCGGCGCTCGCGGCCTCGAGGCCGGCGCCCGCGGCGAAGGCGGCGAGGAGCGTCCACTCGGCGGCGTCCACGCTCTGCACCCGCACGACGAGGCCTTCGCGCCGGACCACGACGTGATCGGATCCGTCGATCCTCGCGGGCGTCCCATCCCGGTGCCGCTGGTTCGCTTCCCAGATCGCGGCGATCGGATGAGCGGAGCGCATGAGGCGCGCGGCGGGGTGGAGGTGGAAGCGTACTTCGCCCAGGGACTCGGCCGTGACCCGGGCGAGCGCCGCCATGTCGAAGGGCTCCGCATCGGCCGCGTAGTGGCTCTCGTGGCAGGCCCACTCGAGGCGCGCGACGTCGGCGAGGTACGCGAGCTTGCGCGCCGGCTCGTAGACTTCCAGGAACGATGCGAAAGCGCCGCCGTACTCGTGCAGGTCGCCGCTGCGCGAGGCGTTGGCGCGCACATAACGCAGCGCCGCCTCGTCGAAGAAGGCGGCGCCCACGAGGCGGCGCACGACGGGATAGGCCGCGGCGAGCGCGCCACCAAGGTTGGCGCGCACGTTGCGCCGGTAGACCTCCATGCCAGGCGACAGCACGCCGCCGGGGGCATCGAGGATGGCGTCGAGGAAATCGGCCTCCACGCGAGCGAGCGAGCCCGTCACGCCATCTCCACGCGCGCCGGCGCGGCCGCCGCGAGGTGGGCGCGCGCGATGCGCGCCTCGTCGAGCAACACGTCGAGCGCCGGGATGTCGGTGTCCCACTCGATGAGCGTGGGCCGCGGCCCGATGCGCGCCAGCGCGGCGGCGTAGAGCCCCCACACTTCGGCGGCGACGCGCGCGCCATGCGTGTCGATGAGCAGCTCGCCGGAGCGCTCGAAACCGGCGAGATGGATTTCGCCCACCAGCGACGGCTCGATCGCGGCGAGGTAGCGGCGCGCGTCGAAGCCGTGGTTTACCGAGTTCACCCAGACGTTGTTCACGTCGAGCAGCACGCCGCACCCGGAGCGGCGCGCCACCTCGCAGACGAAGTCCCACTCGAGAATGGTCGAGTGCGCGAGCTGCACATAGGAAGACACGTTCTCCACCAGGATCCGCCGCGCGAGGCGCTGCTGCACGCGCTCGATGCGCTCGACCACGTGGTCGAGCGCCTCTTCGGTGTACGGGAGCGGCAGGAGATCGTTGGCGTGGCGCGAGCCGATCGACGACCAGCACAGGTGCTCGGAGACGAGCGCGGGCTCGAAGCGGTCGACCAACGCCTCGAGCTTCGCGAGGTGGCGCTGGTCGAGCGGATCGGCCGAGCCCAGCGACAGGCCCACGCCGTGAAGGCTGAGCGCATAGGAGGCGCGGAAGCGCTCGAGCCAGTCGAGCGGGGCCCCGCCTGCGGCGAAGAAGTTCTCGCTGTGGACCTCTAGGAAAGCGAGCGCGGGACGGCGCTCGAGGATCTCTGCGTAGTGCGGCGCGCGCAGCCCGATGCCGGCGCTGCCGGGCGCGAGCCCGGGAGGGTGCACCGTGCTAGTACGCCATGAACCTGGGAGCCTTGGACGTGTCCGCGGCGCCCGTGGTGGTCTTGCCGCCCACGCTCTCGCACGTGCCCTTGGGCACGTACTTCCATTCCTCCGGCAAGTTGTCGCGCGCGGCCTTGCCCGCGCACGAGTGGCGCGCGGTGCCGCAATCGTTCTGGCCCGCCTTGGCGACTCCGTAGCACTTTTCCTTCGCGCCGCCCTTGGTGTCCTGGGCATCGGCCGCGTGGACCGTACCTATCGCGAGCACGCTCGCGATAGCCGACTGCATGAGCTTGTTGCGGGTGGACATGGATCCTCCTTCTACCCGGAATTCTATCCGTTTCCGGAGCGGAACTTCTCGCTCGCGCGGTGCAGGAACTTCAGCTGCGAGTCAAAGTTGCGGCACATCAGGCAGCGGTCGAGATGATAGGTGAGCGATTCGGACTCGCCCGCGGAGAGCTTGCGGTCATAGGCGATCGACAGCAGGCGCGAAGCCGCGCGGCAATCGACGCTTTCAGCGGGTGGCTTCTTTTCCAAACCAGTTCTTCTCGAGGCAGGTGCGCAGCGCGATGCGCGCACGATGGAGGATGACCCAGCAGTTGGACGCCGTGATGCCCTCTTCCTTACAGATCACGTCGGTCTCTTCGCCGACGATCTCGCGTTTGAAGAAAACGCGCCCGCCCGCCGCGGGCAGCTTGTCGAGGCAGCCCTCGAAAGCCTCCCAGAAGCGGCGCTGCTCGAAGGCGGCCTCCGGGTCGCTCCAGGCGCGGGGCGCCTCGCGCCAATGGCCGGTCTCGTCGAAGAGCTGGTCGTGCCAGCCGTCGTCGCCGGACTCCGCGGCGAAGTCGGTGGGCTCGAGCTGGCTCCTGTCGGCCACCGCGCGCCGCTGCAGGTCGATCACCTTGAAGCGCAGGATCGAAGTGAGCCAAGTACGCAGGGACGAACGCCCGCCGAAGCCCGCAACACTCTCCAGGGCCGCCAGGAGGCATTCCTGGACCGCCTCCTCGGCGAGCTGGGCGTCGCGCAGCTGGGACAGCGCGTAGCGGACGAGGTACGGCCGATGGCTTTCTATCTCGGCGAAACGCGGGTCGGCGGTAGTGGGCGCGGGTGCCATTTGCGGGGAAATTTTACCATCGCAACCCGTGGCGGGCCGGGTCTTGAAAGGCCTGCAGCGGTCCTTATCTCCCGGTACCGGGGCGACAGCGGCCCCTCCAACCCTACGGAGATGACCATGAACCAGCTGCTTCGCAACCCCAGGCTCTTCGATGAGTTCTTTCCCGCCCTGGTATGGGAGAACAAACCCGAGCCGCTCCCGATTCGCGTCGACGTACGCGAGAACGCCAGCGCGTACATCGTGCAGGCCGAGCTCCCCGGCGTGCGCAAGGAAGGCATCGCGGTGGAGATCGAGGGGAACGAGGTGACGATCTCCGCGGAATCCAAGCGCGAGACCCGGGCGAAATTCGCCGGCGGGGTGCTCGAGCTCACGCTGCCGAAAAAGGCCCCAGTGACCGGGCGCAAGGTCCAGATCAACTGAAATCGGCGCGCGAGGCCCAGGCAGGCGAGGCTCCGGAGACGGAAATCGTCCCGCGGGGCCTTGCCGCTTTTGCCCTAGAATGTGCGCTTTCCTCTCGCGCCTCGAGCCTCCTGCCTCGAGCCTGATATGGCCGTCAAGCTGACCTCCGCGCACAAGGCAGAAGTCCTCATCGAGGCGCTGCCCTACATCCAGAAGTTCTACGACCGCACCATCGTCATCAAGTACGGCGGCAACGCGATGACCGACGTGGCTCTCCAGGAGGACTTCGCCGAGGACGTCGTGCTGCTCAAGCTGATCGGCATGAACCCCGTGGTCGTGCATGGTGCGGGGCCCCAGATCGGTGCGCTGTTGCAGAAGCTCGGCAAGCAGAGCGAGTTCATCCAGGGGATGCGCGTCACCGACGAGGAGACGCTCGACGTGGTCGAGATGGTGCTGGGCGGCCTCATCAATCAGGACATCGTCACGCTCATCAACAAGGCAGGCGGCAAGGCGGTGGGCCTCACCGGCAAGGACGGCCACTTCATCCACGCGCGCAAGCTCAAGATCCCGAGCAAGGAAAACAAGAAGAAGAAGATCGACGTGGGCCTGGTGGGCGAGATCGTGCGCATCGACCCGGAGATCATCCAGCTCCTCGACTCGCGCGACTTCATCCCGGTGATCGCGCCGATCGGCAGCGACGAGAACGGCACCGCCTACAACATCAACGCCGACATCGCCGCGGGCAAGCTCGCCATCACGCTGCAGGCCGAAAAGCTCGTGCTCCTCACCAACACCACCGGCGTCCTCGACAAGGAGGGCAAGGTGATCACTGGGCTCACCGCGCAGAAGGTGAAGGAGATGATCGACGACGGCACCATCTCCGGTGGGATGCTGCCGAAAGTCGAGTGCGCGCTGGACGCGGTGAGGAACGGCGTGAAGAGCGCGCACATCATCGACGGGCGCGTGTCTCACGCGCTGCTGCTCGAGGTGCTTACCAGCTCCGGGGTGGGGACACTCATCCGCGGCGCTTCCGCCAACCGCGGCGGCAACAGCCACCGCTAGACGCGCGACAGGCGCGCCGCCAGGGCCACGTGGTCCGAAAGGCGCGACCACTGTGCGCCGGTGTGGCGCGTCACGCTCTCGACGTTCAGGTCGCGCACGTAGATGCGGTCGAGCGTGAAGAACGGCATCTGCGCGGGATAGCTCCTTGCCGGACGGCCCTCGGCCTTCTCGAACACCTCGACCAGGCCGAGCTCGTCCTCGAGAAAATTGCTGGCCTTGCGATGCCAGTCGTTGAAGTCGCCAGCCACCACCAGCGGGCCCTTCTTCGGCACCGAGGCGCGAATCCTCTCGCACAGCCACTCGAGCTGGAAGCGCCGGCTCCTCGCCCAGAGGCCCAGGTGCACGTTGATGCAGTGGAGCGGCTCCTTCCACCCTTCGATCTGCACCTCGCAGTGCAGCAGGCCGCGGCTTTCCATGGGGTGGTGGGAGACGTCGATGTTTTCCCACACCGGGATCGGGTGGCGGCTCACCACCGCGTTGCCATGGTGGCCGTCCTGGTAGACGGCGTTCATGCCGTAGACGTTGTGGCAGCCCTCGTGGGTGAGGAACTCGTGCTGCCCGATCACGGGCCAGGTCACGTGGCGGCGCGAGTTCGCCTCGTGCTTGCCCTGGACCTCCTGGAGGAAGGCGACGTCCGCGTCGAGGGACTTCAGGCGGTCGCGGATCTCGTGCAGCACCAGGCGCTTGTTGAACTGGGACAAGCCCTTGTGGATGTTGTACGTGACGACGTTGAACGCCTTGGACCGGGACATTTTCAGCCGCGCTTTCTGTCGGGAAGCATGAGGATCGCCTTTCGGTTGCTCCAGGAAAACACGCGCTCGGCCGCTTCCGTCCACGGCAGCCACTGGGCCGCGAGATGCTCCCGCGGCGCCACCCTCACCGGCAGCGGCCCGGGGACCTCGAGGCCGAACACGTGCTCGGTATTGTGGGTCACCTCGGGCGCGTAGCGGTGGCGCCACACGGGATAGATTTCGAAGACGTTCACCAAGTTCCATTCCACGAGCGGGAAGCTCGCCGCGGGCAGCCCGGTTTCCTCGCCCACCTCGCGAATCGCGGTGTCGCGCAGGGCCTCGCCCTCGTGCTGGCCGCCGGTGACCGACTGCCAGTAGCCGGGATGGTCGGCGCGCTCGAGCAGCAACACCTGGAGATCCGGCGTATGGATCACGACGAGCGTCGAGACCGGGATCTTGTGCGTCACGCCAGGCGCATGCGCGAGACGACGGCATCCTCGCCGGCGAAGAAGGCGTGCGGCATGTCGCGCGTGAGGTGCCGCGCGACCGGAGTGCCGGCGCCATCCACGGCGATCATGCCGACGTCGGCCTGGTAGTCACTCGCCAGCTCAGCGAGGACTTCCTTCATCGCATGAGCGAGCGTCGCGCCGAGGGCGACCTTTTCGGAGACTGCGCGCGCCGCGAGCGAGCGCATCACGTATTCGCCGGTGCCGGTGGCCGAGGCCGCGACGTGGCGCGACGCGTAGTTGCCCGCGCCCACTATCGGCGAGTCGCCCACGCGCCCGGCGAGCTTCATGGTCACTCCCCCCGTGGAGGTGGCGGCGGCGAGGATTCCGTTCGCGTCCACGGCGGCCGCGCCGACCGTGCCGCCCGCGTACTCGGGATGGTCCTGGAGGAAGCGGCGCGTCTTGAGGCTGTTCTCGCCGAAAACTTCCGCGAGGCGCTGCTTCTTGTCGTGCCAGTCGGCGCGCCGCGCGGCGGTGGACGGGTCATGGTCGGGAAATCCCATCACGCGGGCGAAGCGCTGCGCGCCCTCGCCCGCGAGCATCACGTGATCGGTCTCCTCCATCACCTTGCGCGCCACGAGGATCGGGTTCTTGACGCGCTGCAGCGCCGCCACCGCGCCCGTGCAGGCGCCGCGGCTCACCATCACGCAGGCGTCGAGCTCGCAGAAGCCGTCAAAGTTGAGGACGGCGCCCGTGCCCGCGTTGAAGATCGGGTTGTCCTCGAGCAGCACCACCGTCGCGCACACGGCATCGAGGGCGGAGCCGCCCGCACGCAGGACGGAGCGCCCTGCCTCGACCGCCGCCTTCGCGCCCACGATGGCATCCTCTTCGGATCCGGGGCGCCAGCTGCCCGCGCCGCCGTGGGCGATGAGGGCGATGGGCATCTACGCGTTACGCAGCTTGAGGTGCAACTCGCGAAGCTGCTTCTCGGTGACCGAGCTGGGAGCCTCGACCATCAGGTCCTGCCCGCGCTGCGTTTTCGGGAACGCGATCACGTCGCGGATCTGGTCCACGCCCGCCATCATCGCCACCAGGCGGTCGAAGCCGAACGCGACGCCGCCGTGGGGCGGCGCGCCGTAGGCGAGCGCGTCGAGCAGGAAGCCGAACTTGGCGCGCTGCTCCTCCTCGCTGATGCCGAGCACCTGGAATTGCTTGGCCTGCACCTCCGCGCGATGAATCCTCACCGAGCCGCCGCCGATCTCCCAGCCGTTCAGCGCGATGTCGTACGCCTTGGCGAGAACCTTGCCCGGGTCGCTCTCCATGAACTGCACGTGCTCGTCCTTGGGCGCGGTGAATGGATGGTGCGCGGCCGCCCAGCGCTTGCCTTCCTCGTCGTATTCGTACGCGGGAAAATCCACGACCCACAGCGGACGCCAGCCGGCCTCGGCGTGGCCCTTGTCGTGGCCCACCTTCATGCGCAGAGCGCCCAGCGCGTCGTTCACGATCTTGCGGCGGTCGGCGCCGAAGAAGAGGAGGTCGCCCGCCTTCGCGCCGGTGCGCTCGAGGATCTTCGCGAGGATCTCGGGCGAGAGGAATTTCACGATCGGCGATTGCAGGCCCTCCTCGTTCAGCTTCGCCGGGTCGTTCACGCGGATGTAGGCGAGGCCCTTGGCGCCGTAGATCGCGACGAAGGGCGTGAGGTCGTCCAGCTCCTTGCGGGTGAACTGCTCGTTGCCGCCGGGAATGCGCAGCGCGGCGACGCGCCCGTCCTTCAGCTCCGCGGCCGACTTGAACACCTTGAAGCTCGCGTCGCGCACGATGTCGGTGAGCTCGGTCAGCTCCAGCTTCACGCGCAGGTCGGGCTTGTCGCTGCCGTATTTCGAGGTGGCCTCGGCGTGGGTCAGGCGCGGGAAGGGCGGCAGGTCCACGCCGAGCACCTGCTTGAACACGTGGTGCACCAGGCCTTCCATCAGGTCCTGGATCTCGCGCTCGGTGAGGAAGGAGGTCTCGATGTCGACCTGCGTGAACTCGGGCTGGCGGTCGGCGCGCAGGTCCTCGTCGCGGAAGCACTTCACGATCTGGTAGTAGCGATCGAAGCCCGACACCATGAGCAGCTGCTTGAAGAGCTGCGGCGACTGCGGCAGCGCGTAGAACTGGCCGTCGTGCAGGCGCGAGGGCACCAGGAACTCGCGCGCGCCTTCGGGCGTGGACTTGTAGAGCACCGGGGTCTCGACGTCGATGAAGCCGTTGTCGTCGAGGTAGCCGCGCACCGCGCGCGACGTGGCGTGGCGCATCTTCAGCGCCTTCTGCATCGGCTCGCGGCGCAGGTCGAGGTAGCGGTACTTGAGCCGCACCTCCTCGCTCACGTGCTCCTCGTCGATCATGAAGGGCGGCGTCACCGCGGGGTTCAGGATCTCCAGCTCGTGGGCCAGGACCTCGATCTCGCCGCTCTTCAGGTTCGCGTTCACCGTGCCCTCGGGACGCCGACGCACCTTGCCCACCACACGCAGCACGAACTCGTTGCGCACGCTGTCGGCGGCCTTGAAGGTGTCCGCGCGATCCGGATCGCAGACCACTTGCACCAGGCCCTCGCGGTCGCGCATGTCGATGAAGATCACGCCGCCATGGTCGCGGCGCCGGTGCGCCCAGCCGAAGAGGGTGACGGTCTGCCCGAGGAATCGGGCGTCGGTGTTGCCGCAGTATTCAGTTCGCATTTTCTGTTTCGTCACCCCCGCGAAGGCGGGGATCCAATGGATTGGGTGCCCCCCGGGCCGATGCTTGCCGGGGCAGGCTCGGTCACGGGGACGGCGTGGCTATCGTGGCCTGGATCTTCTTCTCACGCGCCGCCGGCTCGGCGACTCCCATGGAGATGATGTACTTCAGGGCCGCGTCGACGCTCATGTCGAGCTCGATGGTCTCGGTGCGCGGCACGATGAGGAAGAAGCCCGAGGTGATGTTGGGCGTGGTGGGCACGAACACCGAGACCTGCTCGGTGCCGAGCTTGGCGGCGACCTCGTGCTCGGGCGCACCGGTGACGAGAGCGACGGTCCACGCGCCCTGGTGCGGGTAGCGCACCAGCACCGCGCGCCGGAAGGCCTTGCCTTCGGGCGAGAAGAGCGTGTCGCTGATCTGCTTCACGCCGCCGTAGATGGAGCGCACGATCGGGATGCGCGAGAGCGTCGAGTCGCCGAGCTTCAGGACCTTGCGGCCGAAGAAGTTGGCGGCCAGCGCGCCCGTGGCGAGGACTACGGCGAGCGTGAGGATGATGCCGAGCCCGGGCAGGTGGAAGCCGAACAGCTTGTCGCTGCGGAAATTCTCCGGCACCGCCAGCAAGGAGAGGTCCATCACGTCGACGATGAGCTTCAGCACCCACAGCGTTATGCCGAGCGGAATCCAGACGAGGAGGCCGGCGACGAAATAGCGCCGCAGCGTCACCATCATTTTGATGCGGCGGGCGTGGCTGGCGGCGTGGAAGGGGTGCTCGAGCTGTCGCTCGACGTCTTGGTCTCACTCGCGGGCTTTGCATCGCCCGGGGTCGTGGCATCGCCCGGCTTCGAATCGGTCTTCGCTTTCGCCGGCGTGGTCGTCGGCGCCGGCTTCGAGCCGCTGTTCTTGAAATCGGTCGCGTACCACCCGCTGCCCTTCAGCTGGAAGCCGGCGGCGGTGACCATCTTCTCGAAGGCGGGCTTGCCGCACTTCGTGCACACCGTCATCGGCGCATCGCTCACCTTCTGCAGGAATTCCTGCTGGTGTCCGCAGGCGGCGCAGCGATATTCGTAGATGGGCATGCAGGGCTCTCCGAAATCAGCAAAATCGCATTTTAACACAAGCACTTGGGCGAATTGTGCAGTGCGCCATCAAACGCCCCCGGAGCGCTCCAGGAAACGCCTGCGGCGGTTCGCGAACCAGCCCCCGGTGGCGAGCGCCGAGGCCATGCTCCAGAACACCGGCGACATTCCCACCGCCGCGCCGAGGCCGCCGAACATGAGCGGCAGGAACGTCTGGCTCGCGTTCAGCACCACGGTGCGCACGCCCACCGCCTCGCCCGCACGACCCACGGGCGCGGTGGCGTAGATGAGCGACATGATCGACGGCTGCGTGGCGCCCAGGCCCAGGCCGAGAAGGAAAGCAATCGAGGCCAGGACCTCGACCTCGCGCGCCATCGGGAAAATCGCGTAGGCGGCGCCCGCGATGCAGAATGTGACGGTGATCATGCGCCACTCGCGCATGCGCCGCGACAGCCACGGCAGGGCGAGGCGCACGAGGAAGGTGGCGGCCGCGAACGCCCCGAAGATGAGCCCGATGGTCGAGGCGCTCAATCCGATCGACGTCCCGTAGATCGGCATCACGAATATGAAAAGATCCCACGCGCTCGCGAGGAGCCCCGAGACCATGAACACACGGCGCAAGTCCGGATTGCGCAGGAGGTCCAAGGTGCTTCGCAGTTCGCCGTGGGACCCGGCGTGCGGGGTGTGCGCGAGCCCATGGCGCCGCGTGAAGAGGAGGGCCCCCGAGCAGGCGGCGAGCGCGGCGAGCATGCAGAACGTCGTGCGATAGCCGAGCGTGTCGATGCCGAAGCCCGCGAAAGTGGGGCCGATGAAATTCGAGATCGAGAAGCCGAGGGCAAGCCAGCCGAAATTGTCCTTGCGCGTGGCGTGGCTGCTCATCTCGCCCACGAAGTGCTGCGCGCCGATGTGGAACAGCATGAAGCTCGCGCCCGCCCCGGCCGCGGCGAAGTAGAGGGTGTCGAGGACGGGAAAGATCGCCGGAAGCGACACCGCGATCGCCACCCCCGCCACCGAGCCGAGGATCGGCACGCGCACGCCGATGCGGTCCACCATGCGCCCCGCGGGAACGGCGAGCAGCATCGGCAGCGCCGCGAAAAGCGACATCATCACGCCCACCGCGAGCGGCGATGCGCCCATGGACAACGCTTCGAGCGAGATCGTCAGCCGGCTGCCGTTGAATGCCGCGTGGACGAGGACGGTGGCGCAGACGATCAGGGCTAGCGGCATCGAGCTCGAAAAGAGAATGGCCGCCGGGAAGGCCTTCCTCCTAGGGACGCCGACTTTCCAGCGCGGCGATGCGCTGCTCGATCGGGGGATGGCTGGCGAAGAGCCCCATGAACTTCGCGTGCCCCTCGGCGATCCCGGAAGCCTGGAACGACTGCGGCAGGTCGCCCGCCTCGATGCCTCCGAGGCGGCGCAGCGCCGCGACCATGGGACGCGGCGAGCCCAGCAATCCCGCCGAGCCCGCGTCGGCGCGGAACTCGCGCTGGCGCGAGAACCACGCGACGATGATCGAGGCGAGGATGCCGAACAGGATCTCGCACACGAACACGACGAGGTAGTAGCCCATGCCGACGCCGCGCTCGCTCTTGAACACCGCCTTGTCGACCAGATATCCGACCACGCGCGCGAGGAACACCACGAAGGT